>DATJGT010000059.1:0-20292 GCA_035494695.1 Rhizomicrobium sp. | reverse complement strand
ACCGGAAGGGCCGCAATTCTGGTTATCACCCGCGAACGTTGCGACGCCATACAGATTGCCGGACTGGTCGCGCACGACGCCAGCCCATGGCTGCTGCCCGTCGCTCCCGCCGGTGAAGCTGTAGAGGATCTGCTCTTGACTTGCTTGAGCGACCGTCAATGGAATGAACAGCACCAAGCCCAGCGTGGCGACCGCGGCCCTAATCACAAGTCTCTTGCGCATCCTTTTGTCCCCCCAATTCCGAGAGAGTAGTGCAAGACGCGTTCGCCTGGAATGCCTCCTTTGATCCGGCGGCCGCCAATCCCGTGCTTTGATCCGGGAACGTGAGGGTTGCTATGGCAGGTACAAAGAGCCGAACATAGCTTTGCCCATCTTGAAGGTGCCGCGTGAAACGTCTCGTCGTTGCCGTGATAGCTGTGTTTGTGGCCAGCACCGCGTTAGCCGCAAGCGGCGAGAAGCTCGTGGTGCCGGCGTATCCGGCCCAAGTGGCTTGGAAAAAGATCACCGACAAAGGCGATGCACAGCAGCATCTGCGCGAGTGGATCCCGTCCGACCAATCAGAAGCCGATATTCATGATATTTTGACCGAACAGGTTTTCTACGCCGCAAAAGGGTCGGCGCCTGCACTGCTCGTCGATAGCGTTCTGAACAGCGCCACGCAGGCTTGCCAACGCGTCCGCGTCAACGGGCCCACGCGGCAAACGGAAAACGGTTATCGTGTGGCCTATGCGCAAATCTATTGCGCACACCAAAAAGGCACGCCGCTGGATGTCGACATTCTGCTGAAGGCTATCAGCGGCAGGGACGCGATGTACGTTGTGCAACGCGAGTTTCGCCGTCCGATGGAAGCGGGCGGGATGCCTGGCGTCATGGCATTCTCGCAGGAGCGGATGCCGGAGATGAAGGCGCGGATGGCAGCGATAGACATCGCGGACAAATTTCTCGCGACTGCCGTGCAGCTGTGTCCGCCGGACGAACCCCGCTGCCCCGCCAATCCGACCCCGGATTAGCCAAGCGATTCCGGTGAATTGTTTCGGATTGAAGATGACCGCCGAACGAACGAGCCATATAAAGCGGCATGGCTGAACCAGCGGAAAACCTCTTCGGCACACCCGACCCGGAAACCGGCGAAGGCTATGGCCGCCATACGACGGGCATTTTGCCCAGTCACATTCTCAAGCGCCTGATCCGCGCCCGACGGGAAGTGGTTGCCGCGGAAGATATCGTGGATTCGCAGATTCAGCCGGCGAGCCTCGACCTGCGGCTCGGGCCGACTGCATGGCGCGTCCGCGCCAGCTTTCTGCCCGGGCCAGATGCGACCGTGCGTGAGAAACTCGCCGCCGTTGCAATGCACGAAATCGAACTGACGCAGGGCGCGGTTCTGGAAACGCACTGCGTCTATGTGGTCCCACTGCTCGAATCCGCTGAATTCAGCTTTCGCGTATCGGGGATCGCGAACCCGAAAAGCTCGACGGGCCGTCTCGACGTTTTCACCCGGCTGATCACCGATCGCGCGCAGGCATTCGACCGAATCGAGCCGGGCTATCGCGGTCCCCTTTACGCTGAGATCAGCCCGCGCACGTTTCCCGTTCTGGTGCGGAAGGGCTCAAGATTGAATCAGCTGCGCGTGCGCCGCGGCTCGCCGCAGTTTACCGACACGCAGCTCAAGCGGCTCCATCAGGAAACACCGCTCGTCGATGGCTTGGCCGATATCGAGAGCGGACTCGCGCTCACCGTCGATCTCCAGGGCGATGCACAGCGGCAAGTGGGGTGGCGAGCGCGGCGCCACACCGGCATCATCGATATCGATAAACGCGGCCTACTCGAGCCCCTCGATTATTGGGAGCCGATCTTCGCCAGCCGTTCAGGTTCAATTGTCCTCGATCCCGACGAGTTTTACATTCTGGCTTCGCGCGAGGCGGTTTCGATTCCGCCGGATTTCGCGGCGGAAATGGTGCCGTTTAATCCGCTCGTCGGCGAATTCCGGGTGCATTATGCGGGATTCTTCGATCCAGGATTCGGCCATGAGGCCGGCAGGGGCCGGGGTGCCCGCGCCGTGCTGGAGGTCCGCAGCCGGGAGGTGCCATTCATCATCGAACACGGCCAAATTATCGGGCGACTGGTGTTCGAGCGACTCACGGATCCGCCGCCCGAAGTGTATGGCCAGGGAATCGGGTCGCATTACCAGCGCCAGGGGCTAAGGCTCTCGAAACACTTTGTGCAGGATTAAGGCCTCCGCTTAACATTAGACGTGCCCAATTGTTGCCACAAATCCACACAGTGACGGAATCCGCAAAGATGACGTCCACCCCCGTTGCGTCCGGCAGTACTCACGGCACACTTGCCGTGCCGCGGGTCCAGACGGCGTGGGGGCTTGAGCCGCGCGGTAACGAGGGTCCGCATTGAAGGGGGCAGAACGAGGCGGCTACGGCGCATATGGCGCCGGCCGCCTCAGCTTTTTGCGCTAGGCCTTGGAGTCGCCGATGGCACGACCATCATGCGAGCAGCGCGGATGCGATCAGCGATGAACCACGGTCCGTAGTAGATCGCGGCGGACGCAAAGCCGAGCGCGATCAGTTCCGGAATGTAATACGGCCACGGCGAAAGGAAGTTGAACAGCGACGCCTGCGCCGCTGGCGCCCGCAGGAAGCCATAGTTCGTGCCAAGCACAATGTCCGTCACGCCCGCCGCAAGCAGATAAGTAAATGACCAAAGCACCACGCGCAGAATTGATTGCGGCCATGGGCGCAGGCGCAATCCGAAAGTCAGGTACAGCACGGCGGCGACGATCCCACCGTGATACACGAAGAAGATGATGAACCGAGCTTCCGGAAAGTCGTAAGGCGTATCTGGCGTGATCATCCCCTGAACCGTGCCGCCCAGCGCCCAGAAATAGGCAAGCTCGTAGGTTCGTTGACCTGGGTAAAGCAAGGTGACGATGGTCATGATCGTGGCCCAGTCACACAGATTCATCGGTAACGCGTCACCCACGGTCAGCCAGCCGCGACGGTACGCGAGCACGTACCACCAGAGCCATACACCGACGAGAATCGCCGCAAGCGTCCATCGAATCGGTTTGTCGAGATTTCGGTTTGTCCGTGTGAGCGCGACAAGGACAACCGGGGTCGCAAGCGAAAGCAGCGATGCGATCAGATGCGAGCGGCCGAACAGAACGAAAGGGGCCATGGAAGGAAATACGCAGCTTCAGTCTCAGTGTTGCCTTCCACCCATGCATAGGCAAGGTCTTGCTGCGGCATTCGAAGGGGGTGCCCGCTGCGAACACTGACGCGGGAACGCACGCGCAGGTCACCTGGTCCGGAAAATAACTTCCTCACGCAGCGCAGCCTGTGCTATCGATTGCCGCGCTCGCGGGCGTAGTTCAATGGTAGAACGGCAGCTTCCCAAGCTGCATACGAGGGTTCGATTCCCTTCGCCCGCTCCAGTTTGCCCCGCATGACCCGCTACCGGAGAGTACTGACCAATGGGTTATATCGAGCAGTCGCTGGGTTCTGGCGAAATCATCGTCGCGAAAGCAAGATTTCATTGGTGGTACACGCTCAAGGCAGTGCTCGCGCTGCTCGTCCTCGGTATCGCCGTCATTGGTATTGTCGTCTTTTTCGCGATGATGATCCGCAAATGGACAACAGAGATCGCAGTTACTTCGCATCGCTTCGTCGAGAAAACAGGGCTGTTTACTCTTTCGACCAACGAGATCGCGTTACAAAACATTGAGGGAGTTCGCGTGAATCAGACGTTCTGGGGACGCCTGTTGGGATTCGGACATTTGCGTATCGAAGGCACGGGTGTCGATGCCGTGACAATTCCCAATATCGCCGATCCGATCACGTTTCGCAGTGCGATCGAAACCGCGAAGGAACATTTGCGACGATCCTAGGTGTCTACCGAACTCAAATGAGAAGGACTCTGCAAATCGGTGTGGCGATTGTGGCTTTCATCGCCACGACCGCGCCCATCGCGCATGTGCTGGAGATGCCATCGAAACTCGTCCTGAATGGCCCTCTGTGGCTCAGTGTTCAGCAACATTTGTATCGAGGCTGGGGCCCGGTGTTCGGGCCCGTCGAAATCTTCGCGCTGGCGCTATCGGCTGCGATGTTTCTGATGGCGAAAGGCGATCGCGCGCAGCGCCGCGCCTATCTTGTCGCGACGCTGTGCTATGCCGGCATGATTGGCGTCTTCTTTCTGTACAATAATCCCGTTAATCAGGCCTTGAACGGCTGGACCGCGGCAACCCTACCCGGAAACTGGCAGGACTATCGCCTGGAATGGGAGGTCGGCCACGCGACTTCCGCGCTGTTGTCGCTCATCGCGTTCGCCGCTGGATTGCGCGCATTATTTCAGGAGAGGGTGGCCGCGGGCCAACTCGGCTCTTGAACGTCTCTCCGAAAATGGGCTTTGATGCTGTGCTTAAGCCACGGGGGACATTGAATGAAATGGCTCCGCAATATCGCGCTTGTGGTTGCGTTCCTCGCAACGACAGTGCCGATCGCGCATGTGCTCGAAATGCCTTCCAAATTCGCGCTTGACGGTCCCGTGTGGCTTTCCGTTCAGCAACATCTCTATCGGGGTTGGGGCGGCGTATTCTGGCCAATCGAGATTTTGGCGCTCGTCTGTTCGATCGCCCTTTTCTCGGTTAGCAAGGGCGACCGCGAGAATCGAGGTGCGTATCTGATCGCGACGGTCTGCTATCTTGCCGTCATTCTGTATCTCTTGCTGTTTAACGATCTGGTGAATGATGCGCTGAGCAGATGGACCGCAGCCACGATGCCGGCGGACTGGGCGCAGTACCGCCTGAAGTGGGAGACGGGCCATGCGCTCGCAGCCCTGTTTTCCCTGTTCGCCTTTGTGACGCTCATGCGAACACGCATCCGCGATCGGGTCGCCATGCCCGCAGAGTAAAGGCAGTCGAGAGACTTAAGTTCTGGGGGATTTTATGAACAGCCGTTTGCAGTTCGCCGGCGCTGTTGCGCTTGCGACACTACTTACCCAGTCCGGTGACGCAGCAGATGTCAGCAATGGCAAGGCAATGTTCAGCCGCTGCGCTGCTTGTCATAACGCAGTCAAAGGCGGGCCGAACATGATCGGCCCGAACCTCCATGGCGTGGTAGGCCGAAAGGCGGGGACGAAATCGGGATTCTCTTATTCCCTCGCCATGAAGAATTCCGGCATCACCTGGACAAATCAGAAGCTGGATGCCTATATAGCGCACCCCGCGCAGGTGGTGCCCGCCAATCGAATGGCGTTCGCCGGCATTTCGGATCCCAAGCAGCGTGCTGACCTCATCGCCTATCTCGGTACGCTGAAATAGCGCGCAATGGCGTGGCGATTTTCCAAAGCGTACGCGCGGAATAAATCCGCGTCGCTCCCGTCAAAGGAGTGCAGGTCAGCGGCGCGTTTCTGCCGAATCCACTGGCGGCTTTGCTGACGATCATTGCTGGGGTGAAAAATGCGACGACGCATTTGTGGCCGCGTGCATTCGTGTGCGCGAGACGGAGTGATATTGTGCCTTCTCTCTGGTTCTGTCGGCTTGTTGTTACTGCTACTTGCGACGGATCCTGCAGCGGCCGTGCCCGCCTTCGCTGTGCAGACAGGTCAGCCGTGCCAGACCTGCCATATCGGCGCGTTTGGGCCGCAGCTGACGCCATTCGGACGGCAATTCAAGATGAACGGTTATACGCTGCGCGCGGGCGATACGTTCACACCACCAGTCTCCGGCATGGCGATTGCCTCGTTCGTGCATACGCAGAAGGATCAGCCGGAGCCGCCTGCGCCCGGCACCCATCGGAACGACAATACAGCGCTGGATGAAGCAGCGGTGTTCCTCGCCGGAGGCTATGGCCATGTCGGCGGGTTTGCCGAGATCACCTACGAAGGGCTCGACCACAAGTGGACATGGGACAATCTCGATGTTCGAGCGGTCGATCACGCGAACCTGCTGGGCCACGACGTCCTGCTCGGGCTTTCGCTCAACAACAGCCCGACGGTGCAGGATGTCTGGGCGACGCTGCCGGCCTGGGGATTTCCCTTCACGGATTCGGATTTGATGCCGGGCCCAGACGCCGCGACACTCATTTCAGATGCCCTCGCCCAGAACGTGCTGGGCCTAAACGCTTATGCCTGGTGGGATGATCATCTGTATACGGAGGCAGGTCTCTACCGTTCGTTATCAGCTGATTTCCTCAAAAACGTTGGAGTGGACCCCGAGGAAACGAACGACCTTGATGGGGCGGCACCCTATCTGCGCGCGGCGTGGCAACAGAATTATGGCGATCAGAACGTCGAATTCGGCGCCTTCGCGCTTTTCGCAGATTTTTTTCCCGGCCGCGACAGGAGCACCGGCAAAACCGACCACTTCACTGATCTCGGCCTCGATGCGTCATACCAATTCACAGGCACCGGCGAACACATCTTTACGCTGAACAGCCGCTATATTCATGAGATCCAAACGTTGGACGCCACGCAAGCACTGGGAGGGACCCTCAGTCGCGATCTCAATCTAAACGAAATCAACATCAACGCCTCGTACTATTACAAAAATACCTATGGCGTCAGTGCGGGAGCGTTTGGCGTCTGGGGAGACGGCGATCCGCTATTGTACGCCGACAGTCGGACATTCTCGCCGGATAGCCAAGGATTCATCCTTCAAGCGGATGTCACACCTTTCGGCGGCGACAATCCGCCGCTCGGAACCCGCGTGAATGTCCGCGTCGGCCTCCAGTACGTGGTGTTCACAAAATTCAACGGCGCGAGCAGCAACTTCGACGGGCTGGGCCATAACGCATCGGACAACAACACCCTGAGGTTGTTTCTATGGACCGCATTCTGAAGCTGTATGTTGCCGCCACCCTGAGCGTCTCCGTCATCGGCGCTTCGCATATCGCCGGTGCCGCGCTCGTGAGAGAGGTGCTCCACACTCTATCCGGCTTGCCGTAATCGCGACTTTACAGCTTTCGCTCAAGCGCAAGTGCACCCGTACAGTAGCCGAGTTCGCATGCGGCGGAGTGACGCATATTACCAAGAAATGCTGCAGCGCAACTAACTTCTAGACCGCCCCTTTGACGTGAATTAGCCGCTCAGGAACGGTGCAAGGCCTCGTTGACAATCCCTCAGTTCCGGACCTAGTTTTTGCGCTGCACAACAGACGGCGTGTTGAGGGGCCCGGTCGCCCGTCTCAGGTTCCGGGGATAAAAGCGCCGCTTTTGGGAAGGCATTTTCCAGCATGAAGGTCATTGTCCCGGTTAAACGGGTGATCGACTTCAACGTCAAAGTCCGCGTGAAAACGGATGGCTCAGGCGTCGATCTGGCGAACGTCAAGATGAGTATGAATCCCTTCGACGAAATTGCCGTCGAAGAGGCAATCCGGCTGAGGGAGAAGGGCAAAACGACAGAGATCATCGCGGTGTCGATCGGTCCGCAACAGGCCAGCGAAACCATTCGCACCGCGCTCGCCATGGGCGCCGACCGCGGAATTCTCGTGAGGGTCGAGGGAGAGGTTGAGCCGCTGGCGGTTGCAAAAATCCTCAAAGCCGTCTGCGACGCGGAGCAGCCCGGGCTCGTCATTCTCGGCAAGCAGGCGATCGATGACGATTCCAACCAAACCGGGCAGATGCTGGCCGCGCTTCTTGGATGGCCGCAGGCGACATTTGCCCACAAGCTCGAGATGGGAGATGGGAAGGCCGACGTCGAACGTGAAATCGACGGCGGCCTTCAAACTCTAGAGGTGAAGCTTCCAGCGATCGTCACCACCGATCTGCGCCTCAATGAGCCGCGTTACGCGTCGCTGCCGAACATCATGAAGGCGAAAAAGAAGCCGATCGACGAGAAATCGCCGGCTGATTACGGCGTGGATATCGTGCCGAGACTGAAGGTGCTCAAAGTCACCGAGCCGCCGAAGCGGGTTGCCGGCGTGAAGGTGAAGACTGCGGCCGAGCTCGTCGACAAGCTGAAGGAAATAGGTGCGATCTGATGGCCTCGCTCGTCATCGCCGAACACGACAACAAGTCCCTCAAAGATGCCACGGCAAAGACCATCACCGCAGCCGCCCAGGTGAGCGCGCCTGTCCATGTGCTCGTCGCAGGGTCGGATTGTGGCGCAGTCGCCGAGGCTGCGGCGAAGCTTTCCGGTGTGGAAAAGGTGCTCGTCGCCGACGCTCCGCTCTACGCCAAGATGGTTGCCGAGCCGATGGAGGCGCTGATTCTCTCGCTCGTACCGGCTTATGACGCCATTCTCGCGCCCGCCACCACGAACGGGAAAAACTTTCTTCCGCGCGTGGCGGCGAAATTGGACGTGCCGCAGGTCTCCGAAATTCTGAAGGTCCTAAGCGCTGAGACCTTCGAGCGCCCGATCTATGCGGGCAATGCGATTGCGACCGTCCAGGCGCCGGCTGGCAAAAAGGTCATCACCGTTCGCACGACCGCCTTCAAAGCTGCGGAAACCAGCGGCAGTGCCGCGGTCGAGAAGGTGAGTGCCGCGCCTGATCCCAGCGTATCGAAATTCGTCGGCGAGGAGCTCTCCAAGTCCGAGCGGCCGGAACTCACCTCGGCAAAAATCATCATATCCGGCGGGCGCGGCATGCAATCCGGCGAAAATTTCCATCTTCTGGAGAAGATTGCGGACAAGCTGCACGCGGCCGTTGGCGCCTCGCGCGCGGCGGTGGACGCCGGCTTTGTGCCCAACGATTACCAAGTGGGCCAGACGGGCAAGGTGGTCGCGCCGGAACTCTATATCGCGGTCGGAATTTCAGGTGCCATTCAGCATCTGGCCGGCATGAAGGATTCGAGGGTGATCGCCGCCATCAACAGGGACGAAGAGGCGCCGATCTTTCAGATCGCCGATTACGGACTCGTCGCCGATCTATTCAAGGCGATTCCGGAAATGGACGCGGAGCTGACGAAGCTCGGCTACTGAACAACTTTCGCGAGGCAGTCATGAGTATCGAACGGGTTGGCGTTATTGGCGCAGGGCAGATGGGAACCGGCATCACCCATGTCTGCGCCCTGGCGGGTTTCGATGTGGTTCTCGAGGACATCAACCCGGAGGCGCTGGAGCGCGCGCACGCGATCATCGAACGCAACATGCATCGCCAGGCGGCGCGCGGCATGATCAAGGAAGATACAATCGCCCCCGCGCTCGACCGTATTCGGTTCGCCCGCGACTTCGATCAATTCAAGGGCCGCGACATTGTCATTGAAGCGGCCACCGAAGATGAGAGCGTCAAGCGTAAAATCTTCCAGGATCTTTGTCCCCGGCTCGATCCACACACGATGATCGCCACAAACACCTCGTCCATTTCGATTACCCGCCTCGCCTCCGCCACCGATCGTCCCGAACATTTCATCGGGCTGCATTTCATGAATCCGGTGCCGCTGATGCAACTCGTGGAAGTCATCCGTGGAATCGCGACCGACGATCCCACGTTTCAGGCGGCACTCGACATCGTGAAGAAGGTGGGAAAGACCGCTGCGTACGCCGAGGACTTCCCCGCGTTTATTGTCAATCGCATCCTGCTGCCGATGATCAACGAAGCGGTATACACGCTGTACGAAGGCGTGGGCAATGTAGAGGCCATTGATACCGCGATGCGGCTCGGCGCGAACCACCCGATGGGGCCGTTGCAGCTTGCGGATTTCATCGGCCTAGATACCTGCCTTTCGGTCATGCAGGTACTGTACGAAGGCTTGGCCGATTCCAAATATCGCCCCTGCCCGCTCCTGGTGAAGTATGTCGAAGCCGGCTGGCTCGGCCAGAAAACGGGCCGGGGCTTCTACGATTATCGCGGCGAAAAACCTGTCCCGACACGTTGACGTTGCCGCGATTATGACGGCGATTTCGCCGTCCCCTTCAGCGATTTGAAATACGCGATCGAGTCCTTCGCGTCCCATGAAACCGCGCCGGTGGCGCGGGCGATCTCGCGGCCTTGTGGGTCGACGAGTACCGTCACCGGCAGGCCATAGGCGCGAAACGCGCGCAGGAACGCAAAGCTGCTATCCACATAGATCGGCAAAGCGCCGGCATTGTGCGACTTGAGGAACGCCGCCGTTTCCGCTGCCGTGCTGCGCCCCACATTTACCGGCACAATTTCGACGCTCTTGGGTCCCACTGCCGCTTGCAGCCCCGCAAGGGCCGGAAGTTCGCGCACGCAAGGCGCGCACCATGTGGCCCATAGGTTGAGCAGCATATATCGGCCGCGGAATTCGCTCAGCTTGTGCAGGCGGCCTGTCGCATCGGCAACCGCAATGGCGGGGATCGGTGCCGGCTTTTCTGCCGGTCGCAGCTTTGCAAGCAGGGCCGGCGGCCCGGGCGCGTCATGGACAGGCATGGAGGGTGTCACATATAGAACAACGGCAATCGCGCCGATGAGAACGGCCGCAAGCGCGGCAGCGGTGAGGCGGCGGGTTTGGGGCGTCATCTGCTCATGACCAAAAACAAAATGTGGGGCGGCCGCTTCGGCGAAGGGCCCGCGACCCTGATGGAGGAGATAAACGCTTCCGTCGAGATCGACAAACGGCTTGCCCCGCAAGACATTGCAGGCTCGCGCGCCCATGTCCAGATGTTGGCAGCGCAATCCATCATTTCCAAAGGTGACGCGGAGGTGATCCTGAGAGGCCTCGAGCTGATCGGCGCAGAAATTGCGGAAGAGAGATTCACATTCAAGCGCGAGCTCGAAGACATTCACCTCAACATTGAGGCGCGGCTTGCGGAAGTGATTGGCCCGGTTGCGGGCAAACTGCATACCGCGCGCTCTCGCAACGATCAGGTCGCAACGGACTTCAGGCTATGGGTGCGCGAGGCGTCTGCGCGCGCGGGGGAGCGACTGCTTGCTTTGCAGCGCGCGTTGCTCTCGCAAGCAAAACGGCATGCCGGTACGATCATGCCCGGCTTCACCCACATGCAACCGGCGCAGCCGGTGACCTTCGGGCATCACTGCATCGCCTACATCGAAATGTTCACGCGCGACCGCTCGCGCTTTGTCGATGCCCGCGCACGGATGAACGAGTCGCCTTTGGGTGCCGCTGCGCTCGCGGGGACTTCATTTCCGATCGATCGCGAGATGACGGCCAAGGCGCTGGATTTCGATCGGCCAATGCGCAATTCGCTCGATGCTGTGGCATCGCGCGATTTCGCGCTCGAGTATCTCGCTGCCGCCGCGATTTGTGCGACCAATCTCTCGCGGTTGGCGGAAGAGATCGTGTTGTGGTCTTCGCCCGCCTACGGTTTTGTGAGACTCAGTGATGCCTTCGCGACCGGCTCTTCCATCATGCCACAGAAGCGCAACCCGGACGCGGCGGAGCTCGTGCGCGCAAAGACCGGGCGCATTCTCGGGAGTTTCGTCGCCTTCGCGGCGGTACTGAAGGGCCTCGCGCTCGCCTACGCCAAGGATTTGCAGGAGGACAAACACGCGGTCTTCGAAGCCGCGGATGCTCTGGAGCTATCCCTGGCCGCCATGACCGGCATGATCTCCGATTTGGAGCCACAGGCGGATGCCATGCGGAAGGCGGCGGAGGTGGGCTATCCCACAGCCACCGATCTCGCGGATTGGCTGGTGCGCGCGCTTGGAAAACCCTTCCGTGAAGCGCATCATGTCGCCGGCGCGATTGTGAAGCGCGCGGAAGATTTGCAAGTGCCGCTGGAGCGAATGCCCTTGCCAGAGATGCGGAAGATCGAATCGGCAATCAACAAGGATGTGCTTTCAGTGCTGAGTGTCGACGCATCGGTGAATTCGCGTACGTCCTTCGGCGGTACAGCGCCGCAGCGCGTGCTCGAACAAATTGCCTTTTGGCGGGAGAAGCTGAAATGATTCTGCGTCTGCTCCTCGGACTGAGCCTCATCTTCGCGATGTCCGCCTGCGGCGTTAAGAATGATCTCCTTATGCCGAATGGTAAGCCGACCGCCAAGAATGAGAAGGATCCCTCGCGCCCGCCGAGACCCCTCGCGCAATGAATCACTTCGCGTACCGCAATGGGCGGTTGCAAGCAGAAGAGATCGACCTCGCGGCGCTAGCGGCGCAAGTTGGCACGCCCTTCTATTGCTATTCAACGGCGACGCTCGAGCGCCATTATCGCGTGTTCTCGGAAGCGTTTCCGCCTAGCAGCTTGATCGCGTTTTCCGTCAAGGCGAACGGCAACCTTGCTGTGTTGGCGACCCTGGCACGGCTTGGCGCCGGCGCGGATGTCGTTTCCGGCGGCGAGTTAAAGAAGGCGCTGGCGGCCGGAGTTCCCGCCGATCGAATCGTGTTCTCCGGGGTCGGCAAAACCCGCGCCGAGCTGGAGCTCGGTGTTCGCGCCGGCATTCATCAGTTCAATGTGGAGAGCGAGCCGGAGCTTGAGCTCCTGAGCGAGGTCGCGAGCGCGCTGGGTGAAACGGCACCGGTCACGATTCGCATCAATCCGGATGTGCACGCCCGGACCCATGAAAAAATCGCGACGGGGACGGCCGAAACGAAATTCGGCGTCCCTTGGCGACGTTCGCGCGAAGTGTATGCTCAAGCGGCCTCCTTGCCGGGCGTAAAGGTCGTCGGCGTCGACGTGCATATCGGCAGTCAGATCACGGAACTTGAGCCCTTTGAGGAGGCGTTCGTCCGGGTCGCCGAGTTAATCGCGCAATTGCGCGACGATGGTCATGACATCGCGCGTGCCGATCTGGGCGGCGGACTCGGGGTGCCGTATCGCAAAAAGGATCCAGAGCCGCCCGATCCGAAAAGGTATGGTGAGATGATCGCGCGGCTCACCCGCGGTCTCAATATATCGCTCATTCTTGAGCCCGGCCGTTTAATCGCTGCCAATGCCGGCGCGCTTATCGCCCAGGTCATTTACGTAAAGCAGGGCGAATCAAAGCAGTTCGCGATACTCGATGCCGGCATGAATGATCTTCTGCGCCCCGCGCTCTATGGCGCCCATCACGAGATCGTGTCTGTGGCGCCGTCGTCGGGTCTTCCGACGCAAGCTTATGATATCGTCGGCCCGGTTTGCGAAACTTCTGATATTTTCGGCAGAGATTATCATTTGCCGCAGCTAAAATCGGGCGATCTCGTTGCCATCAAAACCGTGGGCGCCTATGGCGCCGTTATGGCCTCCGCCTACAATGCGCGGCCGCCCGCTCCGGAAGTGCTGGTGAAGGGCGATCGATGGAGTGTCGTGCGGCCGCGAATGAGTGACGATGAATTTATCGGTTTGGACCGGCTTTCGCCCTGGCTTTCGTGACCGCATCGAGCGGCGGATTGCGCTCGCGCGCGTCGTCGTTCTGTGGGAGCGCATCTGGCCGAGGCTGTGGCCCGCGAGCGGGATCGTCGGTGCCTTCGTTGCCGCGGCGTTGCTGGGCATTCTGGCGTGGCTCCCGGCTGGATTGCAGGTTCTTGCGCTTCTTTGCGTCGTCGGCGCGTGCGCCTATTTTCTCTATCGCAACTTCGGCGACTTTCGCGCGCCGGATTGGCACGAAGGTGCGCGTCGCCTAGAGCGGGACAGTGCGCTCGTCCATCGCCCGATCACCGAGCGCAATGACAACCTGCTCATTGGCACTGGCGACGCTGTTGCCGAAGGTCTTTGGAACGCCCATTTGCGCGCGCTCCTGAACCGGCAGCACCGCCTGCGAGTTGCTCTCCCGCAACCCACACTCGCGGCGCGCGACCCGTACGCACTGCGGTTTCTTATCCTGCTGCTTGTGCTCGCCGGATTCGTCGTTGCGGGATCGGACTGGAGCAGGCGGCTTTCTACCGCTTTCACCGCCGCAAGCCATGGCGCGCCAACCGCAACGCTCGATGCGTGGATCGATCCGCCAGCTTATACCGGCGAAGCCCCCATCTATCTTCCGCGCGGCGAGCCCTCGAAACCAATAGCCGTTCCGGCCGGTTCGACTCTCGCGTTGCGCGTTCATGGGGTGAACAGCACACCGAGCATTTTGTTCGCGCCGCGTACTGATAGGGCGCCATCCTTCACAGGCGAACACGAGGACTATGCCGCCAACGGCAAGATCAGCCGCGATCAGACTATTACCGTGAATGCCGGCGGACAGACGCTTGGAATGTGGCGTGTCAGAGCCATTCCCGATGAGCCGCCCGCTATTGCCTTTGCAAGTAAGCCAAGCAAGACCGAGCGTGATGCCGTGAAGATCGCCTTCACGGCAGCGGACGATTACGGCGTAACGGCCGCCCGCGCGCTGATCCGTCCGGTTCAAGGGCCAAAGAACCAGAAGGCGCTGTCCGTCGACTTGCCGCTTGCGTCACCTTCGAAGACGCTAAGCCAGACGGTCTATCACGACCTCACCGCCCATCCTTATGCCGGTTTCGAGGTCGAAATGACTCTCGAGGCGAAAGACGCGGCAGGACACATCGCGCGCAGCGCACCCTTGCGTTTCACACTTCCGGCGCATGTGTTCACCAATCCGCTTGCACGCGCGCTGGTCGAGCAGCGCCAGAATCTCTCGATCAATGTGCACGTCAGCCGCAACACCGCGATGCTGGCGCTCGATGCGCTCACACTTGCGCCAGAGCATTTCTACGAGAAAGCCTCTGGCACCTACCTTGCCCTGCGCGCGGCGTTCTGGGGCCTGAAGGTCGCGCACTCGCCTCAGGACATCGTCCATGTGCAGGACTTGCTGTGGCAGACGGCGCTCGCGCTCGAGCGCGGCGGACTTTCGTCGGCAGCGGAGGAGTTGCGGCGTCTCCAACAGATGATCACGCAGGCACTGGCGCAAGGCGCGCCGCAGGACGTCATCAGTTCGCTTCTGCAGCGCTATCAGCAGGCGCTGAACCATTATCTGCAGAAGCTCGCGCAGAACCCGCCATCGTCCAACGCGCCCCTTCCGCCGAACACGAAAATGCTGAAGCCACAGGATCTGCAAAAGCTGCTCGATCTGATCCAGCAGCTGTCGCAAACTGGCGCACGCGAACAGGCGCAGCAGCTGCTCGCGATGCTGCAGAGCCTGCTCGAGAATCTGCACCTGACGCAGGGTAAAGGCGGAGGGCAGGGCGATAAGGCGCTGAGCGATGCTATCCAAGGTCTCAGCGACCTCATGGGAAGGCAGCGCCAGCTGCTCGATAAGACATTCCGCGAGCAACAGGGCAATCCCGATCCCAACGCCGGGGGGCCAAAGGGCCTTGCGGAGCAGCAGGGGAAACTCCGCGAAGAACTCAACAAACTGATGGAGGGATTGGGCCAAAAGGGTGGCCTGACGACCAAAAACCTTGGTGAAGCCGGAAGGCAGATGGGCGATGCCCAAGGCAAGCTCGGCGAGCGCGCGCTCGACAATGCGACCGAAGCCGAACGCAACGCGCTTGAGGCGATGCGGAAGAGCGCGGGTGATCTCGCCAAGCAGATGATGCAGCAAAGCGGGCAGCAAGGTGCCAACGGAGACGAGGATCCGCTGGGGCGCGAATCGGGCGGGCGGGGCCCGAGTTACGGCAGCGATGTCAAAGTGCCGGACCGCTCTACAATCGAGCGTGCACGTAATATCTTAAAGGAACTGCGCCGCCGCGCCGAACAACGCGGCCGCCCCAAGGAAGAGCTCGACTATATCGATCGGCTGCTGAAGCAGTTTTGAGGGTTCTATTGCACGCTTTCAATATTCGGCAGACCGCGGCCGCGGCCTGCATCATCCATACCGTAGCCAACTATGAAATCAGTGACGCCGGAGAACAGGGCGTAATCTGATTTGATCAGCGCGTTGTGACGATTCTTGTCCACCGCAACCGCAATGATCACTGTCGCGGCGCCGTTCTCGAGCAGCAGATCGCGCGCCTTCATCAAGGTGTGTCCATGATCGAGCACGCCGTCGATTAGCAGCGCCGTACGCCCGTGCAATTCTTCCGGCGGACCGATGAGTACGGCGACCTCCGAGCCATGCCGCTCCGCGCCGTAGCGGCGCAGCCAGATGAACTCCACCGGCAGCGAGACCCTCTTCTTCGCGAGCGCGCGCAGCAGGTCCGCAGCGAAAACAAAACTGCCGGCGAGAATGGGCAGGGCAATATCAGGCTTGAGCGGGGCGTTCGCGATCTCACGCGCAACCGTTTCGACGCGTGCGCTGATCTGCTCTTCGGAAAACAACGGCGCGATTCCGCTCACCCGCCCCCCTCGGCGAACATTACCTTCAGATTTTGTGTTGAGGCCGGCGGATTGGCGTGCCGCGTGGTGAAAACGACTTTCTGGCCCGGCTGCAACATCTTCGTGCCGGCCGAAAAATCCCAACCATCCAGCTGACGCTCGCTTCTGTCGGAGAGCGTGACGCGCATGACAGGCACATGAATCGCCCGCCCCGTGATGTTGACGAGATCGCCTGAGACTATGAGGACGAGCTGCCCATTGGCGACATCATGCGACGACTTCACGTTCGTGATCGCAATGCCACTCGCATTCACGGGCAGTCCGATGGCGTCGTAAAAGGCAGAAGATTGCGGCCACGCGCTTGCAATGGCCTCGCGGTACGCGACCGTAGACCAGGCAATGAGAGCAAGAATTGCGGCGAGTCCAAGCCAACCGATTGCGGTGGCGAGACGTTCGCCCAATCCGGCGGAAGGTGGGGCAGTGGCCAATTCCGCCGCAGCAGCCTCTGCGCCTCGGCCCGCGTTCCCGGGCGCGATGGTCTCGGGAACGCTTGCCGCCGGCCGCGCGGGCGCAGTTCCACTGGTCCCGATTTCGGCCTCTGGCTCAGGCGCCTCCTGATGCCAGACATGGCCGCATTTGCCGCAGCGAACCTTGCGGCCATCCGCTGGAAACAGCGCCGCATCAGTCTGGTAGCGGGTTGCGCATTGCGGGCAGGTCAGGATCATTCAGTGTGTCCGATTCGTGTGCAAATTAGGGGGAAGGGCTCAAGTCCCGCAAGGCGCATATCGGGCGCAACACGTTTGGACTTATGGTCGGCAGCGATGGTTCGCTTCGAAAATGTCGGCATGCGGTACGGGCCGGGGCCTGAGGTGCTGCGCGACGTGACCTTTATCCTCGAGGCGGGCTCCTTCACGTTTCTGACCGGTCCTTCTGGCGCGGGCAAGACGACATTGCTGAAGCTAATGTATCTCGCCGAAGCACCTTCGCGCGGACTCATTTCGCTATTCGGTTACGACCTCGCCACAACAAGGCGGGGGGCGCGTCCTGCTCTCAGGCGGCGGATCGGCGTTGTCTTCCAGGATTTCCGTCTACTCAATCATCTTTCCGCATTTGATAATGTTGCCCTTCCGCTTCGCATTGCCGGTCATAATCCGGGAGACTACGGGCGCGATGTGGAAGAGCTGTTATCCTGGGTCGGTCTTGGAGACCGTATGCATGCAAATCCGCCGACACTTTCCGGCGGCGAGCAGCAGCGCGTGGCGATCGCGCGCGCGGTGGTCGGCCGCCCCAACCTCCTGCTTGCCGACGAGCCGACGGGCAATGTCGATCCCGAGATCGGTCAACGCCTGATACGCCTGTTTGAGGAGCTCAACCGGCTGGGCACAACGGTCCTGATCGCCACACATGACCGAGGTCTGATCGAGAGTACGCGCGCGCGTGAGATGCGCCTCGTCGACAATCGCCTCGTGGAACTCCGGACACCGCGGAGATGAGTACGCGCAGCCAGCAACCCATTATGCCGCGCGACAAGAGCGCCGCGCCGCTCGATCTGGTGATTGGCGTAATGGCCTTCCTGGCCGCACTTGCGCTGGGTGCTGTGCTCGTGGCCAACCGTGCGGCAGAAGGGTGGCGCGTGGGTCTTGCGAGTCGCGTAACGGTGCAGATCCTGCCCCCGGAAAAGTCCCGATCCGTCGACGCCGAAATCGGGGCGGCGCTTCGCGTCCTGCGCTCGGCGCCGGGAATTGCCCATGCATCCCCGATTTCAGAAAAAGACACTCTCGATCTTGTGAAGCCGTGGCTCGGCTCAGATCCTGTTGTCGCCGAGCTGCCCCTGCCGCGTCTGATCGACGCGGCGATCACACCGGGTACACAGGTCAATGTCGATTCGCTTCGAACCCGGCTGAAGGCCGCCGCGCCGGATTCCCTGCTGGACGATCATGCGCGCTGGATCGGTCGACTAAGATCGCTCACGCGCGCTATCAGCTGGTCTGCCTATGGTATCCTTGCCCTTATCGCGCTGGCGACAGCCGCGACGGTGACATTCGCGACGCGTGCTGGCCTGGAAGCGCATCATGAGATCGTTGAGCTCTTACACCAGATGGGGGCGCGGTCGGGATTCATCGCCCGCGCATTCCAATGGCATTACTTCATCGCCGCGCTCGCGGCCGGAACGCTAGGCAGCGTGCTGGCGGCCCTTCTGTTTACTCTGGCGCGCGGATTGGAGGCGGCAGGCATCGAACCGGTCCCGTTCCTGCCCCCGCTTACCCTGAGGCCGTCCGAAATTGGCCTGCTCGTGGTTGTGCCGCTCACCGCGGGGCTCATTGCCCTTATCACCGCCCGTATTTCGGTTCTTGCGGTCTTACGCAGGATTTACTGACCGCATGGCCGGATTGCGCTAAAACCTCGGTTCATGCGAGGAACAGGATTGGAGAGAGCGAAAAGGTCGGTTGTCTATGTGGCGAGAGTGCTGCTCGGGGCGGTGCTCGTCTATATTCTTGGTTTTCTGGTTTTTGCTGCGACTCTCCCACACAAGCCCGCATCGCTCACGCGCGCCGACGCGATTGTGGCGCTGACCGGCGGCGATGCGCGGCTCGACACGGCGGTACGCCTGTTAGAGCACGGCGCTGCCAAGCGGCTGCTTATCACTGGCGTGCATCCATCCATCACCAAGCCTGAGATCAAGCAGATTGCTCACGGCGGGCCGAAATTCGACTGCTGTGCTGATCTCGATTTTGCCGCGGAAGACACCCGCGAGAATGCCGCCGAAGCGACGGGTTGGATGAAGACTCACAGGTTCAAGAGTCTCATTCTCGTTACCGCAAACTATCACATGCCGCGCAGCATGGCCGAGTTCTCGACCGACATGCCCAGTGTAAAAATCGAACCCTATCCGGTCGAGCCCGACGGCGTTGACTTCAAGGCATGGTGGCGCAATCCGCATACCGTTCGTCTCTTGCATGCCGAGTACGCGAAATATCTCGCAAGCTTCGTGCTGAACCGCTTCATTTCCCAGGACAGGGGATTGAACGACCGTCGAAGCGGCTGACATTCGCTTGCCCGTCTATACCGGACGACACGCATGATTCTCCTTCGCTCCGTTCTGTTCTTCGCGTGGTTCGCGGTTGTCAGTGTCGCCTGTAATCTCGGATTCCTGTGGGCGCTGGCGGCGCCGCGGCGGTTTACGGTACTGGCATCGAAGTCCTGGTCGCGCCTTACCCTATGGGGGCTGAAGCAGATCGCGGGGCTTGACTATGAAGTGCGCGGAGCTGTTCCGGAGGGTGCAGTACTGATTGCATCGAAACACATGAGCATGTGGGACACGATTGCGCTTTATCTGATTGTTCGCGACGCGAAGGTTGTGATCAAGAACGAATTGTCATGGGTGCCATTCTACGGCTGGTACGCGATGAAGGCTCGGATGATTTTCATCCATCGCGACGCCGGATCCGCGGCCATGCGCGATCTTGCTAGGCAGGGGCGAGAGGCGATTGCAGCGGGTTTTCCAATTATCATCTTCCCTGAGGGAACGCGGAAAAAGCCTGGTGCGCCGCCGGACTACAAGCCGGGGGTGGCTGGCCTCTATAGTCTGCTGAACGCTCCATGCGTGCCGGCGGCCCTCAATTCCGGCCTGTTCTGGACCGGCCCCGCCGGCTTCCTCAAGAAACCGGGCCGCATCGTCCTGGAGTTTCTCCAGCCGATTCCGCCGGGACTGAAGCGGGCGGAGTTCATGATCGCTCTTCAGAAGCGAATCGAAACGGCAACAGCGCGGCTGGTTGCGGAGGGTCGGGGGCAGCTGCAACCAACTCGATCGGATGGCGAGCTAGCGTCCTCCAGAAAAGACAAAGGGCCCGAGTCCGGGCCCTTTGCCTCTTAATATAAGACCAGATCACTGGCCCGGGCAGAGATCTCCCGGCTTTGCGTTCTGGAAGTCGCGGTAATTATTCACCGACACGTCAGGCGAACCGAAGTATCCGATGAACACCAGGTCCTGGAGATTGTAGGTAAATCCACAAAGCTTATACGGATAGCCACCGTAGTTCGGCAGGCTCACCAATGGATCGCCATTCTCCATGATGCCGTTATCTTGGCAATGCACGCGATTGGTCGTGAACGGATCGTCCATCCATTCGCCGATCTCGTGCGTCAGTGCCGATACGTCCTGCGAGAAGGATTTGGCCTCGGTCACGAGGGTCGTATAGGCATAGGTCTGGCCGCTCGGAGCACCACCACGCGCGCTGTG
>DATJGT010000058.1:0-13043 GCA_035494695.1 Rhizomicrobium sp. | reverse complement strand
GTCAGGACGGTAAGGTTACGAAGAGTAGTCCGATGTAGAGAGAATAGGAGAGCAGGGAGAGTGGCGCGATCAGCTTGTGGATCGTGTCGTTGCGGAAGACGAGGCCGGCGAGCGCGATCGCACCGAAGACGCCGTGGCCGGCCAGATCGAACCCCGTCTGCAGTTTGCCAGCCAGGACCACATTCTTCGCGAGGCTGACGGCAAGTGCCGCCAGAATGCTGCCGAAGAACCAGCGCGCCTCGCGGAAATAAGCCCCGCGCAAGTCGATCCGATCATCCCTTCCAACCTCAGGCGTGATGAAAGCGGCCATCAGATAGACCGCAATCGCTTGCGCCAGCACGATCAGAAATGCTGCAAAGGTCCACTGTCGCATCTCGCGCAGCCCGAACATCGCCCACCAAACTTGCACCGTGATCAGTAGCGTGGCAGCCATCTGGACGGGCACCGGCCAATACATGGTGATCCGGCCACGTGCATGCACCAGCGCGGCAAAGCCGCTCAGCAGCTGCGTAACTGCCAGCCCGAGCACGATGGACAGCAGAACCGACAGATAGCTGAACGCGTCCATGATGCAATGCTATTCCATATCCGGATACGGACCCTTGCCGCCTTCGGCGATGAAGCGGTCGATGCGCGCGGTAAGCACCGGCAACGGCACCGAGCCAAGTTCCAGCACCGCATCGTGAAAGGCGCGGATGTTGAATTTCGGACCGAGCGCTTGCTCTGCCTTCTTGCGCGCATCGAGAATTGCCATCTCGCCCAAGTAATAGGAGAGGGCCTGCGCGGGCCAGGCGATGTACCGGTCCACTTCCGTTTCGATCTCGTGATTAGGCAGGGCAGTGTAGTCGTGCATGTATCTGATCGCCTGCGCGCGCGACCAGCCTTGGCTGTGAATTCCCGTGTCCACTACAAGCCGCGCCGCGCGCCATATCTGCCAGCCGAGCATGCCGAAACGATCGTAAGGTGTGTCGTACATGCCCATTTCCTGCCCGAGCCATTCGCAATAGAGCGCCCAGCCTTCGCCATAAGCCGAGATGTAATCGTGCTGCCGGAATTCCGGCTGCTCTTTGTGCTCGAGCGCAATGGGAATCTGGAACGCGTGCCCCGGCGCCGATTCATGGAGCGTCATCGCGGCGAGATTGTAGAGCGGTCGGTGCGGCAGATCGTAGGTGTTAACGAGATAAATGCCCGGGCCGCCGCGCCCGGAGGTGTAGAATGGTGCAAGCTCGTCCGGCACCGGCCTGATCGTGAAGCGCATGCGCGGCAGATAGCCGAAATATTGCGAGGCTTTGCCGTCGAACACCTTCGCAGTCCATGCAGCGCGATTGAGCAGTTCCTGTGGCGTTTTCGCGTAGAACTGCGGATCGCTGCGCAGATACTGAAGGAATGCGGGGAAATCGCCTTTGAATCCTGTCTCCCGCATCACATCCAGCATCTGCCCGTGCAGCTTGGCAACTTCCTCAAGGCCGATCTTATGAATGGCCTCTGGCGCCATATCCAAGGTCGTAAATTCCGCGATCTTTGATCGATAGTAGGCCTTGCCATCCGGAAGGTCGTACGCCGCAATGGTCGTACGTGTGTGCGGCACGTATTCATCGCGGAAAAATTTGAGCAGCTCGGCATACGCGGGCTGCACGCTGTTGTGAATCACGAGTGCCGCTTCCGCCTTGAGCTTCGCCTGCTCGGCTGGTGGCACGCCGGGCATCGGTTCTTTGAACGGCGTGTATAGCGCCGTGTCTTCCGGCTTCCCAGTGGCGACAATCGCAATGGACTGGTCGCGACCTTGCATTGTCACGCGCGGCGGGGTGAACCCGCGTGCCGCGCCGGCCCGCATCTCGGCTATCTGTTCCTGAAAATAGCGAGGGATATCGCGCATCTGCGTGATCCAGTTCTGGTAATCCGTCAGTGTCTTGAACGGCCGCCGCGCCGTGTAGCCGAGATCCGTCCAGAAGGCCGAATCGGAATTCGCGGGCATTTCGTACTCGCGGAATCTCTGGCTCGCGATGAACTGCTCGATCTCGGGGCGATACACGTCGTAATTAATCTGCTGTTCCAGCGAGAGCTCAGCGCGGCGAATAGAGTCCAGCTTACCCAGCACATGTTCCCAGTAGCGCAGCCGCATTTGCTGGGTGGCGGAATCCATCTTGGGCAAGTGATCCACGATCGGTTTCTGGCTGTCCTCCTGATCCGGAAACTGCTCCTGCCGCCATTTCCATTCTTCGGAGTAAATTGCCCGAAATTGCTCGTCCGCCGTTTGCGGCGCGGCGCAGACGGGCGCGGCGGCGGCGAACAAGAGCGCAGCTGCGAGGCAGCAGAATCCCAGATACATCTTTGTGTTCCCCTTCTTGTCGTGCTCAGCCTCGAAAGCCGGTCGCGACCAGATACAGCTCTACCGAGTCCGGGCGGGAAGCGGGAGGCTTCACGTGCTTCACCTCGCGAAAATGTTGCTTGATGCGGGCTAGCAGGTCACCCGTCGCGCCGCCCTGAAACACTTTGCCGACGAAGGCGCCTCCAGGCTTGAGCACATCTTCGGCGATGTCCAGCGCGGCCTCGAGCAGCGCCATGGTTCGCAGGTGGTCTGTGGCGCGGTGACCTGTCGTCGGCGCCGCCATATCGGACAACACAACGTCCGCTGACCCCCCGAGTGCCTCCTTGAGCTGCGCAGGGGTACTGGGGTCGGCGATATCCGCCTGAAGAACCGTTACGCCGGCGTGCGGCTCCATCGGCAGAACGTCAACGGCGACCACCACGCCGGTCGAACCAATTTTTGCAGCTGCGACCTGGCTCCAGCCCCCCGGCGCCGCGCCTAGATCGAGCACACGCGTGCCCCTGTTCAGCAAGTGGAATTTCGAGTCGATTTCAAGCAGCTTGAACGCCGCGCGCGAGCGATAGCCCTCCGACTTCGCTGCCCGAACGTACGGATCGTTTAATTGCCGCTCCAGCCACCGCTTGGAAGAGGTCTTCCGGCCCTTGGCTGCTTTCACGCGAACGGGCGGGGCCCGTCCGCTGGCGCTTGATCGCTGAATCATAAGGTCCCGATTACATCAACCCGCCTCGCCATTCCATTGCCGGCGTTTGATCAAGCCGGCGGCGAACAGTATGGAGCGGCGTCATCTTTCCGGTATGATCGGATGGCCCGATTCCGGTACTGTTCTTTGCGGAGGAGAATGCGTGATGACGATGCGGTGGTGGCTGCCAGCGGCGCTTCTCGTATGCCTGCCCTGTATCGCGGCGGCAGACAGTGTGACGACCTATCACAACTCGAATCTGCGGCACGGTGCGTACAAAGTTCCGGCCTTGACATTAACGGCAGCCGCGAACGTGCAGCGCGACAAGGGCTTCAATGGCAGCATAAGCGGGCATGTCTATGCTCAGCCACTCTTTTGGGAACCGAAGGGGACGAAACAGGGGCTCGTCATCGTCGCAACGGAATCGAATTCGGTTTACGCGCTGGATGAAAGATCGGGAGCGGTCGTCTGGAAACAGACGCTTGGAAATCCCATGCCGCTCAACGAACTGCCCTGCGGCAACATCGATCCCATGGGCATCACCGGAACGCCGGTCATCGATCCCGCGTCTGCGCGAGTCTACCTGGATGCTATGACCAAAACCGGCAATGGCGCCCGCCATATGGTGTATGCGCTGTCGCCTGCCGACGGTTCGGTGATCTCCGGGTGGCCGATTGACATGCAAAAAGATCTGACAGGGAAGGGGGCAACGTTCGATTCCGCGGTGCATGGCGAACGCAGCGCGCTCCTCTTCTTCAAGAACAAGCTCTATGTGAACTACGGGGGACATTTCGGCGATTGCGGCAATTATCACGGCACCGTCGCGCAGATCGCACCGGACACGGCCTCGCTCGATGCCTATTGGCAGACGCGCGCGACCGGCGGAGGCATCTGGGCGCAGGGCGGACTCGCGGGCGATGGCACGTATCTCTACATCACCACCGGCAACACGTTCGGAGCCAACCAGTGGAGCGACGGCGAAGCAATCATCCGGCTGCATCCGGGGCTGGAACATTCCAACCGGACGAAGGACTACTTCGCCCCGTCGAACTGGAAGGATCTCGATAACAGCGACCAGGACCTGGGCGGGACGGAAGCGCTGCCCATCGACATCGCAGTCGCAGGCGGCTCGCCGGCCAAGCGTGTCATTGCCTTCGGCAAGGACGGCAAGGCGTATCTGGTGGATCGTTCGAATCTGGGCGGCATTGGCGGCGAGCTTGCCTCATCGCAAGTCGCAAATGGCGGAATCCGCACGGGGCCGGCCGTGTATCAGACAGACACCACGACGATGGTCGCATTCAGCAATTCGGGCAGCGGCCATTGCTCCGGCAATAACATCACGACGTTGAGCATTGCCGCGAGCGGCTCTTCGCTCATCAATTTCGACTGGTGCGCGCAATACAGTGGCAACGGTTCTCCGATCCTGACGACGACAGACGGCGTCTCGAATCCCGTCGTCTGGGTGGCAGGTGCCGAGGGTGACAATGAGCTACACGGTTTCAATGCGCTGAACGGGCAGGTGGTCTTTTCCGGATCGGGAACTGCCATGAGCGGCTTGCATCATTTTCAGACGATCCTCGCGACGAAAAACCGCTTCTACGTCGCCGGCGATAACAAGGTTTATTCCTTCAAGTTCGGAAAATGATCGCATTGCGGGTCGGGTGCGGCAGGGGCTCAGGCGGTTGGCGCATCGTGATTGAGCAGAAGGTTGGCTTTCGTCAGCGTATGCTGGCCGCTTAGCTGCACGCAGAAGTCGGGGCTTCCGCTTCCGCTCAGATCCGCCTCGAGGAGGGTCGCGTAGACATCCTGACAATTGCCATGCTTGTCGCACTGCCAGTATTCAATGATGTGGTAGTTCACTTCGCCAGCCTTTCCAGTGAACGGTGTGTCGCCAATGAACGACAACTTGACGCCGGCCTTTTTCCCGACGCTTCTGAGGTCGATGTAATCCGTGGGAGAGCCGCTTTCCTTGAAGTCAGCGATAATGTCGGCATTCTTCACGGTACTATCGACAGCCTTACTGAATACGAATGTGTTGCTTCCGCGACCGCCGGTCAGGGTGTCCTGGCCTCTGCCGCCGTTGAGTGTGTCGTTGCCGCGTCCGCCGATCAGTACATCGTTGCCCGCGTAGCCGAAAATCTGTTCATCACAGTCACTCTTCGATCCGTCGAGATGATCGTCCGCGGACGTGCCATAAAGACGCTCTGCGCATGTTCCCGGCCCTGTCTGAAATTGCAGGTGAATGATCTCGCCCTTGCTTCGAGTTTCTGAGGCAGCGCTGGCGTCTGAAGCGCCAAGCGACATGATCACAGGGCAGAGTAAAAGCGTGGCAGCACCGCCGAGCAAGATTCGGAATTGTCGTGCAATCGCCGGTGCGGCTGGAAGCGGTTGCATGGAAACTGTCTCCACAATTCCTAACCTCGGCCCGGATATGAAACTGCACCGGGCTTGGAGACGTTCCGGCCATGCAATCTGGTTTTCCGACTCGCAAAAATGTCCGCGTATCGCGGTCAAGCGAGAAGGAACAAGTGCAGCGCAAAAGCATTCACGATCATGCCCCTGTCGTGCAGGAGCGACTGCGCTAGCGGTCGTCCGTATACATCAAATCGAAAGCTCATTCGACAATGCAGCGTCTGCCGTGGCAGCGAGGCGCGGCGGATTCCATCCGCCAAAAAGGCGGAGGCAGCAGCGCGGGACTGCCTCATGTAGCTACCAGATTCGTCGCCCTTGCCGTTGAACGGCGGAGCAGGTAAGACCTCGGCACCAATTCGAGGGCTGCCGGAAGCAAGAGTGAGGCGGAGAGCAAGCCAGCCAATCTGGCGCTTTGCTCGAATGCCACTCGATCTTGGGGGATCGTCTAACGGTAGGACAGCGGACTCTGACTCCGCCAGTCTAGGTTCGAATCCTAGTCCCCCAGCCAATGTGCTGCCGTCCGTCGTCGCACGGCGGGTCTCTCAGTTCAGTGCCCGACGTCCCTATGCTGCGTGATCGGTCGATGCCAGACCAGGGCCACTGCTTCCCGCGGCAGCTCTTGTCGAACCGCCTTCAAGAAGAATTCCCGAGAGCTGTTCGATCATTCGCTGTGTGCTGAAACGCGCTTTAACGAATGCGCGTCCCGCCTTCGAAGCGCTCGCCAACCAAGCCGGATTCGAGAGCGCCTGGAGCACCGCGGCGGCGAGCGCGGCGGCGGAATCTTCCCGGACCAGAATGCCGGTTACGCCGTCGATGAATGTCTCCGCAACCCCTCCCACGTCATAGGCTACGACAGGCACGCCGGCAGCCTGCGCTTCGAGCAACACATTGGGAAGAGCTTCGCTCCTCGACGACAGAACGAACAAGTCAAGCTGCGGGAGTCTTCGACAAAGATCTGGGACCAGGCCTGGAAGAAGAAAATAATCGCTCAGTCCCTTATCGCGGATGTACTCCTCGGTGGCGCCGCGCAAATCGCCGTCTCCAAACATGACGAAGCGGCACCCGGGCATCTTTCGCAACACAAGCGCGGCGACATCGACCCACAGAAGAGGGCGCTTGATCTCGGCAAAGCGAAAAGCGGTTCCGACGATAGCGGTTGCGGCGGAGAAATTTTCGGGACGAGGCGCGCGCGCGCCTTCCCCGAGACGTGCGCCGTCGAAGAGTTCGTCGGTGCTAACCCCATTGTGCACCACGTGCAGATTTGAGGTCCCGGGGAGTTCAAGCCATTCTGCGTAGTCCCGGGCCGCCGCTTCCGCACAGCAGATGAGAGAGACCTCGGGCCGTCGCAGCAACGCGCGATAGCAATCCCGCAAGCGATCGATGAAAGGATCTCCGCCGCGCAGCTTCAAGGGCACCATATTGTGCGCGTGAAGAATGATACGCGGCACGCCGGCCAATACGGCAGACAGACCGGCAATCACGTCAAGTGGCTCGAGCCAGGCGTGAACGACCGCGGGCCGATCCCTTTCGAGATTCTCCCAAATACTCTGAGCGAGCCTGCCTTTTCCCGCGGGAAGCCAGGACAATGGTGGGCGGGCCACGCGATCGCGGCGGAGCAAGACAACTTCGGGATGGGACAATCCCGACAGGGGCAGGTAGAAATCCTTTCCCGGCGCGACGTCACACAGGTAAAGTTTTGCCCAACCAAATCGCGGATCCTGGCTGATGTGCCGAAAACTTGTCGCCAGAATTCGCTCTGCTCCGCCCGCGGCCAGCGAAGGCGCGATCATCACAATGCCGCGGCGTTTTCCCATATCGCCGTCACGTACGGGCATGCTGTCCGCAATGTGATCGAAGACGCTTTCCGGCGTTTTCACACCCGCGAATGCTGCCGGATTGGCGGCCGCGCCCGCAAGCGAACCGCCGAAAGCCTCGAGCAGCCCTTCAGCAGCTTCAATGCTTGCCCTGAGTTCGGGCATGTTTGCCGCCGCATCGCGTCCTGCCAAAAGGATCTCCGCGTCTCGACCCCAATGCCCGCGGGCGAGTGCAATCTGGGCGCACTCGCGAACAAGCTGCGCATTGTCAGGTGTCTCGCGGACGGCCTTGATGATCTCTGCAAGCGCTTCATCGAAACGCCCCTCCCAGCGATGTACACGTGCACGCCATGCGGAGGTCTCGTTCCGAGCAGCAGCGGCCCTAACAAGCCATTCGGCGGCGGCGCAAGCTTCTCCTTCATCGGGCGAAAACCTCCGCACCGCAATGTAGCATCTGAATGCCAGCTCCGGATCGTCCACTTTGTTCGCAAGGGCCTGCCGAGCGTGCGACAACGCCTCGGCGGAGTGGCCGGTTGCGCTCAGATCCGAAACCAGTGCCGCAAGTTGGCCAGGCTCCTGTTGCGCCGCCTGACGCCGCCATTTCAAACAGCCTTCAACGTCACCAAGTTTTCTTGCGAGAATCGCGGCTCGCGAAAGAACCGCAACGTTGGGATGCGGTTTATCTAACAGTGGGCCCAAGGCATCGAGAGCTCGCGCCGTTTGTTCTTCCGTGTCTAGGGCAGCGGAGAAACCGATCGCAGTCCATAGGTCGAGCGGATCTATGGCAAAGGCCTCTTCGAACAGCGCCAGAGCACGGTGGTTTTGTCCCGCCAAACGAAACAGCCTCGCCAGGCGCCGGGGGAGCGCAGGATGGCCGACCCGCCTTGCCCAGTAGAGCGCCGACGGCTCGAGTTCGCCAAGCGCGCCAGTGCTCGGATGTTGGCCATTGGTGGAGTCGGCTTCGAGGCGATCGAGGATGGTGCGCAATTCTGCTCGCGGTAGAATTCCCGCCGGCATGCCGCTCACCACGACGTTTCGATCCATCAGAATCGTATCCAGATGGAGGCGTCAGCTCCGCGCTCAACCAGAGAGTTCTGTCCGGTGGGAGAAATGTATGCGCCGCTCTGAAGATAAACGCCTCGCCACAATCTTTGCAAGATGGATAGCTCCAGCTTGTGTGATCGATAGTAGCGGTACGGCGGATGCGCATCGCCGCCGGAGATGATGTTAAAACTCTGCGCAACGAGGGTGTATTTTTCCGAAAAATGAATTCCGAGTGTTAGGTCGATCGGAGTCTCGTTGGGTCTGGCGCCCGCGATCCAGCGCTCCGCGATTTCAGCATCTGCATAGCAGTCGTATTTGAAGATCTTGAAGTTCGCGCCGTACAGCAGGCGCAGTTCCATTTCGCTGCCGGAATCGTTGTTCGCCGAAACGGACATATCGAACGCGCCCGCAGTTTTGTAGGAAGCTTCGGCCGAGAGCACGCCGAAAGAATTGTCGATCAGCGCCCGCACTCCGGCTTTCACGGCGAAATCATCGGCATGGATCGTCGGGCGTCCAGGGCCACCTTCGGTGGCAATTGCATATTCGGGATCGAGAATGAGCGTGAATCTGTCGGTAAGACCGTGTTCAGCGTAAACCTGAGACAGTATTTTGCGGTAAAGGGTCGGTACCGTGTCGCCCTTATCGTCGAAACTTGCAACGGCAGTGCTGTATGTCACGCTCGAAATAATCTGCGTGTCGCCCTCCGGTAAGGTCCACGCGCCAGCATTGGCAGGGTCGGTCCTTGTTATCGCCGCCGAGACAAGCGTCAATACTGCCAGTACAGTCCGGTTTGATGGCAGACACTGCTTCATGTGACCGCTGCGAGAGCCGAGCTCACGCCCCACGAAAGCATGCATGTCGAAGCGGCGCTGAACTGAACAGCCGACCAGTTGGCGCGAGTGGCCGCCACGTGCCTGAACGCCACTATGCTTAGTGGCGAGAGGGCCGCGATCAGTTCAGCCGGGTGCTGTCGCACTCCCAGCGAGCTCGCCACGGTTGCGGATGCAATCGCAGTTGCCGCGAAGGCAGCGCAGATTTCACATGACCGGATCCTGTGACCCAGAATGGCTGCGCAGAAGAGCGCTGGTGTTACGGGGATCGCCGCAAGCAGCGGAAAAAGCACCAAATGGATCGACTGTGGTGGCTTCAGAAGCGAACTGGCTGCGAACAGCTCGAGATCAGGATGCGCTTTCCACAAACAGAATAATCCCAGTGCGGTCAACGCGGGAATAAAAAGCAAGAGGAGGTAAAGGCCGGCGGCATGGGCAAAATCTCTGCGCCATCGGATGCCACGAAAGGTGAGCGGGAGAAACGCCGAGACCAGTGTTCCTGCGACGGGATTTAGCAGTTGCGCGCCCGCGAGCGATCCGCCCAATTGAATGATGCGGCGAGGATCCCGATTGCCCAACAGACCAATGGCATTCACCGAAATCGCATAGGTCATGATGGCCAGCAGCGCCGCTTTCAGACCTATCGTCGGTTCAAGAAAAGCTGGTTGAGCAACGGCAAATCCGGTTGCTGCGGCGCTTGAGAGACGTCCGCCCGCTGACCGGAGTTGCGCGAACATGAGTGCACCCAGACCGCCGATGCTCAAACCGAGAGTGATCGTCTGCAAGAATGTAAGCCCTAACGTCATGCGGGGCTCCTGACAGGAGCAACGCTGCTTAACCCGTGTGCCGTTTTTTCCCAGTACCAGGGTCTGCGCGCGAGCTGCCAGAGCGCGCGATATGCAGCCATGGAGATGAGGAGCCAGTAAATCGGCACGAAGAGGCCATGTGGCGATAATTCCAGCCAACCGCGCCTGTACGGTCCAAGCATTGCCAGATAGGTGAACACCGCGTTTCCGAGCAGCAATCCGACTCCCGATACGGCTCTGGTAGCGTCCGATACGCCAGCGATCGGGAGGTCTGTGAAACATGAGAGAGCGAAAATCAGCCAGAGCAGCGGATTGAGGAGTGCAGAGGCAACTGTTCCGCCGACGAACAGCTGAAACCCAAAAAAACCGCCAGCGCCCGCATTTCGCCACAGCTGCCGTGGGTCGCGCATGTGAACAAGCCAAGTCTGCATGTAGCCCTTCAACCAGCGCGTGCGCTGACGCAGCCAATTGCCGAGGGCATTGGTCGCTTCTTCATAGGTTGTCGAATCAAGCGTGCGGGTGCGATAACCGAGCCGTGCGAGACGGATGCCGATGTCAGCATCCTCCGTGACATTAAACGGGTCCCAACCGTGAATGGCTCTCAAAGCATCGACGCGAAAATGATTCGATGTGCCGCCAAGCGGCATTGGGATTCGGAGACGGTCGAGGCCCGGAAGCAGGAAGTCGAACCAGAGGGCGTAATCGAGGGCAAACATTCGAGCGATCCAGCACTCCCGCGCATTGAAAAAATTCAGGCGGGCTTGCAGGCACGCGACATCCGTTGGGCCCGTGCGAAACGCATGGACGGCCTTTTTCAGCTGGTCAGGTTCCGGTTGATCTTCGGCGTCGTAAATAACGAGGAATTCGCCGCGCGCAAATTGCAGGGCGTAATTGCAGGCGCGCGGCTTGGTTCGGGGTTCGCCGGCAGGCACGTGAAGAATTTCGAACGCTCCATCTGCGTTCGCTCGATGTACGGCCTCGACGGTGTCGATATCGTCCTCTTCAACGACAAGTTTCACATCTAGCCGCTCCGCCGGATAATCGATCGAACGGAGGGAAGAAATCAGTTGTGGGACGATATTTGCTTCACGATGCAAGGGAACAAGGATTGTGTAGCCCGGGAGATCGGCCTGGCTATTGAATTGAACATGCTCGTGCTTCTTGCTCACATGGTCCGAGCCAACCCAGAACAGCCATCCCCGGAAAATGGCATTGGCGAGATAACTCGCCGCAACTACGCCCACTATGAGCAATTCGCCGACGCGGGGGGCCAGGACAACGCTGACGATAATGGCCAACGCGAGAGCGACGAACACATTCTGCTGCGCTTTGGTGAGGACTGGCCGCGCTGAAAATTGGGGTTCGTGCTTTTCGAGGCCAAACGTGGCCTGTTCGATCAGGCGATCGCGAAAACGCCGCTCGACGCGCCGTATGATCACGGCCTTCGCCACCGGAGCATGCGCGACTTCGCTGGAGCGCCGGTTCAGCTTCTCCAGCAAGACCGCGTCAGCAGGTGTGATCGCGAGAGCACGAAGACCGGAACGGTCCCCCGCGTCTCGAAAGGCGCAAAGGTGCGGGCCGCCATGGTCGCTGGCGCCGACTCTGCAATCTGCCTCTCCCTCGCCCGCGCGGCCGCGGGCAAGGAGCTGCCCCTCTTCTGAATTCTCCCCCACCCCCAAAACCCGTCTTGAGCAAGTAAGCTGCCCCGTTCGCTTGCCCCGACGACCAGCAAGTCCAAACGACGAGATTCCGATTTGTTTACGCTGTTCCCGCACCGGCGCGGTGCGGGACGGAAACGATCACACGATGAATGACCTCAAATCATAAGTCAATCGCGTCACGATGCGGCATTAACTATTCGGCGGCCGCCTTTGGCTTCGCTGGATCTTCCAGCGGCACCGCGCCGGTCTGGGACCAGATCAGCGCGCTTTCCTGCTCCTGCTGAGTAGGAGGTTGCGTTATCTGGCGACCAAGCGCGACAACGGTTGGTATCTCCTCATCCGTTGACGCTTTCATCCGCTCCTTACGCGCGAACGCCTTTTCGATGTGGGGCGCCAGGTCTTCGATCTTGCGCTTTTGCCGGACAGCCTCTCTCTCCTTGAACTCCGGCATGACATCGCGCGCGAAAAGGTCGAGTGCCTCGCAAATGTGTTCGTGTCGGTTGCGGCCGCCCTGCTGGATGAAGGCAACCTGATCGACACCGGATTCGGCGAAGCTGCGCAGGTGATTGCGCATCTTATCCGGCGTACCGATGCCGGCCGCGCCCGCATTTGGCGGCAGTACGTCCTTCACCGCTTCGAAATTCTTCCAGATATCGGTGCGGCCGGGCTTGTGCTCGCCGAAAATATAGTGGTGTCCCAGCGCGTAGCCGAAGAACTTGAAGCCATCGAGGCCGCGGCGCCGCGCCTCTTCACCGTCCGGATGCACGGAGAAGCCGGTCACCATGCAGATGTTGGGATTGACGGCATGACCGATGGGCACGCATTCTTCCTTGAAGATGCGGTAGTAGTCATCGACCCAATGTTTTGCCTCCTGCGGGTCGACGAACGCGAAGGTTAACGCGCCAATGCCGAGCCGCGCGGCGAGCTTGATGGTCTCGCGATTGGAGCATGCGACCCACACCGGCGGGTGTGGCTTTTGCACCGGCTTGGGCACGATGTTCCGGCAGGGCATCTCGAAATACTGGCCCTTGAAGCCGGGGTAAGGATCCATCGCGAGCATGTTGAGGCACTGCTCGGTGGTTTCGCGCCACATGTCGCGCTTCTTCTCGACGGGCACCCGATAGCCGCCCAGTTCCAGCGCCGCGGAGGATTCGCCGGTTCCGAATTCGACGCGACCATTCGAGACGAGGTCGAGCGTGGCGATGCGTTCGGCAACACGTGCCGGATGGTTGTAGCCCGGCGGCATCAGCACGATGCCGTGGCCGAGGCGAATATTTTTTGTGCGCTGGGAGCATGCCGCGAGGAACACTTCCGGCGCGGACGAATGCGAATATTCTTCGAGGAAGTGATGCTCGACTTCCCACGCGTGGTCGATGCCCAGACGATCCGCGAGCTCGACCTGATCGAGCGCTTCCTGAAACAGCGTCAGCTCGGCGCCGTCTTCCCACGGCCGCGGCAGCTGATGCTC
>DATJGT010000057.1:0-16282 GCA_035494695.1 Rhizomicrobium sp. | reverse complement strand
CCACAATGCGGAATTCGCTCAGCGCGCGATAGGCTTTGCTCACAGCATCGGCAAGCCGCGACGTTGGTGAATGGACAATCACCTTTGCCAGCAGTGGGTCGAACCGTGCGCTGGTGCGGTAACCGGCATAGCCGAAGCCATCGATGCGAATGCCGCGGCCCGAGGGCGGCTCGTAAATTTCGATGGTGCCGCCGGCCGGTCGAGCGCTGCCGTCGGTCTGCATCGTCTCCAAGTTGACGCGTGCTTCCAGTGCCACGCCGCGCGGCATCGGCACTTCGGCCTGGGTCAAATGCAATTCCGGCAGCGAGGCACCGCCGGCGATCTCCAACTGTAGGCGCACGAGATCGAGGCCGAGAACTTCCTCTGTCACCGTATGCTCCACCTGGAGACGCGGATTGGCTTCGATAAACGCGAAGCGCTGCTTCTCCACATCGACGAGGAATTCGATCGTGCCGAGGTTGCGGTAGCGCACTAGCGAAGCAATCCGAACAGCGGCCTCAAGCAACTGAGTGCGAAGAAAATCCGGAATTGTGACCGCGGGCGCAATCTCGACCAGCTTCTGCCGCTGTCGCTGAATGCTGCAGTCGCGGTCCCAAAGGTGCGAGACTTTTCCCGAGCCGTCGCCCACGATCTGCACTTCGACGTGCTGGGCGCGCGGCAAATAGGCCTCGGCATATAAGGCATGGTTGCGCAAGGCGGATTTCGCTTCGGACGCGCAGCGTGCGAACGCGGATTCGAGGTCGGCTTCGCTCTCGACAAGCCGCATGCCGCGCCCGCCGCCGCCGGCCACCGCCTTCAACATGATCGCGCCGTGCGCTTTCAAAAATTGCTGCGCTTCGTCAACGTCGATCGCGTCCGTGCCGGGCAAAACGGGCACATCGCATTCCTCGGCAATCGCTCGCGCGCGCGCCTTGTTGCCGAACGCGGCCAAGGTTTCCGGCGATGGCCCGACGAAAGTAACTCGCGCCGCCGCACACTCGCGCCCGAACTCTGCACCCTCGCTCAGGAATCCATAACCGGGATGAATGGCGTCGCACCCGGTTTCGCGCGCGACACCAACGATTTGCGCGATATCCAGGTACGCCGCCGGTCCTGAGCCTCGCAGTGGATGCGCCTCGTCAGCCTTGCGCGTGTGTAGCGAGTCGGCGTCGTCCTCCGAAAACACCGCCACGCTCGCGATGCCAAGCTCCGCCGCGCTCCGCGCAATGCGGATGGCAATCTCGCCGCGATTGGCGATCAGAAGGCGCTTGAGCATAGGCACATCCGGATGTTGCCAGCCAGAGTCGAAAGAGCACGTTACCGTCCCGCACGCGACGGGAGTGGAATTCATGGAAGGACGTTATCCAGCCCCTGTCCAGCCTTTCGGGAACCACTCGGTCCCGCCGAAGGGAACCGCAAGCAACAAGGCGCGTTTTGGGGGCGCGGCTGGGGCTCAAATTGTAGGGGGAACCGTTTCGATGAAAATCTCTATCTCTGTTCTGGCGGCCGCCGCCATTCTGGGCGCGGCCACGACCGCTGCGGTCGCGTCGAGCCCATCCTTTCGCGTAATCAAGCCGCTTTTCGGTGTTATCCCGAGCAACGCTCCGGGCCATCATGCGCCGAAACGTCCGGTCACGCCGCTCGTCCAATGGAACGGCAGCTTCACCGATCATGTGGGCCAGACCATCACCTACACGATGGTGGGAACCGATCCATCTTCCAGCAATTCACCAACGACGATCCCCGTCGTGATCATCCCGATCAAAATGGTTTACGGCGCTCTCAACGGCAACATGACGTTCGATCCGAAGAAGACGCTGACGGCAAATGGCAATACCGTCCTCAAGGATCTGCAGGTGTCACCACTGCTCAGAGCGAACGTAAAGTTCGTTCAGGGCGGCACGAATGTGGGAAAGACGCAGTACATCGACGCGTTTCAGCGCGCGAATTTCTGGTCCTTCGTCAGCACGAATACGAATTACCACGTTCTGCTTGGCAGCCCGACGGTCCTGCCTGAGCAGACAATCAATGTTTCCCCCGCAGCCGGCAGCGTCATGACCAATCCGTTCGGGACGCAGCCGGTCGGGACCATGGAGATCGATCTCTTCGACATGGAGCTGCAGAACATCATATCGGCAAACGCCAATGTGATCACACCCGATGTCCTACCCCTGTTTCTGACGACCAATGTCTATCTGACCGAGGGCGTCGCGGTTTGCTGCATCGGCGGCTATCACAGCGCGAACGGCAGTCAACCGGATGGCCAAACTTATGCCTACGCGACCTACGTCACCGAGCCTGGAACTTTTTCGCAGGACGTTTCCGCCTGGTCGCATGAGATCGGCGAATGGATGGACGATCCGTTTGTCGACAACAGCGTGAATTGCGCCGACAATAACATCATGGAGGATGGCGACCCGCTGGAGAACAATGCCAATTACGGCGCTTTTCCCTATGTTGTGAAAGGCCGGACCTACAATCTGCAGTCCCTCGTCTTCCTGGGCTATTTCGGCGCGCCGCCGGATGTTTCGCTGCACAGCTGGCTCAGCTTCCAGAACGACGAGCAGAATGTCTGCCCCGGCCAGTGAAGTCCCAAAGGGGCGATGAGGGGCCGCATTCTGGCCCCTCATCTTTTTTGAAATGTGAGCCCGTGTCCCGCGCGGTTCGGCAAAATCTTCTCGCCAAATGGCCCGATCGGCTCGATAGTAACCCCGACCGATAATCGCGACTGGGGTTTGGAAATGCCTTGGAATTACGGCGACATTCTCGACGCCGTCGGGGAAGCTGTGCGCCCGGATGCGCCCGCATTCATTCATGGCGAGCGAAGAATAGCCTGGGCAGACGCAAACCGGCGGATGAACAATCTTGCCCGCGCCCTGCTCGCGCGTGGCGCCAATGCCGGCGACAAAGTCGCGTTTTATCTGCGCAACTGTCCCGAATACATGGAAGCCACCGGCGCCTGCTATCGCGCGCGGCTGGTGCATGTGAACGTGAACTATCGCTACAAGCCGGAAGAGGTTTGCTATATCCTCGACAATTCGGACGCCGTAATTCTGATCTACGGCTCGGAGTTTCGCGATGTCGTGGCGGAAATCCGGGATCGGCTGCCGGACATTCGCACCTGCATTGAGGTCGCGCAAACAGGTGATATTGCTCCGTTTGCGGACGAATACGAAGAGCTCGCGATTTCCGGCGCTGGCGAGAAACTCGACATCAAACGCTCGCCGGACGACATGCTGTTCATCTACACCGGGGGCACCACCGGCATGCCGAAAGGCGTCATGTGGCGAACCGGCGATCTGGTCAGCATCTGGCATGACCGCCTCCGCCGCACAGTTGGGCCGGTCCCCGCAACCATTGAAGAATTTGCAGCCGCGATCAAAGCGGCCGGGCAGGGGCCGGTGTCCTTGCCCGCCTGTCCGCTGATGCATGGCACGGGTTTCGTGACTGCCTCAACGGCGATGCTCTCCGGCGGAACGGTCGTCACTGTTGACAATCACTCCTTCGATCCGCACGACATCTGGGCGGCGGTCGAAAAGCACCACGTGCAGGGTGTGTCCATTGTCGGCGATCCCTTTGCGAAGCCGCTGTTGAGAGCGCTCGACGAGAATCCCGGCCGCTACAATCTCACCAGCATGATGAGCATGACATCCTCCGGCGCGATGTGGAGCGTGGAGGTTAAGCGTGGGCTCCTCCGTCACATGCCGCAGCTCACGATCACCGACAGTTTCGCCTCCACCGAAGCGATGGGCATGGGAACATCGGTGATGACAAAGGATGGCGAGACGCAGACCGCTTCGTTTCAGCTGCTCGAGAACGCGATGGTCATCGACGAGAACGATCGCCCGATTGCGCCGGGCGGCGGCAAGGCGGGGCTGGTCGCGCTCGGCGGGCCGTTGCCAGTGGGCTACTACAAGGATCCGGAAAAAACGCGGCGCACGTTCCGCCTGGTCGGAAACCGGATTTATTCCATTCCCGGCGATTGGGCGCGGGTGGAAGCCGACGGATCGATCACGCTCTTGGGCCGCGGCAGCAACTGCATCAACACGGCCGGCGAGAAGGTCTATCCCGAAGAAGTGGAAGAGGTGCTGAAAACGCATCCCTCCGTGGAAGACGCGCTGGTGCTCGGCCTACCGGATGAGAAATGGGGACAGGCGGTCACGGGCGTGGTGAAACTTGCGAACGGCTCGAGGTTCGATGAAGTGGAGCTGCGCGCGCATGTCCGTTCGCAGCTCGCTGGCTACAAGACGCCGAAGCGGGTCATCGAGGCGGGCGTGCCGTTGCGCGCGCCCAACGGCAAAGCCGATTACAAAGCCGCTGCCGAGTTTGCGCGCGCCGCGCTCGACATCGGCTGACGGAATTCAAACCCGGAGAACGATCATGAAATTCACCTGGTTCAATCTGATGCCGTGGCCTTATCTGCCAGATGATTTTCGCGAGAAGAATCGTTCGGTCTGGGTCGATATCGATTCGAAACTGTTCGACCCGGTGAAGGGGCATGAGGTCTACAACACCTATCTCGATCTCCTCGAATACGCCGCCACGCTCGGCTTCGACGGCATCGGCTGCAACGAGCATCATCAGAACGGCTACGGCCTCATGCCGTCGCCGAACCTGATTGCCGCGTCGCTGGCGCGGCGAACGAAGGATGTCGCGCTCGTCGTGCTGGGTAATTCCATCGCGCTCTACAACCCGCCAATTCGCGTGGCGGAGGAATTCGCGATGCTGGATTGCATTTCCGGCGGCAGGCTGGTGGCGGGCTTTCCGGTCGGCACGTCTATGGACACGAATTACTGCTACGGGCAGATCCCTTCGCTCACGCGCGAGAAATACATGGAAGCGCATGACCTCATCATGCGCGCTTGGCACGAATCTGAGCCGTTTGCATGGAACGGGCGCTACACGAAGCTCCGCTACGTCAATCTCTGGCCGAAACCCATTCAGAAGCCCAATCCGCCCATTCACATTCCCGGCGGCGGCTCAGTCGAGACGTACGATTTCTGTATCGACAACACCTACTCGTATTCATATCTCTCCTTCACCGGCTACATCCGCGCGAAGGCGCTGATGGACGGCTACTGGAAGCGCGTCGCCGAGCGCAACGCGCCGGATGACTCACCCTATCGCGCCGGCTTCGCGCAAACCATCTGTGTGGCCGATACGGATGAAGAGGCCCAGCGGCTGTACGAAAAGCACGTACTCTATTTCTATAACCGCTGCCTGCACGTGTATCCCGGTTTCGCGGATGCGCCTGGCTATCGCACGATCAAGACGATCCAGACCGGCGCGCTGTCGCAATACGCGCCGATCCGCGGTTTTTCGAATCTCACCTGGAAGGATCTGACGGAAGGCGGCCACGTCATCGCTGGTTCGCCGGAAACCGTGCGCCAGCGCATGGAGGATCTGATCAAGTCGCTGCGCGTCGGCAATATCTTCTGCCTCTTCCATGTCGGCGACATGCCGAAGGACAAGTGCATGTATTCGAGCAAGCTGTTCGCCGATAAGGTGATGCCAAAGCTGCGCGGGCTGTTTTCCGAATATGAATACGACTCCCGCTTCTGGTGCCATCCGCTCGATAATCCTGTGACGCCGGGCACCCTGCCGCGCGAGCGCGATGTCGCCGAGCTGGCAACGGCGCGTTAAGGGAGAGCGGCCATGGAACTGAAAACGATTGCTGCTCCGAAAGTGCCGGTCCGCTACTACGAAGGTGGGAGCGGAACGCCGCTGGTATTCCTGCACGGCGCCGGCGGAATCCTCCCGAACGATCCTTTCCTTGCGAAGCTTACCGAAAAATATCACGTCTACGCGCCCCTGCTTCCGGGCTACGGCGATTCCGAAGAGTGCGGCGAGATTCGCGATATGCTCGATTTCACGTTACACACGTGGGATGTCGTCGACGCACTCCGTTTGAAAGACCCATTGCTGGTCGGCCATTCCATGGGTGGGATGATCGCGGCGGAGATGGCCGCGATTGAGCCGCATGACGTCTCTCGCCTCGCGCTGATCGCGCCGGCCGGATTGTGGCTCGACGAGCATCCGATCCCGGACCTCTTCTCGACGATGCCCTTCGAGTTTCCGCAGCTGCTGTTTCACAATGTCGAAGCTGGCGCAGCCCTGATGACGGCGGGCATGTCGCTCGAGGATCCGGAGTGGCTGAAGGGTTTTCTCGTGAGCAACGCGCGGCAGCTGGGCATGGCCGGACGGATTCTGTTTCCCGTGCCGGACCGCGGTCTTTCGAGCCGGTTGTATAGAATCAAGGCAAGAACACTGCTCATCTGGGGCAACAGCGACAGGCTCATCGCACCCGCCTATGCACAGGTGTTCAAGAAAGCAATTCCCGGTGCCGACCTTGCCGTTATTCCGGAGGCAGGACACATGATAACACTGGAAAAGCCGGATCAGATGATCGCGGCGCTCGCACGCCTCACCTAATTATTCGGCGGCGTCGAGCACCGGTTTGGGCTCCGCCGCCGGTGGACCTTCCGCTGTCCGGACGAAGGTGATGCGATAGTAGAGCCCGTCAGGCTGGTATTCGATCGCTACGTCGCCCTCGCGCTCGCGCGACGGAACCGAACGGATGAGACGTGTGCCAAATCCCTCGCGGTTCGGCGGCACGGGTCGCGGCCCACCGTGTTCTTTCCATTCGATGGTGACGCGCTCACTGCCCTCGCCGCAGGGCGCGACGGACCAGCGCACGGAAACGGTTCCGCCAGGCACCGACAGCGCGCCATATTTCAGCGCGTTTGTCGCCATTTCATGGATGGCTAGGCCCAGCGTGCCGCCGGTTTGTTCTGACAGCTGCAACTCCCGGCCTTCCAGGCCGATGCGCTGGGATTTCTCCTCAAGAAACGGCGCGAGCGTCGCGCGAAGCAGCGCGTGGCACTCAATGGATACGCGTGAGCCTGCCAACACGAGATCGGCAGCGGCGCCGAGCGCGTGCAGGCGTCCGGAGAATTTCTTGATGAAATCCTCCATTGCCGGCTCGTCGCGCTGGCGCGAACCTTTCGCGAGCGCGTCGATGATCGCCACGAGATTCTTCATGCGATGGCGCAGCTCTGCGATCACCAGATCGCGCTGATCGCGCGAAAGCTTCTGGTCGTGAATTTCGCGCAGTGCCGTGATCCATTCGCCCTGTCCGGTGAGATTGCGGACGGGCACGGCGCGCGCATGGTACCAGCGCCAATCGGCGGACGCCGCGTGCCAGACGCGCAGTTCCGTGTCTGCATCGTATTGCATCCCCGGTTCGGTGTGGTTGGGCCGAAGCCGAGCCTGGTCCTCCGGATGAATAGCTTTCAGCCAGCCATGTCCGGCATAATCGGGCCACGCCATGCCGGTGATCTCCGTCCACAATGGCTGCGGGGAAAGCACGCGGCCTTCGCGGTCCGTGGTCCATACGATGGTGGAGACTGCGTCCAGAAGTTTTCGAAAACGCGTTTCGTTGTAGCGGGCGCCGTTCAACGCCACGCGCACGAAGTGCACCATCGCGACGATCACGCCGCAAATGATGACCCAAACTGTCAGCGTGACCATGGCTGTTTGAACCGGCGAAGGGCCGGTGAACAGCGTCGGTTGACCGAACAGCGCCATTCCGAGCGGTGTCGCGATCGCGAGGCTGACGATGCCGTATCGCCATCCCGCGACCAGGGTGACGATCAGAACCGCCGGCAAATAGAAGAGCAGCGGAATGCCGGTGACGACTGCGCCCACCGCGAACCGCGCGAGCGTTGCCGCGGCAAGCGCGCCAAGCAGCCATGCGATTTTTTCCGGGTGTGTCCGGCGACGAAGGAGAAACGATTCCAGGTGCGATATGCCGAATTGTCCGGCACCCGGTGCTTGGCTCGCGTTTTCGGCAAGGCGGCCGGCCATTCGTTCCTCCGACGGGGAAATCAGGCCATGATTGCGCGACAATCCGCAATAGAAATCCGAGCTGCGCAGCTTGACAATTTTGGGACAGGCGCGAACGGTCAAGGACGACTGTCCCAAACAATGGGCAAAAAATGTCCGCGCAATTTGATCTTTTGATCCGGAACGGCACGGTGGCGGACGGCACGGGCGTGCCGTTGCACGAGAACGATATCGGCGTGCGCTGCGGACAAATCGCGGCGGTCGGCCGGGATTTGGGCTGCGCGCGAGAGGAAGTCGACGCCCGCGGGCTCCTCGTCACACCGGGCTTCGTGGATATCCACACGCATTACGACGGTCAGGCAACATGGGACTCGCGCCTGCAGCCGTCGAGCTGGCATGGCGTGACGACCGTTGTACTGGGCAACTGCGGCGTGGGGTTCGCGCCCGTGCGAGCGTGCGATCAGAACCGCTTGATCGAATTGATGGAGGGTGTCGAGGATATCCCGGGCGCCGCGCTGCACGAAGGCCTGAGCTGGCAATGGGAATCTTTCGGCGAATATCTGGATACGCTCGCGCGCACTTCGTACGACATCGATGTCTGCACGCAGCTGCCGCATGGCGCGCTGCGCGTCTATGTGATGGGCGAGCGCGGCGCGCTGCTGGAACCGGCAACCGAGCATGACATTGCTGAAATGCGCAGACTTGCGGCGGAGGCGATGCGGGCTGGCGCTATCGGCTTTTCGACTTCGCGAACCCTGAACCACCGCACGATCAAAGGCGATCCGACGCCGTCCCTGCGCGCGAGCGAAGCCGAGCTCACTGGGATTGCGCACGGGCTTGCCGATGCCGGCCACGGGGTCATCGAGCTGATCTCCGATTTCGATACGCCGGACCTCGACACGGAATTCGCGATGATCCGCCGGCTTGTCGAGCGATCCGGCCGGCCGCTGTCTCTGTCATTGGCACAGGCGGGAAGATCGGCCGAGGGCTGGCGCGAGATTCTGCGGCGCATTGAGGAGTCCGCGCGCGAGGGATTGCCGATGAAGGGGCAGGTCGCGCCGCGGCCGATCGGCGTGCTGCTCGGCCTGCAGGGCACGCTGAATCCATTTTCCGCCCACGAAGCCTTTGCGGGGATCAAGGATAAGTCGCTTGCGGAGAAGGTGGCAGTCATGCGGCAGACGGAATTCCGCGCAGGTATGCTGGCGGAAACCGCCGCGCAAATTCGCAACAATCGGCTTGCCCGCGGCATCACCGATTTCGAGCGCATCTTCCCGCTCGGCGACCCGCCAGACTACGAGCCGCCGCGCGAGCGCGCAATTGCGAACCTCGCGAAAGCGCAGGACCGCCCGCCCGCGGAAATTGCTTACGATCTACTCCTAGAGGACGAAGGCCGCGCCTTCCTGTTCATGCCCTTCGCGAATTATATGGATTACAATCTCGACTGCTGTGGCGAGATGATCGCGCACCACGATTGTCTGATGGGGCTGGGAGACGGTGGCGCGCATGTGGGGCTGATTTCCGATGGCAGCTATCCCACCTATCTGCTCGCGCATTGGGGCCGCGACCGCAGCCATGGCCGCTTCGATGTCAGCTATCTGGTGAAGCGCCAGACGATGGACACCGCGCGCGCGGTGGGCCTTCACGATCGCGGTATCATCGCGCCGGGCATGAAGGCCGACATCAACATCATCGATTTCGATACACTGCGCGTGGAAGCGCCGCGCATGGCCTTCGATCTGCCGGCCGGCGGCAAGAGATTGTTGCAGGGTGCGCGCGGCTATGTCGCAACGATCGTATCGGGCGAGATTACCTATCGTAATGGCGAGCCGACCGGCGCGCTTCCCGGCAAGCTCGTCCGTGGCCCGCAGGCGCCAGCGAACTGAATTCAACGCTTGATTTCAAGATAGTTTCAGATGAAACTATCGTGTTACAGCCAAGGAGATCCGGATGGCCCAGCTCTGGGACAATCCCATCGGCACCGACGGATTCGAATTCGTCGAATACACCGCGCCGGATGTGGCGCAGCTGCATGCGTTCTTCGAGCAGATGGGCTTTCGCGCCGTCGGCCGCCATCGCTCGAAAGCGGTGACGCTGTACCGCCAAGGCCAAGTCAATTTCATCGTCAATGCCGAGCCGGGCAGCCACGGCGCGCGCTTCGCGCAGGAGCATGGACCGAGCGCCTGCGCGATGGCGTTCCGCGTGAAGGATGCTCCTGCTGCGTACAAGGCGCTAATCGCGCGCGGCGCCAGGCCGTTCCGGAACCAGGTCGGCCCGATGGAGCTGAACATTCCCGCCATCGAGGGCATCGGCGGCAGCGTGATCTATCTTGTCGATCGCTACGGCGAGCGCTCGATCTACGACGTGGATTTTCTGCCGACCGATCCTGCCGCCGGCTTCGAGCACGAAGGCGCAGGGCTCACCTACATCGATCACGTCACGCATAATGTTTTCCGCGGCAACATGGACAAATGGGCCGGGTTCTATGAGCGGCTCTTCAACTTCCGCGAAATCCGCTACTTCGACATCGAAGGCAAGCTCACGGGCCTCAAATCCCGCGCGATGACGAGCCCGGACGGAAACATCCGCATTCCCATCAACGAATCCTCGGACGAGAAATCGCAGATCGAGGAATACCTGCATCTCTACAAAGGCGAAGGCATTCAGCACATCGCGCTTGGAACGGACAGAATTTACGACACAGTCGAAATTCTGAAGGATAAGGGCGTCGCGTTTCAGGGCACCCCAGAAACCTATTACGAGCGGCTCGACAACCGCATCAAAGGCCATGGCGAAGACGTCGAGCGCCTGAAGCGCAACCGCATCCTGATGGATGGCGCGCCAACGGAAGGGCAGGGGCTGCTGCTGCAAATCTTCACCCAGAACGCCATCGGCCCGATCTTCTTCGAAATCATTCAGCGCAAGGGGAATGAGGGCTTCGGCGAGGGCAATTTCCGCGCGCTGTTCGAGTCGATCGAGCTCGACCAGATCCGCCGCGGCGTTTTGCAGGATACACGGCCATGAGCAGGAACTGGATCGAATTTCCCCGCATCGAAGGCGAGACCTCGCGGCAGGCGCACGCCGATCTACCAGGCGGTACTTACGAACGCGAGATTGGGCGGGACGGTTTCTTCGGTCCCGCAACGCACCTCTATCATAAGCATCCGCCGACCGGATGGACGTCGTTCGAAGGGCCGCTGCGCCCACGCGCGTTCGATGCGAAGCAGGCGGCGATCGAATCCGACGATCCCATCAGCCCTGTGCCACTCCTGTCGAACCCGCACTGCAAGATTGCGATCTGGCGCTGCGGCGCACCGATGCGGACGCTCATGCGCAACGCCGATGGCGACACGCTCCTGTTCGTGCACGAAGGCGAGGGCGACCTCTTCTGCGACTTTGGCCATCTCGCCTATGGCGAAGGCGATTACATTCTGCTGCCGCGCGGCACCATGTGGCGCATCGTGCCGGCGCAATCGACCTTGTCGCTGATGATCGAGGCCACCAACAGCGGCTTCAAGCTGCCGGAGAAAGGCATACTCGGGCCGCACGCCATCTTCGATCCCGCTGCGCTCGAAACGCCAAAGCTCGATGACAAATTCCGCGCGCAGGCGGATGAGCGCGAATGGCGGTTGCGCGTGAAGCGGCGCGATGCGTTCACCACCATCGTCTATCCATTCAATCCACTGGATGCGGTTGGGTGGAAAGGCAATCTGAGCGCGATCAAGCTCAACTGGCGCGACATCCGCCCGGTGATGAGCCACCGCTATCACATTCCACCCAGCGTGCACTCGACCTTCGTATCGGACCGATTCGTCGTCTGCACGTTCGTGCCGCGGCCGATCGAGAGCGATCCCGGCGCGTTGAAGGTGCCGTTCTATCATTCGAACGACGACTACGACGAAGTGATCTTCTACCACGCCGGCGAGTTCTTCAGCCGCGACAACATCAGACCCGGCATGATGACGTGGCATCCGAATGGCTTTACCCATGGTCCGCATCCGAAAGCGTTCGCTGCCGGCGCCAAGGCCGCGAAGACCATGACGGACGAAGTGGCCGTGATGGTGGATGCGCGCGATCCGCTCGACATGAGCGCGGGTGCGGAGGAAGTCGAAGACCGCGGCTACGTCGACAGCTGGAAGCCAAAATAGCAGATGTCCGTTACGCCCGTAATCCGAGTGGAGCCGCATGAGATTCTCGCCCAGCCGGAGTGGTTCCCGGCGGAATACGACATCGCGGCGCGCCGGCTGCGGTTTGTCCACTGCTCCCGCGAGGTGATTGCGAAGGAGACATTTCTGGGGGAAGGCAAGTGGGATTACAGCGCGCTGCCTCAGGTGGAATTTGTGGAGCGGGCGCTGATCGAACAATTCCCCGCAACGCATTCGAAGCCGCGCATCAATTTCATCTGGCACACCGGATTTTGTTGCTCGACACTGATTGCCCGTCTGCTCGATGTGCCGGGAAAGACGTTGCTCATCAAGGAACCCGGAATCCTGCTTCTGCTGGCGGATGCCAAGCGTCAGAACGCCATCGGACCGGGCAAAGCATTCTCGCCGCGATTTGCCGAATTGCTGTTTTACCTGTTGGGCCGGCCTTTCGTTTCGGGTGAGCAGGTGGCGATCAAGCCGACCAATTCCTGCAACTATATCCTGCGCGATGCGATTTCGCTGACGGAGGGCAAGCACCTCTTCCTCTACTCGGATTGCCGCAGTTTTCTCGTTTCGATTGCGAAGAAGAGCGAATATGGCCGGCAATATGCCCGCAAGCTCTATGTGGGAATCGTGGGCGACGGCAATGCACAGGCCCGCTGGCCGATTGCCGATGTGTTCGAAATGACGGATTTGCAAATCGCATCCATCGTCTGGCACATGCAGATCGCGGAATTTCAGCGCAGCTGGCCCATGCTCGCGCCCGGGCAAGCGAAGTCGCTGGATTGCGATGCCTTTCTTGCCGATCCGTTGGAGACGCTGGTCAAGATCGATGAATTTCTGGGTTTGGGCCTGGGCCGGGACCGCCTCGCCGGAAGACTCGCCAGCTCCGTCTTTTCGCAGCATTCGAAGGCCGGCGCTATGGCATACAGCAACGAAGACCGCCTCGCCGATCATGCGCGGATCGCCGCGGAGCTGAAATTGGTGCTGGATGAAATCGTGCCCCGCAGTTATGAGCTCTGCAAGACGACCCCACGGGGTATGCCGGTTGGCAGTGCGCTGGTGCCTTTGCAGAAGGTGTACGCGTCATGAAGCTGGCCTCGCTGAAGCAAGGCCGCGACGGCGTGCTGGTCGTGGTGAGCCGCGATCTGGAACGCTGCGTGGCCGTGCCGCACATCGCGCACACGCTGCAGGCGGTGCTGGACGACTGGCACGAAGCCGCGCCGCGGCTGATGCGCGTGTACGACCTCCTGAATGAGGGACCCGCGGCGGGAGAAAAGCCGTTCCGGGCGAGCGAATGCGCAGCACCCTTGCCGCGCGCCTATCAATGGGCGGACGGCTCGGCCTACGTCACGCATGTGGAGCTGGTGCGCAAGGCGCGCGGCGCGGAAATGCCGCCGAGTTTCTGGACCGACCCGCTGATGTATCAGGGCGGCTCCGACAGCTTCATCGGGCCGAACGATCCCATTCTCGCGGCGGATGAATCCTGGGGCATCGATTTCGAAGGCGAAGTGGCCGTCATCACCGATGACGTGCCGATGGGAGTTTCGCCGGATGCGGCTGAGAAGCACATCAAGCTTATGATGCTGGTGAACGACGTCAGCCTGCGGAGTCTCATTCCGGCGGAGCTTGCCAAGAATTTCGGCTTCTTTCAGTCGAAACCGGCCACCGCCTTTTCGCCCATTGCGACCACGCCCGACGAACTCGATCAGGCGTGGCGCGAGGGCAAGGTGAATCTGCCGCTGCGGGTGGTTCTGAACGCCGAGCGCTTCGGCGAGCCGAATGCCGGCGAAGACATGACGTTCTCCTTTCCGCAGCTGATCGCGCACGCGGCAAAGACGCGCTTCCTTGGCGCCGGCTCGATTATCGGCTCCGGCACGATCTCCAACAAGGATCACGCGCGGGGATCCGCGTGCATCGCCGAGCGGCGCTCATTGGAGACCATCGAGCACGGTGCGGCGAAAACGCCGTTCCTGAAATTCGGAGATCGCGTGAAAATCGAGATGCTGGATCAGGGCGGCCGCTCGATCTTCGGCGCCATTGAGCAGGAGGTGCGCCGCTATGAAGGATGACTTCATCCTCTATACGTATTTCCGCTCCTCCGCGGCGTTTCGCGTGCGCATCGCGCTGAACCTCAAAGGCATCAAGCCCGAAATGCGCTTTGTGCATCTGCTGAACGATGGCGGGCAGCAACACAGCGCGGACTACAAGGCTCTCAATCCGCAGGAGCTGATTCCCACGCTGGTGCACAACGGCCGCGCGATCTCGCAATCACTCGCGATCATCGAGTACCTGAACGAGGTCGTGCCGGAGCCGCCGTTCCTCCCCGCGGATGCAGAGGGCCGCGCGCGCGTGCGCAGCATCGCCTACGCGATCGCGTGCGACATCCATCCGGTCAACAATCTGCGGGTGAACCAGTATCTCAAGCGCACATTCGACGCTGATACGGATGTCCAGATCGCCTGGCAACGCCACTGGATCGCGCTCGGTTTCGATGCGCTGGAAGCGATGCTCGCATCCTCGCGCGAGACCGGTCGCTATTGCCATGGCGACCGGCCCACGCTGGCCGACATTTGCCTCATCCCGCAAATGGCGAACGCGCACCGGGTGAAGCTCGATCTGTCGCCCTATCCCACGCTGACCCGCATCGAGGCCGAGGCGCTCGCAAATCCCGCGTTCGAAGCGGCGCTGCCGAAGAACCAGCCCGATGCAGAGTGACGCCGAAACGCTTGCGCACGCGCGGCTCGATCTCGACCGCTTTCTGCCGTATCGCCTGTCGGTGCTGACGAACCGCGTGTCGAATGCGATCGCGCGGCATTATTCCGAGCGCTTCGGCCTTTCGATTCCGGAATGGCGGGTTATGGCGGTGCTTGGCCAGTCAGCGAGCCTGTCGGCGCGCGAAGTGGCGGAGCGCACGGCGATGGACAAGGTGCAGGTGAGCCGCGCCGTGGCATCGCTGGTGGAGCGCCGGCGTGTGCAGCGCGACGGCGACGACGACGACGGCCGGGTGACGCGGCTGTCGCTCACGCCGCGCGGCCGCGCGATTTACGACGAAATCGTGCCCTTGGCGCTGCACCTCGAAGCGGTGCTGCTCGCCGCGCTCACGCCCGGAGAGCGCGAGATGCTGTCCGCGCTGCTTGAAAAATTGTCAGGCCGCATCAGCGGCCTACGCGCGATCGAGGTTTAGGTTTTCACGATCAATATCGCAAGGGCTTTCGGGCCGTGGGCGCCGAGCTCCAAGGTCTGTTCGATGTCGCCGGTGCGCGACGGGCCGGTGACAAAATTGAGTGTGGAGGAGAGAGCGCCGACAGCCTTCACGCGCGCAAGCACCCCTTCCATGTGTGGGAGGATATCCGCCGCGCGCACTACGGCGATCTCGAATCCGGCACGGAAATGCCACGACGCGGGCGCATTCAAGCCCGCAGCATAGGCCAGCGTTCCGGTCTCGGCGATTCCGAAGGGCGCGAACGCGAGCGCAGCATCGTCGGGACCGGGTGCGGCTTGTTTCAAAGTCAAGCTTGGTGCGTCCGTCCACGGCAACGACGGTGCTCCAGGTGGGATATGCAGTTCGGCCGGCAGGTTCTTCGCGCGAAGAAGATCGGCAATGGCGCGCGGCACATCGGACTCGCTGTCGATCACGCGAACCTCCGCGTTCGCAAGCCTTGCACGCTCCGCAAAAGCTTCTGCCGAATTCGCAATATCACTGGCGCGATAAGCTGGCGGACGCGGCGCGTTTTTCACATGCCGCGCGCGAATGGCGGACAGGATGTCCTCGCGCGCGGTCATTTGCGGGCGATCCACAGCGATTGAAAGGTGCGGCCCTGCGGCGCGGGAAAATCGCGCACCGCAAACCAGCCGCCCATCACGGGGAGCTCGCGCACGCGGCCGCTCCTTCCGGCAACAAGCTTCAGTACACCCGCGCCAAGCGACGCGAGACGGCGATAGAGCGCCGGATGTTTCACCGCAAACGCCCACAGCTTCAGTCCTCTCACCACCGGCTTCGGCGCAAGGCCGCTCGCATATTCGCGCGCGCGCCAGTGGCGCATGATTTTCGGCAGCGGAATTTTCACGGGACAAACCTCCGCGCACCGTCCACAAAAGGTGGACGCATTCGGATGATGATGCGCGATGCCGACTCCCATCAGTCCGGGATTGAGTGCGGCGCCGATCGGCCCCGTGTAGGTCGCGCCGTACGCGTGCCCGCCGACGGCGGCATAGATCGGGCAATGATTGAGGCACGCGGCGCAGCGGATGCAGCGCAGCACGTCTTCCGCTTCCGTGCCGAGAAGGCGCGAGCGGCCGTTGTCGACCAGCAC
>DATJGT010000056.1:0-2531 GCA_035494695.1 Rhizomicrobium sp. | reverse complement strand
CGCTACCTTCGGTTCGTGCGGAGTTTTCTGCTTCCCGCCGGGCACGCCGGAATGGATGGCGATCTGATCGATCGTTTCACAGGGAGTGGGCTCACCTACGACTTTGACTCCGAAGCAGAGCGGCGTTTTCTTGCGCTTTCATCGGTGAAATATCTTATCAGCCGCAGCGAATACCGCTCGCACGGACAGCCCACCTCCGAATTCAGGAAAATCTATGCGGGCGAAGCGCTGGTGTATGAAGTTCCCGATGTGCTACCGCGCGCGGCGCTCTTTTCTGCGGTCGAGGTCTTGCCCGACGACGCCGTGCTGGCGCGATTGAAGGACCCGGCGTTCAATCCGCGTGAGAAGGTTGTCGTCTCACGGGAGACGATGGGCGCTGGCAATGGCCTGTCGACCTTGATCGGGGCGCCGCCGTCGCCGCCGTCGGCTGTGCGGATTTCGCGCTATCAGTCGCAAGACGTCGCCGTTGAAGCCGAGACACCGGCGCCAGCATTGCTGGTTCTCAACGACACCAATTATCCCGGCTGGCGCGCTTATGTGAACGGACAGCCGGCCGACATGCTGACCGCAAACTTCCTGTTCAGAGGCGTTTTGCTTCCCGCAGGCAAGAGCACCGTGGAGTTCAAGTATCAGCCGCGCTCGTTCCGGATCGGAAGTGGCGTGTCGGGTGCAGCGCTCGCCATCCTGCTGGTTCTTGTGTGGCGCGAGCGACGGACGCGCGCTTAAGTCTCTAATGGCTTGGCCGCGATGACGTTGATACCGCTCGGAGTAACCCTAATCGGTCGGGCAAGCACGGCTGCGGGTATCAATGCTCTCAGCGCACTCAGCAGACCCGAGAACACCGGTACCGGGTACTTCTCGAAATGCCCGATCATGTAATCCGGAGTCAGTATCTTCTTGCCGCTCGAGATCTCGATGTCATCGAAACCTGCATTCGTGATAAGGAGCGTTATCGTCTCGGGATTGAAATAGAACAGATGCTCAGGCTTATACTCCATCCAGTTCCAGCCGAGCAGCCGGGCCGACCAGCTGTCGGTGCTTGGCGTCGCCATGAAAATTACTCCGCCCGGCTTGAGGATGCGAAGGATCTTCCGAAGAAAGTCGGCCGGATCGCGCAGGTGCTCGATCACGTCGGCAAGGATGCAGACGTCGAAGGATTGCGCCGGAAAAGTCTCCTCGCCGATGGCACCGACCTGGACGATGTCCGCTCCCAGCTTCCGGTTGGCAACGCGCGCCGCATCGGTGGAAAATTCCCGGCCTTGAATCTGATATCCCCTGTTGCCTGCTTCGAGCAGCATATTGCCCCGGCCGCATCCCACCTCGAGCAGTGATAATCGTTCCGCGGCTCGTCCGCGCTTGCGCAGATACGCGGCGACCTGGTCAAGCTGCAGGGAGGCGGTGCCGCGCTTCACCACGTCGAATTGCGGGGCAAGGCGGTCGTTCTCGGATGAGCCGATGAAATAATTGCTGCCGTAGATCGCCGCCAGCTGATCGTCGCTCGGTTGCGGGTTCTGGACCAGGAGCCCGCAGTTGTTGCACGCTTCAATCGCGACCCGCTGAATCATGGCGCGTGGACTGAAGCTATCGGCGCAACAGGCCGGGCAGCGGGCGAGCGTTGGACCAAGTGCCTTTGATCGCGCTGACGCGTCACCGAGGAGCGCGGACTGCAGTGCCATTCGCCGATTCCCGAAGTCGGATGCTCGATAACAGACCCAGCGCGGCAAGTCACGGACCGCTCGGCCAACTGAGTTCCAATCTAACCTATTGTTATATATGAATATAATCTGGCGTCGGGAGCAGAGAGATTCTCGTGAATTTGAGCGCAGCCGAAGGTCAAAAGGGGTTGCCTATCCCGATCGAAGATCGGATGAGGTGTGTATCGTGAGTGATCCGCGGACCAGAGGAGAGAGCGGCCGAAGTGCCGCGGCGCGTGAATGACGAGAGCCGTGTTTCTCGATCGCGACGGCGTGCTGAACAAGGCCTATATCCGCGACGGCAAGCCTTACTCGCCGGACACCATCGGGGAAATGGTCATTGTTCCAGATGCCGCCGCAGCGCTTGCTCGGCTGCACGGCCATGGATTTCGGCTCATCATGGCGACCAACCAGCCGGATATCGCACGCGGGAGACTGACGCGGGCGCAGGTCGATGCAATGAACGGATATGTGAAGAGCCAGCTGCCGCTTGATGGGATCGAGATGTGTCCCCACGACGATGCGGATCGCTGCGACTGCCGCAAGCCAAAGCCTGGCATGCTGTTGCGCGCGGCGGCGCGCGAGGGGCTTGACCTTTCGCAAAGCTACATGGTCGGTGATCGTTACCGCGACATCGAGGCTGGACACAGCGCCAGCTGCCGCACCATCCTGGTCGGCGATGGCTACGGCGAGAGATTCAAGGCGCAGCCGGATGCGACCGTGGCCACGCTGAGCGAAGCTGTCGACTGGATTCTCAAGCAACCTGTGACGAAAGACTGATCATGCCGAGCGCAAGCCAACTCAAGGTGAAGATCTTCGCCGACGGCGCAGACAAGG
>DATJGT010000055.1:0-37444 GCA_035494695.1 Rhizomicrobium sp. | reverse complement strand
GCCAGCTCGAGATACGGCGTCAGAATGCCGTCCGAATTGTCCACGTATTTGAATTGCGGCTTCGGCGGGCAGCGTTTGGCCGGCAGACATTCGATGTCGCCGGCGCCGTCCATCTTGCAGGTGTGCGTCACCTGATCGAGGTCGCACATGGCGGTAAAATCAATGTGCCGATGGCGCACCTTGTAATCTTCGGCCAGTCCCACGGGGCCGGGCTGGGTAACCCCGGTCTGCGAGTATTTGTCGAGCCAGTCGCTCGTCTGAACATCGTAGGTGCCGGTCGCGTGCGGATCGCAAGTGTGAGTTGCGCAAAGAGCGTAGAAGAGATTGTCCGGCGTCCGGTTTTCCTGAATGATCAGCACAACGTGCTCAAAATTCGCGATGCCCGCTTGCGCTGCCAAGGACTGCACGGCGAGCGCCGCGAAGATCACCGATACTGCTCGCTTCATGTTGCCCTCCGGCAGGCGAGCAAGCTAGCAGCACCGCGCATTGAAGCAAAGCGCGGGTGTCCCCGTGTGCCACCGGGGCGGATGGTTAAATATCGCTTGCCTTCGCGACGATCTTGCCGACGAGGCCGTAGGCTTTCGCTTCCTCCGCGCTCATCCAGAAGTTGCGCTCGGTGTCGGCGACGATCTTCTCATAGGGCTGGCCCGTCTCCTTCGCGATCTCGCGATTGAGCCGCTCGCGCATTTTCAGAATCTCTTCCGCCTCGATGTGAATGTCGGAGGCTTGGCCCTGCACACCGCCGAGCGGCTGATGCAGCAGGAAGCGCGTGAACGGCAGCGCATAGCGGTTCTGTTTCGGCGCGCCGAGGTAGATGTGCGCGCCGGCGCTTGCCACCCAGCCTGTGCCGATGATCTTCACCCGCGGGCCCACGAAGCGGATGACGTCGTGAATCGTGTCGCCCGATTCGACATGCCCGCCCGGCGAATTGAGGATCACCCGAATCTCGCCTTCACTGTCGGCATGGGCGAGCAGCTGCGCGGTGACCCGCTCGGCCATCTTCATGTCCACTTCGCCAAAAATGAGCACCGTGCGCGATTTGAACAGTGCCTGGGCGACGGGAGAGATCGGCGCTTCGGGCGCCTTGTCTTCCGGCTTGTCTTTTTCCTCGTCGAGACGGCGGCTGAACACGTCGAAATTCTGCAAGGGGCGCTCCTGTCGGGTGATGCCCTGATCTAGTCTGCTTCGGGCCGGTCGCCAAGTGAGCTGCGGCTGAGATCGCGAAGCACCATGAACTTTGTGTAATTTATTCTGATCGCGCGGGGCGAAGGCCCGATTTGCTGATAATCTCGCCACGACACCTCCCAAGGTCGGGGCAGATGGGGCGGCTTGCGATCACGCCATCGGACTTGCCGGCAATTGAGCGCATCCCGGCGTGGAACCGGGTACTCGCCCAAACCATCTTCGACGGTCATCTGGAAACGGTCGGGGCGCACCCGCCGGAGTTGAGCATTCAGGTGAAATGGCTGGGCCATGCGACGTCCATCGACGCCAGAACCTCACCCGTTCTCTACTATCATGGCGGCAACCGCCCGAACGGCGCCGAGCGGCGGGTATTTCTGCAGACCCCACTCGATGGCAGCGCAACGTACTTCGAAGATGGCGCTGGCCGCTATGTCGCGAGATGTGGAGATCTAACCGTTGGCGAATCCTCTCAGTCCGGTGGTTTCGTTTGCGAGGAGCCTGTCCGGGTCGTGGGGCTCTCGCTTCCACATACCGCGATCGTGCCGCGGTTCGCGACCGACGAGGATTTTCGCCGCACGCTCGCAGACAATTTCGCGGCAGGATTGCTGGTCGATTTGCTAGCCGGGATTGCGCGCAGCGATCTCGGGTATGCGCGGGAACAAACGATTGCCCACGCGGTCGGCGGCCTCCTGGCGCTCGCTTTCGAACATGCAAGAAGCCGTCCGCTCGAGGATGAAAGAAGGAGCGTCTCCCGACTCGCGGCGATGCGCGACTATCTGCGTGCGCACTATACGGATGCCGATCTCTCGCCGTCGAAAGTGGCAAACAGATTCCAGATGTCGCTGCGCCACCTTCACCGCCTGATGGAGCGCACCGGCCGCACCTTCGGCGAAGAGTTGCTTGCGATCAGGCTGGAGGCTGCGCTGGCAGCCTTGCGGGACCCGGCGAGAGCGAGCCGCTCCATTGCGGACGTGGCGTTTGCGGCGGGCTTCAACGATCTGTCCTATTTCAACCGGCAGTTCCGGTCCCGCTATGACGTGACTCCCGGAGAGGCTCGCCGCCAGGTCAAGACAGTGGCGCCGCACTGATCGCGCACATTCCAGGTCACTCCCGGCACAATTTCGCGTCACTCTCGTCCAAGACGATTCCGGGACGAGGCGGCATTGTGCCTGTGTCGTGGGCCGGCCGCGCATCTCTGTTGGGGGATAGGGTGCGCGGCGCAGGCCTGCGTCGCGAGGAGGGAGATTGTCATGAAACCCGCAGCGCTCTTGTTTGCCGCCGCATGCGCCGCATGCGCCACGCCAGCCCTCTCTGCACCGCAGCAGCCGGTGCGAAATCGACTGGCACCGTTCGCGTTGCCCTCGCCGACCGAAATCCGCAACGCGCTGCAGCACGCTTCGCATCATGCAAGGCGGGACACCGCACAATACACGATTATCGATGAGCCCAATGCTGCCCAGGGTTATGGACAAGGAACCTTTGCCTTCACGCTGAATTCCTCGGGCGCGGCCGCCGGATGGTACGAGGATTGGCTCGGCAAAGGACATGGATTCGAGCGCGCATCGGATGGAAGTTACAAGACCATCGATGTGGGCAAGACGGGGACCGTGGTGTACGGCATCAACGACAAGGGCGCGGTTGCGGGAAATTATGTCGATCTCAAGACGGACAGATGCCCGGGGTTCCTGCTGACACCGAAGGGCAAGACAAAGAAATTCGAGCCGCCGGACGCCGAAACCGGTTGCGGCGAGTACACCGCCGACATCAACAACAACACCTCCATTTCCGGGGATTACCAAGGGGCGGACGGCCTGATTCACGGCTTCCTGCGCACGAAGAACGGCACCATCACCGAGTTCAGCGTCCCCGGCGCCATCAACACCTACTCGTGGTGGATGAACGACAGCGACGCGATTGCCAGCCCTTACACGGATTCGAACGGCGATCACGGTTACATCCGCGCGGCTGACGGCACGTTCACGACGTTCGATGCCCCTGGAGGACCTGGACGCGGCAACATAGCGGCCCGAATCAATAATCCGGGCGAGGTCCAAGGCGACTACTTCGATAACAGTAACGTGCTGCATGCCCTGATCCGCAAGACCGATGGCGCCTTCATCGTATATGACGCTCCGGATGCCGTGCAGCGCACGGGTGGAGAAGGCGGCATCAACAACGTTGGTGACGCTGCTGGGGTGTATCTGGACGCAAACGGCGTTCCGCACGGCTACATCCGCGCGAGCAATGGCGCGCTGACCGAGTTCGATCCTCCCGGCTCGATCTGGACGGCGGTGTGGGACATCAATGACAACGACGTGATCACCGGTTTCTACATGGACGCAAACGCCGTCTTTCACGGATACCTGAGAATTCCGTGAGGAGAGAAACATGCGAAAGCCACGCGACCATTCGGTCTGGATCGCGGCGGCGCTGATGGTCGCTGCAACTGGCGCGAGAGGGCGCAAGTGGGAGACATCAATTCCTGAGGAGGGACACATGACGAAATCAGGTCTTGCGATCTTTGCCGCAGGCACGGCGCTGATGGCCTCAACAATGGTCGCGAGCGCCGCGACATCCGGTACGTGCAGCAGGCTCTCGGATACGGAATACGCCGTATCGACACCGGGGCAGAGCCAGACCGCAGACACCATAAACTGGACAAATGCTGATGACGGCGGACGCATCACCCTCAATCTGAAAAAGGCGGGTTGCGCGATCGTCACCTTTGCCGGCGGCGCGGACGATCCGTACGGAGCTGGTATGCTGCTGCGCGTTGTGATCGATGACAGCGCACCCTGTTCGCCGGATTCCACTGTCTTCGTTGCAAACAGTACAGCTTTTGACGATCGGTCGATGACGTTCGTATGCGACAACATTCCGGCCGGCAGCCACAGCGTTCAGGTGCAGTTCCACCCGGGATTTCCGCAAACTGTCTATCTGAATGGCACCACCCTGACCGTTCATCACAACTGAGCAGAAGGCGTCACGCCATTCACCCGCTGAGGTGGAGGAGAAACATGCGCAAATTCAACGACCGTTCGCTCTTAATCGCAGCGGCGCTGATGTTTGCTGCAGGTGGCGCTGCAGGCGCAACCGCAAGACATGGCGCACCTGGGCACCTGGCCATTCATCCTGGTCCTGCCGTTGTGCGCGACTTTGCGCTGACGGCACTCTCGCATCTCAGAGGACCCGCGCAGCGGCCGTTTTTGACCCTGCTCAAGTCGCTGCTGCCGCCCACGCCGCAGGTCGGCGTGACCATTTCGACGAAAGCCACGAAGAACATCCAATGCTCCGGCGGCGTCTGCACGCCTACGGCAGCCACCGCGGTTCTCAACGTCACGCAGCTCACGAACATGCTGGTCGACGAGAGCGTGACCATTGGCACAAGCGCGCAAGCGCCAGACATCTTCGTCACGTCGCCGTTCAGCTGGACCAGCGCCAACGGCCTCACCTTGCAGGCGGTCGGCAACATCGTGGTGAACAAGGCGGTGTCGGATTCAGGCCCTGCCCCGCTCACGCTCACCTACAATGCGAACGGCGCCGGCGGTGCGCTCTCTTTCGGCGCCAAGGGCCGCATCAGTTTCCTGAGCACCGGCAATCCGCTCACCATCAACGGCCAAAGCTATATCCTCGCCAACAACATCCAGACTCTGGCGCAGCTCATCGCCCGCAACCCGAGCGGCCGGTTTGCGCTTTCCGCCAGCTACAACGCCAAGCACGATGGCACCTACGCGCAGTCGCCGATTCCAATACCGTTTCAGGGCAATTTCGAGGGCCTCGGAAACAATATCTCCAACCTGCATGTGGAAAGCAGCGGTGGCAGCGGGCTGACGGGTGGTCTCTTCCAGCAGACCGGGGGCAGCGCGGTCGTCGCCAATCTGCATCTCAACCACCTGCAGCTCTTGAGCGAAGGCGATGCGAAGGTCGGCGGATTTGCGGGCCAGAACGATGGCGCGATCGTCGGCGTCACCGTCGACAACACCTCCACGGTTTCCGCAAGCTTCTCGGTGGACGGCGAATGTTACGCCGGCGGTCTTGTCGGCCTGAACACTGGCGGGATTGGCTTTTCCCATTCGCTTGCCAATGTGCAGATTGATTATGAGTCGGCAAATTTCTGCGCGATCGGCGGCTTGGTCGGTTACACGAAGGGCGACATCGATCACTCCTTTGCGGGTCAGGGCTCCGTTTCCGTCTCCGGACCGGGTTCGCAATACAATGTGGGCGGCTTGATCGGCGTCGCGGGGACGGACGTGTTCCTCACTCCGCACATCACCTGGTCGTTTGCTACCGGGGCGGTGACAGTGACGAACATGACGCCCGGCAGCGCCGCCGGATTCGTCGGGGAAAATTTGGGGCAGTTCTGTTGCGGCTCCGCCTACATCGCCAATTCGTCCGCCAGCGGGCCCGTGAGTACAGTCGGCGATGCCGGAGGCTTCGTGACCATCGACACAGCCGTCATCGAAGCCTCCGTTGCGACGGGTGCTGTTTCGAGCTCAAACTGCGCTCACTGCGGAGGCTTCGCCGCAGAGATTATCGGCGGCGGCGTTTACACGACCTCGATCACGGATTCCCAATCGTTCGGTTCGATCAGCGGCCCGGGGCTGGCCGGCGGGTTTGTCGGCGTGGATGTGACTCCGCAGGATATTTTCAACAGCGGCTGGTGCACGACATCGAGCGGCTTCACCGATATTCACCACGGTGCGGGAAGCCCGGCCGATGATCCCGGCATCACGCCGTTCACCTGCTGAGTGAGCTACCGCCGGCGGGGCGGGACCACGTCCTTGAAGGCGTCGAAGTTCTTCCACGCCGGCTCGACCGGCGCGCATTCAGGTTTCGGCGCGTAGATCGAGTCTGCTTTCACCTCGAGATGCGGTATGTAGCGCGGGCAATTGGGAAAAATGGCCGATGGTGTCACGCGCACCATCAGCTGCGCGCCCGGTGCCGTCGCAATCAACGGATCGTCAAGCACCAGCTCCGCGCGGCCGTTCACCCGAAGGCGCCCTGGCTTTTCACCGATGCGCAGAAACAGCAGCCCCACATGCGGATTGACCCTGATGTTGCCGAGGCTCCTGAACATGCCGTTGCCGTCGTAATCGGGAAACACGAGCGCGTCCGGCGACACCACTTGCACAAAACCCGGCAGGCCGCCCTTGAACGAGCAATCCGGCCGCCCCTCCGCGTCCGCTGTCGCGATAAAGAAGAACGGCACGCTTTCGATCAGCGCTTTGTCTTCGTCATTGAACGTCGATCGATTCAGCCGCTCCACCAGGCGATCCGCCAACGCGCGGCTGCCGAACGCGTCCTGTAATCGCCGATTGCCCTCGTGGTACATGGCCCCGCCAGTCTCCGACATATACGTCAATAGCCTAGCACCCCTGACCGGCCTCGGAAATTGAGTCCTCGCGCGCATCATGCTTAGTGCGGAGATAGGGAAACACGGGCGAAAGACTGTGAATCGAAGAGACATGATGGCGGCCGCCGCCGCAACGCTGGCGGCACTGCAGAAATCGGCGCCGATCCGCCGTCCGGATTAACAGAGCTTGGGCGCAAGGCGGTCGAGATCATGAACAAGCAGGGCGTGGCGATCGCCCAAGGGGCAAGAGGACTTTCAGAAGATGCTCGACTATCGCAAGAAGACCGGAGTCGCTGCACCCGAGGAAGACCGGCCGATGTATGTGATTGGGCTCAACACGCCGCGGCGCTGCGAAGTGATCGCCGATGCGCTGATGAAACGCGGCTATCCCGAGCGCGTGGCAGAAAAGGTGCTCGGGGTGAATTTTATCGAAGCGCTGGGCGGATCTGGGCCTGACCGTCAGGCAAAGGCCGCCTGCATCGTTTCGCCGATGCTGGCGTGAACGACGAGATCGGCGATGTCGTCGTGCTCGGTCGGCTCGCGGTTGACGATGACAAGCGACGCACCGTTTCGCTTGGCAAGGCGTGGAAACCCCGCCGCGGGATAGACCACCAGCGATGAGCCAAGCACGAGGAACAGATCGCAGGCGAGCGTCGCTTTTTCCGCGCGCGCCATCTCGTCTTCAGGCATCGCCTGACCGAAGGAAACGGTCGCCGTCTTCACGATGCCGCCACACGCGGCGCAATTGGGCGGATCGCCGTGCCGCTCGAAATGCGCACGGATCGGCGCGAGTTCGATGCGAGTGCCGCAGTCGAGGCATCTAGCGTAGCGGGTGTTGCCGTGGAGCTCGATGACCCGTTCCGCCGGTACGCCGGAGTCCTGATGCAGGTTGTCGATGTTCTGTGTGATGACATCCGCGACTTTTCCGCGGCGTACCAATTCGGCCACTGCGCGATGGCCAGCATTCGGCTTTACACTCGCGAACATCTCTTCCATCGCGAAGCGCCGCCGCCACGCCTCACGGCGCATCTCGGCAGAGCGAACGAAATCGTCGAAATAGATCGGCGACATCTTCGTCCAGATGCCGCCGGGCGAGCGGAAATCCGGAATGCCGGACTCTGTCGATATGCCCGCGCCGGTGAAAACCACGACGCGTTTGGCCGCGCGCAGCATCGCCGCCAGCGATTCCGTGGCTTGCTCCGCACTGCCATGTCGACTGTTATTCAATCATCTACCTTGCAGGGCCGCAGCGGCCAATTCCGCTCCTCGCGCAAAGAAAACATGCTCCGATGAGCAATTCCAGATTCGTTTCGGGTCGCGTGAATGTTCTCGTGGTCTTTATATCGGCTCTACGCCCGATATCGGCTCTACGCCCGATGAGCGGCTGGTGCCGGCGGCTTCGACGGCCTCCTGCCGCAATCCGCGCCAGACAAGCCGCCCACCGGCGCTGATTTCGAGCGCCACGTAGTCGTGATCCATGCTGCTCACGGCCTTGTGCAGGGCATCCGTATCGTCTTTGCAGGGCATGTGCGCGATGCGGCTGAAACCACCATCCGCCGCAAGATAGCGGAAAGTGTACTCCACTGGCGTAGTCATTTTTTGGTGAGCTTTCCCGACTTCGACATGCCCCACAGCGGCGGAGATGGTGCCACAAACCGGTAACGCCCGAAACAACTTTTGTTGTTTTGGCGGACAAAACATTGCACCCGAAGCCGCCCGTGACCAGTTACACTGTGTGCTGGTATAATGAGCCATGGCCGAGACGCTCGACCTCATGCCGCTTCCGGAACGCGCAAGGCGTTATCGGGAACTTTCGTCCAGGGCGTTGCAGGACGCGCTGGATTCATCGCCCGGACGCATGCGTGATGGTTATGTGAGTCTCGCGCTTGGCTGGGCGAGCCTTGCGGAGAATTGCGAAAAGCTGATGGAAGAGCAGGCGGAAGCCGCGCAGGTCAAAATCAATCCGCATACGGATAATGCAGGTGCACCGCCGGACAATGACGATACAGCACCGGCGCTGCCCGAGCAGGCGGCGCAGTCCGGTTTGCCGGATTTGTCGATTGCCGCGCTGAAGAAGCCGCCCGAGCCGGAACCGGACTCCTAACCGTCTGGCGCAGGGCGCCGCAATATCGATGCAATTTTCTTCAAATAGGCATCGCGCCTTTAACGGAAGCTCCATGCTCGCGATGCGATACAGTTCCCGCGGTGCAGACGACATCCGCAAAAACAAGAGGGGCGGCGGCGCTTCACCCCGACAGCGCTGCCGCCCCTCTGATTTCTCCATGAGCAGCCGATCCTGCAACCGCTGACGAGCGGACCGCAGATCAGGATTTTGTCGGGACCACGGGCACCGGCTCGAATGCGATCGAACCGATGGTCAACACCCGGCTCGCCAACAATCCGCTGATCAAGATGGCCATCGATACGGCGATCGCGTCGAACGGATCGCTCGTCATCACCATCTGGTTCGAAGGTTCCGCGTCCGGTCAAGCGGGAACAAAGCGTCGGCCGCAGCGGTTATCTCGTTTGCATCTTTTGCGAGCATCGATATGTCCGCCTTCATGCTTTACGTGCTTGGGTTCATTGTCCTGCTTGCGGGCCTGATCTACGGCGCCCATCTCATCGGCGTTCCGCAGACGTGGATCGTGGTCGGCGCGCTGGTGCTGATCGGGCTTGGAATCATGTCGGCGGTCTCGCGCACCAAGCGGCGCGATCCGCCAGCCGAAACCCCGCCCGCGCCAGACGTGTAACTGCCGGCAAGTATTGCACATCGCCTTACATTCACGCTGGAATAAAAACACAGGCGAACACGTCGTAACGGGAGGCGCGGCGCGGGCCCGCGCCGGGATTTTCGGGGAGGTTCCACCATGCCCACGCGCGAGCGCCATTGGTTCCACCGCTTCACGCTGGCCGCCGCGGTGCTCGGCGGCCTTTCGCTTTCGATTGTCGCCGGCGAAGCGGCAACCGCGAAATCGCGCGCGCATCAACCCGTCGGCCTCGGCAAGGTTCTCACCACCAAGGACGGCGGCCAGATCTACGGCTTCGACATCAATCAGCAGGGCGACGACGGTGTGCTCGCGACCGCCAAGTCCGTCGAAACTTTCGACCAGAATACCGGCAAGATCGTCAGAGCGTTTGGCAAGGATTTGGGGCCCAACAGCGACTATGTCGTCAATGGAATCGCGGCGGGGGATGTCGCCCTTGTCGAGATCGAGAAGGTGCCGCAGGGAGAGCTGTATCCACGCAGGCACTATAGGGTGATGAACCCCGTCACCGCTAACAAGTTCACGGGCGACTGGACGCCGCCGCTCAAAGGTCTCATCGCCCAGGCAATGTCAAGCGATCAGGCTTCGCAGACCAGTTTGCTGTTCGCTCTGAAAAGTCTGAAGGCTGGCGAGGATCCCGTATTGGTGGTCTCCGACGTCGCGGCAAACACATTCACCAATGTGTTCAAGCTCGATCCGAATCTCTTCGGCCTCGGCAATGGGCCGCAGCTCGGACAATACACCGCCGCGAACCAGGCCGTATTCGCGCTTACGACGGACGGCGGGGCTGTCGGGGGCAACCCGCCGGTGAATGTTCTCATCGATCTTTCCACCGGAAAGACGATGCGGTTCAACGGCTACAACAACGGCTTCTATCACGCAGGTTACGTGAATGGGCTGGCAGTCGATCCAAACACTGGCGTCGCTGCGACTGACACGGAATTAAACGCGCAGGTCGAGTTCTACGACTTGAACAAGAAGACCGGCATCACCTTTACGCAGTTGCCGTGCACCGGCGACACCGACCAGCTCAGCAGCGGCTCCGGCATCGCCGTCGATCCAGTCAACAAGCTCTTCCTCGTGACCGAAACCTACAATGCGTGCAGCGGCGGCAATGACAGCGCCATCATCGTCCTCGACGAAGCGGGGACTGTCGTGGAAACGATTGCCGGCTTCAAATTCTTCATCGGGGAGCCGCCGCCGCGGATCAATCCGTCGAAGCGCATGGGCTGGACGTTCGGCGGCCCGCAGGGATGGACCCAGCTGCAGCAATTCTTTTACTGAGGAGGGCAGCACGGAGCCGATGGGCCGGCAAATACCGTCTCTGCACTCGCCGATCACTGTCGCCGGATTCTGAACAAAGACACTTTGATACCTGCTTACCGATTCACCCGGCAAATAATTTACCCCCTCACCCGATAGTGACGGGAGCAGGGTAGCAATAGGTAATTTGCGTAACAAACAAACCTGCATCGCAGGTTTTGCTTCGCGAAATTGCTGAACGCGCTGTTCATTTCGGGCTCAGACGCCAGCTGATACGTTTACATATCAGGAGGGTCACGTTCGAACGGAGAAGGTGAACCATGAGACGACTTGCAAAATTTTCTGTTGCTGCGGCGGCAGTCGCGGTCGCGTCGGTCGGGACCCTGGCTGCAACAACGGCTCCTGCCAGCGCAAGAGTTGCAGTTGGAATCGGGATTGGCGTGCCCGGCCCGGTGTTTGGATATCCGGCATATTATGGATATCCCGCCTGTTATGACCCGTACTACTGCGGATATCCGGCTTATTACGGCGGCTATGCTCCGGCGTATTATGGCGGCGGATATGCCTGGGTCGGCGGACGTTGGGTCTGGCGCGGCAGCGGACGGTTTGATCGCGATGACTTCAGATTCCGGGATCGGGACGACATGAGGTTCCGCGATCGCGATGACTTCCGCAGAGGCCCGGACCGCGACGACATGCGCGGACGGTAGTTGTAGATCAGAGCCTGAACGGTCCGCCTCGGTTCATCCCGGGGCGGACTTTTTTGTGACGGTGATTGTTTTGTTCAGCGCGCAATTAAGCGCCCGGCAATTCGGCCGGGCGCGCTGTGCTCGGCGCGAGCGGCTGCCGCGGCAAGGTGGCCGGAAATCGCCAGTTCCATTAGGCTGAAGCCGCCCTTATGATCCGCCGCTTTTCGGCGGCCGGTCCCACGCCCGGCTGGACCAAAACACACGCACGCACAAGGTTTCGCCATGCTTCAAGCCATGCGGAAATACACCAAGTCCTGGGTCGCCTCGCTGTTCCTGGGCCTGCTCGCACTCAGCTTCGGCGTGTGGGGCATCGCCGATATTTTCCGCGGCGGCGGGGACGACACCGTGGCCACCGTGGGCGGGGTGAAGATTCCCGTCACCTTCTATCAGCAGAACTACCGCAACCTCACGCGCCAAGCCTCGCGCAATGGCGATCTTACGCCGGCGCAGCAGAAGGCGCTGGGCAAGAATGCGCTCGAAGGCGTGATCGATCAGACGGCCATCGACAATTACGTGCGCCGCTACGGATTGACGGTGACGGACGAGACGGTGTCCGCGCGTATCCGCGCCATTCCGGCATTCGTCGGCCCGCTCGGCACCTTCGACCACACACAGTTCCTCCGCGCCATCGATTCCATCGGCTATGACGAGCCGAGCTTCGTGGCGGCGATCCGCGCCGAGATTTCGCGCGACCAGCTGCTGGGCGCGACCGCATCCGGCATGGAGCTGCCGCCGGGCTACGCGCAGGCGTTTTTCGATTATCTCAATCAGGTGCGGGCGGCGGCGTACGTGACGGTGCCCGCGAGCGCCGCCGGCAATCCGCCCGCGCCGAGCGATGCCGACCTCGCCGCCTACATGAAAGCGCACGAAGCCACGTTCAGCACGCCGGAATATCGCGACGTGAGCTTCGCCTGGGTATCGCCGCAGGATGTGATGGGGCAGATCAAGGTCAGCGACGATCAGCTGAAGCAGCAATACGAGGTGCAGAAGGCACAGTACGTCATTCCGGAGAAGCGCACGCTCGAACAGATCACCTTCCCCGATCTTGCCTCTGCCAAGGCGGCGAAAGCGAAGGTCGCCTCCGGCACGAGCTTCGAGGAGATTGCCAAGCAGCGCGGCCTGAAACCGGACGACATTCAGATCGGGACGCTCAGCAAGGAAGACCTCGCCGAGCGGGGCGCGGCGGTGTTCGCGGTGCCGCAGGGCGGCGTGACCGATCCGCTGAAGGCGCCGGTTGGTTATGCGCTCATTCATGTCGTCAGCATCACGCCGGGATCGAACAAGAGCTTCGCCGATGTGAAGGAGGATTTGCGCAGGCAGATCAGCCAGCAGCTCGCGCAGTCGAAGATCGGCGACATCAGCAACGCCTATATTGACGAGAGCAGCCGCGGCGAAAGCCTCGAGCAGGCGGCGAAGAAAGTGGGCATGCATGCAGGGCGCGTGGCCGCGATCGATGCCAAGGGCAATACGCCGGACGGCGCGAAGGCGCAGATTCCGTCCGATCCCGAATTGCTGCCGCAGATGTTCAAGGCCGAGCCGGGCGAGGAAGGCGATCCGTTCCAGGCGAAGTCCGGCGTCACCTATGTGGTGAAGGTCGAAGGCGTGCGCCCACCAAAGCTGAAGCCGCTCGATCAGGTGCGCGCCGAGGTCACGGCCGCCTGGCAGAAGGAGCAGATGTCGAAGCGTTTGGCTTCGCTTGCAAAAGAGTTGGCGACGAAAGCGTCCGCACAGAAGAGCCTGACCGCCGTGGCGGCACAGGTAGGGAGCAACGTGCAGCAGACCGGCGCTTTGCGGCTCCCGCTGGTGGGACGGCCGGATGCCGGCGGTCCCCTGCCCCGCGCATTGCGCGAGCAGATCTTCAACGTGCCGGCCGGCGAGGCGGTGGCCGGCCCGTCCACGGACGGCAAGAGCTACATCGTGGCGCTGGTCACCGGCGTGCGTCATCCGCCGGCCGGCCTGATACGCCCGGCGCGGCTCAAACAGTTCGGCGCGCGAATTGCCCAGGAGTTCGGCAGCGACTTCATGCAGGTCATGTCCAAGGCGGCGCGCGCGAAGGAAGGCGTGAAGATCAATCAGCAAACCGTCGATCGCATCGCCGGTGGCGAAAGCTCGTGACGGGATGGCGATTGAACCGGATTTTGCGGCGTTCGCAGGCGCCTATGACTCCGGCAAGCCGCAAGCTGTTTACACACGGCTGATCGCCGATCTCGAAACGCCGGTCTCGGTTTTCCTCAAGCTCGGCGAAAGACGCGAGAACGCCTTCCTGCTCGAAAGCGTGCAGGGCGGTGAGACGCGGGGGCGCTACTCCGTCGTTGGCATCAAGCCGGATGTGATCTGGCGCTGCCGCAATGGCCGTGCGGAAATCAACCGCAACGCGCGCGCGTCGGACTCATTCGAGCCGGCGGAGCTTGCGGACAAGCCGCTCGAATCCCTGCGCGCGCTCGCGAATGCCACGCGGATGGGATTGCCGCCATCGCTGCCGCCGATGGCCGTCGGTCTGTTTGGTTATCTCGGCTACGACATGGTGAGGCTGATGGAGCGGCTCCCGCCGCCGCAGCCCGATCCGCTCGGCTTGCCGGACGCCATTCTCATCCGCCCCTCCATCACTGCGATTTTCGATAATGTTCGCGACGAGATCACGGTGGTTACGCCGGTGTGGCCGGAAATGGGCCTCAACGCGCGGGCGGCGTATGCGCGCGCGTCGGAACGGCTGAACGACGTTATCGACGATATCGGCCGCGGCGCCGTCGCCGCGCCGCCAGTACTCGAAAAATTGCCCGACCCGGCGAGCATCGAATCCAATACGACGCATGCTGATTATCTTGCGATGGTGGAGCGGGCGAAGGAATACATTCGCGCGGGCGACGTGTTTCAGGTCGTTCCGAGCCAGCGCTTCCGTCGGCCATTCTCACTGCCGCCGTTTGCGCTTTACCGCGCGCTGCGCCGCCTTAATCCCTCGCCGTTTCTGTACCACCTCGCCTTTCCAGGCTTCGCGATTGTCGGCTCGAGCCCGGAGATTCTCGTGCGGCTGCGCGATGGCATCGTCACCATCCGTCCCATTGCCGGCACCCGTCCGCGCGGCAAGGCGCGCGAGGAAGACGAAGCGCTTGCCGAGGAGCTGATGAACGATCCGAAGGAGCGCGCCGAGCACCTCATGTTGCTCGATCTCGGCCGCAACGATGTCGGCCGCGCGGCGAAGACGGGGAGCGTGCGCGTGACTGCAAGCTTCTTCATCGAGCGCTACAGCCATGTCATGCATCTTGTCTCCAATGTCGAGGGCGAATTGCGCGATGGCCTCGATGCGATCGACGCGCTGATGGCAGGCTTGCCGGCCGGCACGCTGTCCGGCGCGCCGAAAATCCGCGCCATGGAAATCATCGACGAGCTGGAGACGGAAAAGCGCGGCGCGGTGTATGCCGGCGCGGTGGGATATATCGCGGCGAACGGCTCGATGGACACCTGCATCGTGCTGCGAACGGCGCTCGTGAAGGACGGCATGATGTACGTGCAGGCGGGCGGCGGCGTGGTGGCGGACAGCGTGCCGGAGATGGAATTTCAGGAGACGGTGAACAAGGCCAAGGCCCTCATGGCCGCCGCCGACGAAGCGACCCGTTTTTCGAGCGAAGCGAACCGCTGAATCATTTCATCCCGACAAACACGTTCCCTTCAGTCGAGAGATAATTGCGGCGATAGTCGAAGCGCGGCGTGTCGGAAAACAGGAGCCAGTAATACTTCATCTGCTCGCTCCACCAATAGCCGGGGCAGAGGTCGCCCTGATGCATGGGGCGCGTGGTGATATCATCAATGATCGTGAAGCCGTACGTGGTGCGGCTTGTCTTCCTCATCTGCTCGTAATGAAGCCGCGCAAGTTCGCGCCAGCGGTCATCCGGTTCCAGCAGAAACAGGTTAAGGCAGGAATCCACGAACTCCGGACGCAGTTCGTTGGTGACGCGATCCGGCGCAAAGCGGCTGTAATCGAATCCCTCCGGCAGCACGCCATAGCGCGCCTGCACATCCGCCCATGATTGCAGATACTGGTGGGCGCGCCTGCGATCGCCGCCCTGCGCAAGCAACCCGGCGTAGAAGGACGCGAGTTCGCTTTGATGCCGGTCGAGCCGCACGGCTGTTTCGAAATCCACCTGCGCAAACCACAATTGCCCATCGACTATCTCGGCCTGATGACGTGCGACGGCGGCGGCATGAACGTCATACCAGTGTTTGAAGTCGGGATCGCCGAACAGCTGCCAACCATCCCAGAGATATTCAAAGTAGGAATCTGTCGGCGGACCGATGGTGGCGCGGCGACTCATCCATGCGCCGGTCTCGATGTTGATGGTGTCGGCGACGAGATCGAGCTTCGAGCGGCGATCGAACAGCGCCTTCACTGCTCCTTTCGCCACATCGAAATAGCGCGAATCGCTCACCGCGCGGCTGAGCATGCCGAACTCTGCAACGTAGGTACCGATCTCTGCGGGAAAGCTGATCGGGTCGCGCACCGCGCCACTCTTCAGATTCGCGTACCGGTACGGCATCCCGGTCGGTGATTTCGCGAAAGCAGGCGTGAGACGGTTCGCAAGATCGCGCGCGAGTTCGAGCAGGCGGTGATTGCGCGTGGCGAAAAATCCCGAGAGCAATCCGCCGACCATTCGGATATTCGTTTCAAACACCTGCACCTCGCCGTCGATATCGAAATCGAGATGCCGCTCGATCCACCGCACGCCGGCTGCGAGTTCGGCATCGAGGCCCATCAGGTACAGGGTGTCGAGCGCCTCCACGATGGTAAGGCCGAGCGGCGGCCCTTTCGGGAAGAAGAACGGCTCCGCCCGGCCGCTCACCGGCCTGATCTGGTCCTCGCCGAAGGCACGCTCGACATAATTGCGCCACGCCCACTGCATCTGCGAGCGGACGTCGTTCGCGAGCGCTTTCCAGGCCTTGCCCCGCAGCTTTGCAACGCCCCCCAAAGGAACAACCGCTGCAGCAAGTCCTCCCAGGAACCCGCGCCGGCCGCAGTGAAATTGCCCAACTTTCATGGAGCAATCGTCAACCAGAATGGCCGCTTGTTTCAATCAGGAGCGGCTGTGCTATGACTGGCGCGAAAGGCCAGACATGCTGCTTCTGATCGATAACTACGACAGCTTCACCTACAACCTCGTCCACTATTTGGGCGAGCTGGGGGCTGACGTGCTCGTCCGCCGCAACGACGAGATTTCGGTGACCGAGGCGCTGGGCATGAATGCCGAAGGGATCGTGCTGTCGCCAGGGCCTTGCACGCCCAACGAAGCCGGCATTTGCCTCGATCTCGTCCGCGAAGCAAACGGCCGCCTTCCTATTCTTGGCGTGTGCCTCGGGCACCAGGCCATCGGGCAGGCCTATGGCGGCCGCATCGTGCGCGCGCCAGCGCCGATGCACGGGAAGCTCAGCCGCATCTATCATACGGGCAAAGGCGTGTTCCGCGGGTTGAACAACACTTTCGAGGCGACGCGTTATCACTCTCTCACCATCGCTCCGGAGAGCATGCCGGCGGAGCTGGAAGTCACCGCGACGACGGATGATGGCGTCGTTATGGGTGTAATGCACACGTCGCTGCCCGTGCATGGGGTGCAGTTTCATCCAGAAAGCATCGCGTCGGAAAACGGACACGCGCTGCTGCAGAATTTTCTCACGCTTGCGCGGGCGTTTGCCGCCGTCCCCGCATGAGTGTCGACGAGGAATTTGGCGATACGCTCAGGCGCGTGGTGAGCGGCGCCCGGCTCGATGCAAACGAGTCGAGCCGCGCGTTCTCCGCCATCATGCTGGGCGAAGTCACCCAGGCACGGATGGCGGCGTTCCTTACGGCGCTCGCGATGCGCAAGCCCACCGTGGAGGAAATCGTCGGCGCGGTGCGCGCCATGCGCGCGTCCATGCAGAAGATTACAGCGCCGGCGAACGCGCTCGACCTCTGTGGAACGGGCGGCGACGGCCTGGGCACGCTGAATGTTTCCACCGCAGCAGCCTTCGTTGTCGCGGCGTGCGGAGTTCCGGTTGCAAAACACGGCAATCGCAACATGTCCTCGCGCACCGGAACGGCCGACGTGCTGGAGGCGCTGGGCGTGAAAATCGATCTCATTCCCAGCGTAACCGAAGCGTGCCTCAGGGAAACCGGTTTCTGTTTTCTGTTCGCCCCCCTCTACCATTCCGCAATGCGTCACGTGGCGCCGGTGCGCCGAGAAATCGGATTCCGCACCGTCTTCAATCTGATCGGCCCGCTGTCCAATCCCGCGAGTGTGAATTACCAACTCATGGGCGTGTTCGCCGACGAATGGGTCGAACCGCTCGCGCACGTATTAGGCGACCTCGGCACGAGCCGGGCATGGCTCGTACACGGCACCGACGGCATTGACGAAATTTCCATCGCCGCGCCCACGCGCGTCGCGGTGCTCGAAAATGGCGTGGTGACGCGGCGGGAGATTTCGCCGGAGGACGCCGGCGTCACGCGCGCACAGCTTTCGGCAATCGAAGGGGGTAGCGCGGCTGAGAATGCCGGAGCGATCCGCCTGCTCCTCGCCGGCGAGCCGTCCGCCTTTCGTGACATCGTCCTTTTGAACGCGGCGGCCGCGCTTCTGATCGCGGGCAAGGCAACCGATCTGAATTCTGGGGCTTTGGTGGCAAGTGATTCCATCGACAGCGGTCGCGCGGAAGACGTTCTCGCGCGCGTTGTCGAATTCTGTTCGCGTGCGGCACAGTGACGATCCTGGAAAACATTGCCTCCTACAAGCGCGAGGAAGTCGCGCGCGCGAAGACGCAAGCACCGCTGGGAGTTCTGGAAAAGCAAATCAGATTGAATTCCGCTCCCCGCGGCTTTCGTGCGCGCTTGCTGGAGAAGCAATCCGGCGGGCAATTCGCGCTGATTGCGGAAATCAAAAAGGCAAGCCCGTCCAAAGGAATCATTCGCGAAGACCTCAACCCCGAAGCGCTCGCGCGTGCCTATGAGCAGGGCGGCGCGACGTGCCTCTCGGTTCTGACCGACACCCCATCATTTCAAGGCAGGCTGGAATCTCTGCAGATCGCGTGCGAGGCCACGCGCCTTCCGATACTGCGCAAGGATTTCATGCTCGATCCCTATCAGGTCGCCGAAGCACGGGCGTTCGGCGCCGACTGCATCCTGGTGATTCTGGCTATGGTGGACGATGCAATCGCTCGCGCCCTGATGGAGGAGTCGAAGGCGTATGGCATGGATACACTCGTCGAAGTGCATGACGAGCCTGAGCTGCAACGCGCACTGGCGTTGGGCGCGAAGATGATCGGCGTCAACAACCGCGACCTGAAGACGTTTCAAACGGATCTGAACGTGACGCTCAGCCTCGCGCCGAAGATTCCAGACGATGTTCTGATCGTCGCGGAAAGTGGTCTTTCCACGCGCGCCGACCTCGAATGCCTGGCCGCGGCAGGCGTGACCACATTCCTGATCGGTGAAACTCTGATGCGGCAGACCGATGTCGCCGCCGCGACACGCGCGCTGATCGGCGATAAAGTGGGCCCATGAGCGAACTCACGCATCTGGACGAGCATGGCGCGGCGCGCATGGTCGATGTGTCGGAGAAGGATGTGACCCATCGCGAAGCGGTTGCCGAAGCGGTCGTCGTCCTCTCGTCGGAAGCCTTCCAGGCCGCCCTGTCTCCCAATGCGCCGAAGGGCGACGTGCTCGCCGCCGCGCGCCTTGCCGGCATTATGGCCGCGAAGAAAACATCGGACCTGATCCCGCTCTGCCATTCGATTCCCCTGTCGAAGGCGGGGATCGAATTTGAACAACTGCTGGACCGGCACGCGCTGCGCGTGATCGCCAGCGCAAAAACCGCCGCACAGACAGGCGTGGAAATGGAAGCGCTGGTGGCCGCGAGCGTCGCGGCCCTCACGATCTATGACATGCTGAAAGCGATCGACCGCGGCATCAGCATCGAGAACGTCCGGCTGTTGTCGAAATCCGGCGGCAAGAGCGGCACCTATATCGCACCGCATCGGGACAACGGCACGCTGGCGCCGTGATCTCCGTCGACGAAGCCTTGCAGCGAATCCTTGCGGCGTTCTCACCGCTCGAAAGCGAGCGCGTTCCAATCGGCAGCGCCTACGATCGCGTGCTCGCGGAAAAGGCCTTCGCCAGACTCAATCAGCCGCCCTTCTCAGTTTCTTCGATGGACGGTTATGCGGTGCGCGCCGCCGACGTCGCGCAACCGCCGGTCCGGCTGAAAGTGACCGGCACGGCGCCGGCGGGACATCCGTTCCACGGAGGTGTGCAGGCCGGCGAGGCCGTGCGGATCTTCACCGGCGCCGTCGTTCCGGATGGCGCCGATGCCATCGTTATCCAGGAAGATACTGAGCCCGGCCAAGAGGTTGTTACGATCAAAGCGGGATCCCGGGAAGGTCGTCACATTCGCGGGGCAGGAATCGATTTCAGACGCGGCGAGTGTCTTGCGCCAAGTGGTAAACGGCTGAACGCGCGCGATCTGGCACTGCTTGCGGCGGGCGATCTTGCCGAGATATGCGTTCGCAGGCGTCCGCGCCTCGTGATCGCAGCGACAGGCGACGAGCTTTCGCGGCCCGGCGAACCGCGCAGGCCGGGCGGCATCGTCGCTTCGTCCGTCTACGCTCTTTCTGCGCTGATCGAAAAATGGGGCGGCGAGCCGCGCGATTTGGGGATTCTGCGGGACCGCGTGGACTCGATCGCAAGCATCGCCAAACACTCCGAAAATGCCGATCTCGTCGTCACGCTTGGCGGGGTTTCAGTCGGCGATCACGATCTCGTTCAGCGCGCGCTCGGGCCCGAAGGCTTCGTGCTTGATTTCTGGAAAATCGCGATGCGCCCCGGCAAACCGCTGATCTTCGGCCGCCTTGGAAAGACACCGCTGCTCGGCCTTCCCGGAAATCCGGTCAGCTCCTACGTCTGCGCGCTGTTGTTTCTGAAACCCGCGATTGCCGCGATGCTTGGCAGAAGCACTGAGCAACCGACCATTCCGGCCCGGCTCGCCACCGATCTCCCGGCCAACGACACGCGTCAGGATTATCTTCGCGCGCAAACCTTTCGGGAGGGCGACGAACTTTGGGCAAAGCCCTTCCCCGTTCAGGACTCCTCGATGCAGAAGGTGCTTGCTGAGTGCGATGGTTTCGTCATTCGAGCGCCGCAGGCCCCGGCGATCAAGCGCGGCGCACGGGTCCAGCTGCTCGCTCCCGAATAGCGAGCTCCTCAGAGTAGCCTCGAATTTTACCTATTGACCTCCGCATAGAACTTACGTAGAACGATTGCGGACTGTTGCAGATTTGTTCGGCGCAGCCAGCCGCTGCCATTTGGAGACGGGAATGCTGACCAAGAAACAATACGAGCTTTTGATGTTTATCCATGAGCGGATTCGCGAGACCGGCATTCCGCCCTCCTTCGATGAGATGAAGGATGCGCTCGACCTGAAATCCAAGTCCGGCATTCACCGACTTATTACGGCGCTCGAAGAGCGTGGGTTCCTGCGACGCCTGCAAAAGCGAGCGCGGGCACTCGAAATCATCAAGCTTCCGGAGAACGTGGCGGAGAGTATGCGACCTGCCACGTCCCGCGTGCAGGCACAGCGGCTCATGCATCCCGCGTCGAGACCCTCGCGCAGCGAAGCGCGCATTCCTGTCGATACACGCAGCGCCGGAAGCCCCCGTCGGGCAGATGGCGACGCCGCCACCAGCGTCGCGGTTTTGGGGCGAATCGCCGCCGGCACACCGATCGAGGCGCTGCAGCACAAGGTCTCCGAGGTCCCGGTCCCTGCGAACATGCTCTCCCGCGGCGATCACTATGCGCTCGAAGTTGCGGGCGATTCGATGATCAATGCCGGCATTCTGGACGGCGACACGGTCGTCATCCAGCAGACTGACACGGCGAATACCGGCGATATCGTTGTCGCGCTGGTCGACGATTCAGAGGCCACCCTGAAGCGGTTGCGCCGGCGTGGCGATTCGATTGCACTCGAGGCTGCCAATCCAGCCTACGAAACGCGACTCTACGGGTCGGATCGGGTACGCATTCAGGGCAAGCTCGTCGGCCTGATCCGCCGGTACTGAGAGCGCGGCATCGCGCTCCACGGACGCTCGCCACGCACCTGCTGCGCCGTCTGCACTGTGGATACGCCGTCCAGCCAAATGGCATAGGCGCCGTTTCGCGCGACATCAAAACGATCGATGACGATCCGCGGTCCATTACACCGGCCGCGCACCGGCACCGCACTGATGACAATCTGATTGCTGGCGCAGTCCTCCTCCAGTGCGCCCGGCGTGAGGACCGCGGCAACGCGCATTCCATTTGCTGCACGCGCAATGCAGCCATAGGCGTCACAGCGAACGCCGTCGGCCGGATGCGCAATTGCATCGGCCGGTGAACGTTGGTCGCCGTCGCGCTTCAGCCACTGCCCGGCCGAATATTTGTCGTCCGGCGTGCGGACGAAGTGCAGAAGGCCGTCCTCGCCCCGCACTGCAATCGTCATCCCATCGCGGGCAACGAAAATATCCGCCGGCTTGGACGCGAGAATTAGGGCGGCCGCGCACATCGCGGGCGCGATACCCAGCCACCGCCAGGGCCCGCGCCAGAGCGCGATCCACAGGCCGCCGAACGTCATCATCGCCAGAGCTGAAATGGGCCAGGCGGAAACAAGGGATACGGACTCCGGCAGGTTGGATACCCAGCGGCCCACCGCGAGCATCGCTTCGATGCCCCAACCCATGAGACGCAGCGGATATTCGTCGAGCCCGAACGGCATAAGGATGACCGAGAGCGCCGCAGCCGGCATCGTCACGAATCCCATGATCGGCATGGCGCCGAGATTCCCGAGCACCGCGAAATGCGTGGCGCGATCGAAATGAAAGATGGCGTAGGGCGCCGTGGCAATGCTTCCGACGAAGCTGGTGGTCGTAATTCCGCGAATGTAGTGCCGCACTGCCACGAGCCGCCGCGGGCCGGTCTCTTTGCGCTTGCGGGTTCGCTCCCACTCCGCGACGGCAATGAGGCTCACCACGGCGGCGAAGGACATCTGAAACCCCGGCTCAACCAGCGTTTCCGGCTGCAGCGCGAGTACAATGAACGCCGCAAGCGCAACGGATCGCATCGACAAAGCGGGGCGATCAGCCAGGATCGCAATCAGCATCACGGCCAGCATAATGAAGGCCCGCATGGCGGGCGTGGCCGCGCCGCTGATCACCAGATAGAACGCCGCGCCGCCGAGGGCGGCAATCGCCGCCCACTTCTTGATCGGCTGCGTGAGAGCGATGGGAGGGAACAGTGCGAGGATGGCACGCACCGCCCAGAACAGCCCAAGTCCCACGAGTGCCATGTGCAGCCCCGCGATAGCAAGCACATGCGCCAGCCCCGCATCGCGCAGATTCCCTTCGTCTTCTTCCGAAATGCCGCCGCGATCGCCTGTGATCAGCGCCGCTGCGATGGCGCCGGTGCTGCCCGGCAGCACCGCATGAATACGTGCGGAAACGTGCCAGCGGAGCAATTCGACCGCGGTGCTTTCGCGCTCCGTCCATGTCAACGGGAGCTGCGGCGCGATCGCGATCGGACGACCGTATGCATATCCAACGGCGCCGATCTGTCGAAAGAATGCGGCGCGGCCGAAATCGTAATCGTTCGGCGCGGCTGGCGCAGGCGGCGGCAGCAGGACGGCGCGAACGTCAATCCAATCTCCGGGCTTGAGCTGTTCACCGCCGCTGCGGATGGACACTCTCACACGGCGCGGCATGCGGTCCTTCCGCATATGCCCGGCACGCGCAACGGTCAGCACCACGCGAACGCCCTTGCCGTGGAGTTGTGTGCTTTCCACCCGGCCATCGATCGCAATAGGTCCGATCCGATGCATCAGAACCGGGGCGGCGAGCGAGTCCGTCCTGTGCTTCGCCACGGCAAAGCCGATCAGCAGCGCCGCCACGATCGCCTGTCCGGCACGAGCGGCTGGCGCCTCGGTCAAAGTCGCCGCAAGACCGAGCAGAACTCCCGAAACACCGAGCGCGGCGCCAAATAGCGATATCGGCTCGCTCGGTAGGGCGAAATAAATCCCAACGCCGATGCCGAACGCCACCGGAAGCCACAAGGGCCAGCGATCCCGGTCCGCCAGAGCACATTGCCAGCTCCAGCGGACGAACGCGCGCGTAAACGCGGCCGGAGATGGCAAAGTCTCCGGCGACTCAAACCGCGGCACGAGCCGCCTGATCGAGGTGAGCGGACCTACCCCCACGAAACCCGGTTTGCTAGAAGCCTCGCCTGACTAGCGGCCAGAACGCGGTCCGCCCCCGAAGAACGGCATCATGACTCAAAACAAACAGCCTGTCTTGCGTTTTGCGCCCTCCCCGACAGGCTACCTGCACATCGGCGGCGCCCGCACTGCCCTTTTTAACTGGCTTTATGCGCGCCACACCGGCGGCAAATTCCTGTTGCGCATCGAAGACACGGATCGCGAGCGCTCCACGCCGGAGGCCGTCGCCGCCATTCTCGAAGGCATGGAATGGCTCGGTCTCAACTGGGACGATCAGACCGTCTACCAGTTCGCCCGTTCAGGCCGGCATCGCGAAATTGCCGAGCAGCTCCTGGCCGAAGGCAAAGCGTATCGCTGCTACGCGACGCCACAGGAACTGGAAGAAATGCGGGCAGAGCAGCGCGCCGAGGGCAAACCGCTCCGTTACGACGGGCGCTGGCGCGATCGCAATCCATCAGAGGCGCCATCCGGCGCGCCATTCGTCATTCGACTGAGAGCGCCGCAAACCGGCGAGACCATCGTGCACGATAGGGTGCAGGGCGACGTCCGCTTCGCCAACGAGAACCTCGACGACATGGTGCTGCTCCGCTCCGATGGCACGCCGACGTACATGCTGGCCGTTGTCGTTGACGATTACGATATGGACATCACGCATGTGATCCGTGGAGCGGATCATCTGAACAATGCCGCGCGCCAACTGCAGATCATCCATGCGCTCGCCTGGCCCATTCCGGTTTATGCACACGTGCCCCTGATCCACGGGCCGGACGGCGCCAAGCTGTCCAAGCGCCATGGCGCGCTTGCGGTGGATGCCTATCGCGAGATGGGGTACCTGCCCGAAGCCATGCGCAATTACCTGCTGCGACTGGGATGGAGCCACGGAGACGAGGAAATCATCTCCACCGAGCAGGCGATCGCATGGTTCAATCTCGAGAACATCGGACGCAGTCCAGCCCGCTTCGACTTCAAGAAGCTGGACAACCTCAATGCGCATTACATCCGCAACACCGATGATCGCGTGCTTGCGCGCGAAGTTGCAGCGCTGCTCGGCCGGATGCAGCCGCCACGCCACCTCGATGACAGGGCGCGTTCGCGCCTGTTGGCAGCTATGCCGGGATTAAAGGAGCGTGCGAAAACGCTCGTGGAATTGGCCGACGCAGCGGATTTCCTCTACACGGATGGGCCGCGAGCGCTGGATGTCCAGGCAGCGAAGGTTTTATCGCCCCAAGGTCGCGAGATTCTTGCAAGGCTTGCTCCGTCTCTTGAAGCCGGAGACTGGACATCTTCGGCTATCGAGCAGCGCGTCCGGCAATTCGCCGAGGAGAGCGGCCTCAAGCTGGGCCAAGTAGCCCAGCCAATCCGGGCGGCGGTGACCGGCAAGACAACTTCACCGCCAGTTTTCGACATGCTGGCCGTCTTAGGTCAGCAGGAATCGTCAAACAGAATAAGGGCTTACACGCAATGATGAGAAAGGGGCGCACGCAAAAACCGGTGGCGCCGCGAGCGACTGCGGCCTATATATGTTGCAGTGCAAAATGACGGGCTTTGGTCCGAAAGGAGCAGCATGAGAGAGCGCAAGGCGACCCCAGCCGGGTCCGCGAGGCTGATTTACCAGAACAAGTCCATCGAGTTGCCGGCCTATTCCGGAACCGAGGGACCCAACGTCGTCGATATCCGCAAGCTCTACTCGGACGCCGGCGTGTTTACCTATGATCCCGGTTACACTTCCACCGCCAGCTGCGAGAGCGACATAACGTTCATCGACGGTGACCGCGGCATTCTGCTCTATCGCGGCTACTCGATCGACGAACTCGCCGAACACTCAAATTTCCTCGAGGTCTGTTACCTGCTCCTGTACGGCAACCTACCCAACAAGACGGAAATGGGCGCATTCCATCACGCCATCACGCGTCATACGATGGTGCACGAACAGCTTGCGTCTTTCTTCAACGGATTCCGCCGCGACGCGCACCCCATGGCGATCATGTGCGGCGTGGTCGGAGCGCTTTCAGCATTTTACCACGACTCGACCGACATCAACGATCCGCATCAGCGCGAGGTCGCCAGTCATCGCCTGGTCGCAAAAATTCCCACCATCGCCGCAATGGCGTACAAATATTCGATCGGCCAGCCGTTCGTGTACCCGCTGAACAATCTTGGATACACCGAGAATTTCCTGCGCATGACCTTTGCGGTGCCTGCCGAGGAATATCGCGTCAACCCGGTGCTTGCGAAGGCGCTCGACACCATTTTCATTCTGCACGCCGATCACGAGCAGAACGCCTCGACTTCAACCGTACGTCTCGCGGGCTCGTCCGGCGCAAACCCGTTCGCCTGTATCGCTGCGGGCATTGCGTGTCTCTGGGGTCCCGCCCATGGCGGTGCCAATGAAGCGGCGCTGAAGATGCTGGAGGAGATCGGCAGCGTCGACAGAATTCCTGAGTATGTCAGGCGCGCGAAAGATCCAAACGACAATTTCCGGCTGATGGGCTTCGGCCACCGCGTGTACAAGAACTACGATCCGCGCGCGAAAGCCATGCAGGCGCAATGTCACGCTGTGCTAGACGAGCTTGGCATTCATCACGATCCGCTGCTGACCATCGCGATGGAGCTCGAGCGGATTGCGCTGCAGGACGACTATTTCGTTTCCAAGAAGCTTTATCCCAATATCGATTTCTATTCCGGCATCACCCTCCGGGCGCTGGGATTTCCGACCAGCATGTTCACCGCGCTCTTTGCATTGGCCCGCACGGTCGGCTGGATCGCGCAGTGGAAGGAGATGATCGAGGATCCGGACCAGAAGATCGGCCGCCCGCGCCAATTGTACACTGGCATCGCCAAACGGGATTACGTGTCGCTGGACCGACGGTGAATTAGCCGGCCCCAGTGCACGCCCGGCGCTCGTTGACGAAATCCAGCAGGACGCGCGCGGCCCGCACGCTGGGCTTCTCCCCGTCCTTACCGAGCAGATGCACAGCTTCACGCAGGTCATGCCGCTGCCTTTTCCTGATCTCACTATTCTGAAGTAGCCCGAGCAAAGAGCCCGCTATTAAATCCGGACGGCAGCGCGCCTGGACAAACTCCGGCACTGCGTCACGATTTAAAAGCAGGTTTGTCAACGTGATGTAGCGCACGCGTACGAGTGGGCGAACGAGCGTGTAGGTCAGCCAGCCGATCCGGTACGCGACAACCATTGGTGTTCCAGCGAGCGCGAGTTCGGTTGTGACCGTGCCGGAGGCTGCGAGCGCGGCATCCGCTGCATCGAACGCCGCAAACTTGTCAGTTTCGGATTCGACGACATGCAGCGGCGTCGGCCACTCATGGGTGCGCTGCCGAATGAAATTCGCAACGTTTGGCACCACGGGCATTATACATGACAGGTCGCGAACGCTTCGGCGAACGTGCTCCACCGCCTCCCGGAAAATCGGCAGGAGCTGCCGGACCTCGTTCATGCGGCTGCCGGGAAGTACCGCAAGAAGCGGCGCCTCGGGCCCAATGTTGTATCGGCGCCGCAGTTCCGCTCCGCCGTGGATCCGTGAAGCGCGCTCGACAACCGGATGGCCCACGAATTCCGCGCGCACGCCATGTGCCTTGAAAAACGGTGCTTCGAACGGCAGCAGCGCGAGCACGAGATCGAAGTAGCGCGCCATCTTTCGTGCACGGTACTGGCGGGAAGCCCAGACCTGCGGCGCGACATAATTGACGGTCGGGATTCCGGCCTTGAGTCGATGCAGTCGCTGCGCAATGCGGTGGGTGAAATCCGGACTGTCGATGCAGACGACGGCATCAGGACGTATCTTCAGCGCGAACTCCGACGCAATGCGAACGCGGCGCAGAATTTCGGGAATGCGCGGCACGACTTCACGCAAGCCCATCACCGCCGTGGCATCCAATGGAAAGAGCGTCTTCAGCCCGTGCGCAGCCATTGCCGGACCGCCGATGCCGACGATGCTGATTGCATCTCCAGCAATAGCTTTCAATCTGGCCATGAGTTCGGCGCCAAGCTGATCGCCGGACGGTTCGCCGCAAACCAGCATGACGGTGATCGGGCGGTCGGAAGGAGCCGCCATACTCAGGAATCCGGGGTCCGTGGAAACCCAATCAGAAAAAGGCCAGCCCGGTCGGCGGCTTCAACGACGGCGGGCCTGTTCACGATCAATGATTGCCCAGCCTCGACGGCAATCCCCGCCAGCGACACGGCCGCGGCGTTCGCGATTGTCAGTGCGCCGATCACCGGCAGGTCCGTCCTGCCGTCCTGCGTCGGCTTCTTCGCCTTCAGGAGGACACCTTTGGGTTTCCCGGGCACCCCGCGAAGATTTGACGGAAGACCGGCGATGCGGGCGATCATCGCGTCGGTGCCTTCCGCGGCTTCTACCGCAAGCACTAATCCGTCGGCAACGATAGCGGCTTGCCCGATATCCAGAGCGCCAAGGGCGGCCACCGTCCTTCGCGCGAGTTCGATGTCCGCACGATCCTGGGCTGACGGTTTGACCCTGCCGAGCACACCTTCCGGCGAAAGCAACGCGGGCGCGGCTTCGGCGGCGCTCACGACGCGAAAGCCTTCTCCTTCCAGAATGCCAACGAAGCTGCGCAGCAACGCATCGTCGCCTTTTAATGCGGCTGCCATCACTTTGGGCAGCTGCAGCATGCCCTTCGTGTCGAGCTTGATGTCCGCCCAGTGCGGGCGCGCGACTTTACCTGCAAGAAGAATGTCGCGGCACTCGTGCTCGTGCAGAAGGCGAAAGGTTCTACCCGTCTCGCCGATGGAAACCCAGGCGTGTTCGAAACTCTCGACCTCACTGCAGGCGATTCCCCTAAGTCCTGCAATAAAGACGCGCCTGCCCGCCTCTCGTGCGCATTGCGCAATTGCAATCGGCAAATCGCCGCCGCCCGCAATGATGCCGAGAGGTTCCATCAGTGTTCGATTTCGATGTCTGCGTCACGCGTTCGCATCGGCGCAATGCGGCGCTTCGTGTCGGCCAGAATGAAATTCGTTATCTGCTGCACTTCTGCGACGGCGGGCCACATTTCGGAGACGCGGATCGCCCGCTCCGGCAGCGAATCCCGATCATCCTGAAACAGTGCACGGAATGCCGCACGCAAGGCATGGATGTTTTCACGCGGTATGCCGCGGCGACGCAGACCGATCAGATTGAGTCCACCGAGCCTTGCGTGAAGACCGATCGCGCTTCCATAAGGAATGATATCCGCCGCAACACCGGATAAGCCGCTCACGAAAGCATATTGGCCGATTCGCGAGAATTGCTGCGCGGCAGCGAGCCCACCCATGATCACGCCGTCCCCGATTTCAACATGTCCCGCGATCTGCACACCGTTTGACAGGGTGACGTCGTTGCCGACGCGGCAATCGTGACCGAGATGGCTGTAGGCCATCAGGTAACCCCGATCTCCAAGCGTCGTCATGCCGCCACCCTTCCGGCTGCCGGCCGTGATCGTCACGCCTTCCCGGATCACATTGTCCGCGCCGATGACGAGCCTTGCCTCCGGCGCTTCGGCCTTCCGGATCTGACCCTCGCCGCCGAGCACGGCATTCGGATGCACGACGGTTCGCGCGCCAATTTCTGCATTTCCGGTGATAACAACATGAGCAAGGAGCCGCACGCCTTCGGCGAGAGAAGCGCCGGCGCTTACGATGCAATACGGCCCGATCTCCACGCCATTGGAGAGGCGCGCGCCATCCTCAACGATCGCCGTGGGATGTACCTTCATCGCCTTCCTGTACTCTGTCCGCGATCATCGCGCTATATTCGGCATCGGCGCAAAGAACGTCGCCCGCGTAACATTCGCCCGTAAACCGCCAAACGGGTCCGCGTTTGCGCAGCGCCTTGACCGGCATCCGGAGCACATCGCCCGGCCGCACCGGGCGGCGAAAACGTGCCTTATCTATCGTCAGGAAATAGACAATGCGATTGGCGCTTTCTAGTCCGAGCGTATGCATCACAAGCGCGCCGGCGGTCTGCGCCATTGCCTCAATGATGAGAACGCCCGGCATGACCGGATAGTCCGGAAAATGGCCAGCAAAGTGCGGTTCGTTGAATGAGACGGTCTTGTGGCCGACGGCGCTTTCGCCCGGCACGATGTCCGTCAGCTTTTCGACGAACAAAAAAGGGGCGCGATGCGGCAGCAGCTTCTGGATCTCGTCGATCTTCAGGATTCCGGATTCTGACTTATCCATTCGGCGTGCGCCTGGGTCGCCGCGACAACATCGCAACAGCGGCCAATTCTCTCCGCCATTGCTGAATAGGGCGCGCAGGTGCGCCGCCATAGTCGTGACCACCGGCGATTTCGCCGGGGGCCGCCGCGGAACGCGCCGCAAATCTCGCGCCGTCGCCGACTCTTACATGATCGGCAAGACCCGCCTGTCCCCCCAGAACGACAAAGTCGCCCAGCTCGCAGCTGCCGGAAATACCAACCTGCGCCACGATCATACAGTTACGGCCTATGTGCGTGTTGTGGCCAATCTGGACGAGATTGTCGATTTTGGTTCCTTCGCCAATGACGGTGTCGCCGAGCGCTCCTCTGTCGATCGTCGCGCACGCCCCGATCTCAACACGGTCCTGCACAATGACGCGACCCAATTGAGGGATCTTTGTGTGGCCGGACGAGCCGGATGCAAACCCAAACCCGGGCTGACCAATCTGCGCACCCGGAAGAATGGTCACGCCGTCGCCGAGATGGGCGTGAGTGACAGAGGTGTTGCTTCCGATCTCGCAGTTTCGCCCGATCGTAACACCGCGCCCGATCACCGTATTTGGGCCGACGTGCGTGCCGCCGCCGATCTCCGCGCCGGGGCCGACGACCACGCCCAGAGATAGGCGCACGCCTTCCTCCAGCTTTGCCGATACATGAATTGGCTTTGTCTGCGCCCACTGCTGCAGGCCGGCATCCGGATAGAAAACTCGTGCTGCATTCGCGAACGCCAAGGCGGCTGAGTTGCTCCGCAAGACAACGCGGGAGGCAGACGCCATCAGTTCCGCATCGGAATCGACGAGACAAAAACCCGCGTGCGAATTCGCGAGAACCGCCGCCGTTTTTTTGCCGGTACAGTAGACGAGATGCGGGGATCCCGCGTCCTCAAGCGCCGCAACATCCTCGACGAGCGCGCCCGATTTTGCGTTGGCCGGCAACGCAATCGAGAGCAGAGCGCACAACTCCGCAAGCCTGAACGGACCGCGGTTGTCGTAGAAGCGAGGATCGGCCATGGGCGCGAACACGCGCCTCGTTAACGCTGCATCGCTTGCTGCTGCTGCATCTGCTTTTGCACGCCGGGCGGTAACGCGGTGAGTTGCACCTTGATCGAGGGCAATTTCTTGTCGAGGCGCTGGACCGCAGCTGCGGTAATATCCAGATTGTTTGCGCCCAACACAACCGACCCGCGATCGATCAGCAAATTGGCGCCCCGTTCCTGCATGATGCCCTGCAGGATCGGGCCGAGAGCCGACTCGACCTGTCGGCGTGCCTGGAATACTCCGCCCTGAATCAACCCCTGCCGCGCTTCCACTTTGCGTTCAAAGCTCGTTTGCTTGGCCTGAAAATCGCGGACTTTCTTGTTCTTCACGTCGGGTGCGAGAATGGCAATCTGCTGACGCAGTGCCTGTCCTTCCTTCTGAAGCGACTCGCCTTGGGCACGAAATTCCTTTTCCGCACTCTGTCTGTAGCCATTTACCTGCCGCACAATGTCCTGCCCGACCTTCGAGGCAAGGAGGATCGCGTTCCGGTCGATGACGAGAATTTTGGTCGCCGGCGCCGGCTGCCCTGCGGGGACGGCCCCCGCACCGGGCTTGGGTTGCGCCAGTGTGGGATACGCTGCGGCGCCAAGCGCCAGAGAGAATGTCACAGCCACGGCAATACGACCGTTGCGGCCTGAAAAATTCAATTTCTTCATGTTTAGAGTCCTGTTCCTGTTCCAGTGCTGAATCGGATGATTTGGGATTTATCGTAGGGCTGCTTGATGTACGGCAACCCGAGGTCGATTTCCACTGGCCCGAACGGTGATTTCCAGCCTATGGCAATGCCCCCTGACGCCCGCAGGCCCATATTATCCTCCAGGCAAGGCATGCCAATATTGAAGCGGTTGCAGGTTGGCACGCCGATATTGCCCGTCACGTGCCCAAGCGTGCCGAAATCTGTGAACAAAGAGGCCGAAATACCGTAATCGGCGGGCAAGAATTCCGGAAGCCTCAGCTCCAATGTGCCAATAGCGAAGGTCTCGCCACCGACCGCCGCATTGCCGCGGACGTTAACCTCTCGCGGGCCAATGCCCGCGATATCGAACCCACGAAAGCTGTCGCCGCCTTTAAAGAAACGCTCGTTCAAACGGACATGCTGTCCGCCATATCCGTTGATGTAGCCTGCGTTTCCGCTGAACGTCAGGACGAACTCATCCCATAGAATCGGATGCCGCCAACTGATCCCGGCCTGCGACCGCAAATAGTCAAGGCTGCCGCCAAGCCCCGCAAAATCCTGGGACAACGTGAATGTGATCCCGTGCCGCGGTTTGATTGGATCGTCAACGGTGTTGTAGGCATACGTATAGCCAACAGCGGATGTTTGCGCCGTTCCCGCAGCAAGGCGGATCGCCGGAGGCGCACCGAGAAAAGGCGTAATCGTATCAATCCGGTAGGTATAGCGCAGGCCTACGCTTCCATATTCGGAAGTGGGAAAACCAAGCCGAAGGCTGAGGGCATTCGTATCACTGCGATATTCCGCCTGATCCACATCGGTCAGCACCTTGTAGATATCAAAACCGGCCGCCAAAGGCCTGTCGAGAAAATACGGCTCGGTGAAGCTGAGGACAGCCTCCTTGCTGATGGCCGAAACGGAGATGCTGGCGCGCAGATATTGTCCGCGTCCGAACAGATTTCGCTCCGTATAGCTGAACTGGCCGACGATGGAGCTGGTCGACGAATAGCCGACGCCGAGGGACAACTCGCCGGTTGATTGTTCCGTAACGTTAACGTTCAGGACCGTGCGGTCAGGTTGCGATCCTTGGACCGGCTTGACGTCGACATCCTTGAAAAATCCCAGAGAGCGGATGCGAGTGCGCGAGCGGTCCACCAGGATGCGATTGAAGGCGTCGCCCTCCACGAGGCGCATTTCCCGGCGAATCACCTTGTCCAATGTGCGCGTATTGCCAGCGATGTTGATGCGCTCCACATACACCCGAGGTCCCTGCTGGATCTCGAAGATCACGTCGATCGTACGTTTTGCGCGATTTCTGGCGATGCGCGGATGCACCTCGGCAAATGCGTATCCCTTGGAACCGGCAGCGTTTGTCAGGGCATCAATCGATTTATCGATGAGTTCTGCATTGTAGGTCCTGCCCTGCGCAATGGGCACCAGCGGACGCAACGACGCCGGATTCAATTCCTTGATCTTGGAATTTATTACGACCTTTCCGAACGTGTAGATCGGCCCTTCGTCGACCGTGAAGGTGATGTAAAACTCGCGGCGATCGGGCGTAAGCTCCGCGACGGCGGAGACAACGCGAAAATCGGCATACCCGTTCTTGAGATAGAATCGCCGCAGCTGCTCTCGGTCAAAAGTCAGGCGATCGGGGTCATAATTATCGTTGCTCGAGAGAAAACGCCACCAGGCGGACTCTTCAGTTGCAATCTGTCCCCTCAGCGTGTCGTCATCGAACACCTTGTTACCGATGAACGAGATGCGGGCAACACCGGTGGTCGGACCCTCGTTGATCGAAAAGATGAGATCTACGCGATTTTGCGGTCTCTGGATGATCTGCGGATCGACGGTGGCGGCGAACTTTCCATTCCGCCGGTAAAGCTCGACGATGCGCTGGACATCCGCCTGCACTTTCGCGCGCGTGAAGACCATGCGCGGCTTTAGCTGGACTTCTTTCGTCAGGTCTTTCTCGGAGACTCTACTTTCGCCTTCGAAGACGACCTGATTGATAATCGGATTTTCCACGACGTCGATCGTCAGGACCGAGCCGTCCCAATTAAACTTGACGTCGGCAAATAGCCCGGTCGCGAACAAACTCTTAAGCGACCGGTCGACATTCGCCGCATCGTACGGATCGCCCGGACGAATGGACAAATAGGACAGGACGGTGCCGGGCTCGATGCGCTGCGTGCCGCGCACGCGAATGTCCCGAACGACGGCGCCGGATGGCTGCGCAGGGACTGCGTTCGGCGTGGCTGGTCGGGGCTGTGCCGGCGCGCTTGCATTTATGAAGATCAGAGCGAGGGATGCCGCCGCCATAATCGCACGCCTGTGCCGGGCGAAAAAATGGGTGTTCAGACTCATCCGCTCGTCCCAGGCTCATTGCGCACGCACTGCCCAGTGCGCGCAAAGGTTCAGAACAGGCTTGGCCGGACGAGGTCATTCCAGGTGGCTAAGAAGAACAACCCCAGCATGACTGCCAACCCCAGCCGAAAGCCGATGTCTTGGGCGCGGGCGCCAAGCGGACGGCCCAAGACGGCTTCACATCCATAGTACAGAAGATGGCCCCCGTCGAGGATGGGAATGGGAAAAAGATTGACCAGCCCGATACTTACGGAAATGAGAGCGATCAGACCGATAAGGTTCATGAACCCTGCCGATGCTGCGGCACGGGATACCTTGGCGATGCCGATGGGGCCGGTCAGCTGCTTGGTGTCGCTCGCGCCGGTGACAATGCGCCAGACGTAGGTCAGCGTAGAATCGATAACGAACCATGTCTCCTTGCCTGCTTCCGCAATCGCCGCAAGCGGCCCGAGGCGGACGAACGCCGCGTTAGATTCCTCCGCAGCAGGAGAAATTCCTATTCCAAGGATTCTGGTTTTGCCGCCATACAAGTCGCGTGTCTCGATCCAGCTTGGCGTCATTCGTAGCGCGAACAATTTTCCTTGCCGCGAGACGGTCAACGACAGCGGACGACCGGCCTTATCTTTAATGGCAACCTGGAGCTGCTCGAAGGTCTGCACCGGCTTGCCATCGACAAAGCGAACAATGTCCCCCGCTTTGACACCGGCCGCGGCGGCGGGCGCGCCTGGACTGACTTTGCCAATATGCGTGAGGATCTGCTGACGGCCAACCACTGCAAACAGACCCGCAAAGATCACGATCGCCAGAATGAAATTCGCCACCGGTCCAGCCAAAACGACAAGTGCGCGTTGCGGAAGCGGCTTCAAAGGAAATGCCACACCGCGTTCGGGCGCAGACATATCCTGAATCTGGTCACGGTCCGGCGTGCTCATTGCATCCTGATCGCCGAAAAACTTCACGTAACCGCCAAGCGGTACCCAGGAAATCTTCCACTCGGTTCCTTTCCGATCGTGCCAACGCACAATTGCCGGACCGAACCCGATCGAAAAGGTTTCAACCCGCACTCCGCAGAGTCGCGCGACAGCGAAATGGCCCAACTCGTGAAAGAATACGACAACCGTAATAACGAACAGAAAGGCCGGGAGACCCAGCGGGATCCACCCAATCAGTCCGTTCAGCGCGCCTAGCATCGGGGTACTCCTGTCTGAAATGGATCAGGCTGCCATGCGCATCACGACACTGTCTGCTGTATCGCGTGCCTGCCGGTCCATTTCCAGAATGAACTCCAGCTCCCTGGCTACGCCGCTCCCTGCATTGTGTTGCGCAGAGAGCGTCTCCTCCACAACACGGGCGATATCCAGAAAACCGATACGGCGGCCGAGAAAAGCCTTCACCGCAATCTCGTTCGCCGCGTTCAGAATGGTAGGCGCGAGCCCCCCAGTGCGCAAGCAATCCTGCGCCAGCTTCAGGCACGGAAAGCGCACGGTATCGGCCTGCTCGAACGTCAGCCCGCCGGACGACGCCAGATCAAGACGGCGTGATGGTGAGGCAATCCGGCGGGGCCATGCAAGCGCGTATGCGATCGGCGTCTGCATATCAGGCGCCGACATGTGTGCCAGCGTCGATCCGTCCGCATACGTGATCAGGCAATGCACGAGCGATTGTGGATGCACAATCACGCCCAGACGATCGGCCGGCAAGCCGAACAGATGATGCGCTTCGATGAGCTCGAGGCCCTTGTTCATCAGCGTGGCGCTGTCGACCGAAATCTTTGCGCCCATCGACCAGTTCGGATGCGCGACGGCCTGCTCCGGAGTCGCCTGGGCCATCCGCTCCGGCGACCACTGGCGAAACGGCCCCCCGGACGCGGTCAGCGTCACCTGATCGATTGCATGGGTCTGCGCAAAATCCAGAACCTGAAATGCGGCATTGTGCTCGGAGTCTACCGGAATGATAGTCGCGCGCGAGGATTGTAATGCAAGGCGAAAGATCTCGCCTGCCGCGACAATGCATTCCTTGTTGGCGAGCGCTACCTGGGCACCGCGACTGACCGCCGCCAGGGCCGGCGCCAATCCGGCCGCGCCCACAATCGCCACCATGACCACATCCGAAGGACGCGCGGCGGCTTCGATCACATTCGCCGCCCCTCCGGCAATTTCGATATCGGTATCCGAGAGCGCATTGCGCAACTCGCCCAATCGGGCTTCATCGCCGATCACGACTGCCTTCGGACGAAAATGCCGGACTTGCGCCGCAAGCTTCTCGACGTTGCTCTGCGCAGTCAAGGCTTCGATCGGAAACGCTTCCGGGCCGAACACCGAGCGTATATGATCGATGACCGACAATGTGCTCAGACCGACGGAGCCCGTGCTGCCGAGAACGGTGATACTCCGGTGGAGAACGTGTCCGAGATCGGCCGCGTTCATGGCTGAAGTCCTGCCAGCGGGTCGAACCGCAGAACAACAACGAGGACGGCGGCGAATGGAGCCGCGAAAAGCGCGGAATCAATTCGATCCAGCACGCCGCCATGACCCGGAATGAGGCCACCGCTGTTCTTCCGGCCTGACCGCCGCTTCATCATTGATTCAAATAGGTCGCCGATATGGCCGGCCACGGCCATAGCGATGCCGAATACAAGGGCGGCAGCAACGCGCGCGCCCAGAGCCGAGGCTAGAATCGCGCAGGCTATGGAAGCACAAGCAATGCCGCCGACAAATCCGGCCCATGTCTTGTTCGGAGAAAGTTTGGGCGCGAGCTTAGGCCCGCCCATCAGATTTCCGCTGACCAAGGCACCAGTATCCGTTGCCCAGACCGCCAGGAAGAATATAACGACTAACCATAGCGGATGAAGCGGGAAGAGCCGTAACATCAGCAGCGAGACGGCCGGGAGGCCTATGTAAACAACCCCACCTGCGTGCGCGAGCGGTGCCTGATGGCGCAGATAACCGATCATAAAATTCACAGCGCTTCCCGCGAGAAGAATCAAGAACGGAGTGATTGGCGCACCCGTCGGAAAGACGCGCACAGTTACAGCAGCCGCCAAGGCAAAAGCAGTGATGCACGTCGGAATCACAAAATCATCTGGCGCAAACATGCGGTGCCATTCGCGCGCTCCAGCGGCCCCTACAATTGCCAAAAATAACCCGAACCAAACGTCCCCCTTCCACGTCGCTCCAATTGCGACTGCAGCGAGGAGCAAGCCAAAGAATGGCCGCGTGATCCAATTCCACGAGAATCTGAATCGCTTCCGGAAAGAGTTTGCCGACGCCGCGTCCTGCCGAGGCGTGGAGCGAAGCGAATCCGGCATCGTGCTCAAGCGACCGCCTCCGGTGCCACGGATCCGAAACGGCGATCCCGCGCAGCATAAGTCTCGAGTGCTTCGATGAACTGCACGCGCGAGAAGTCCGGCCACAGCGTGTCCACAAACACCAGTTCAGAATATGCGGACTGCCACAGCAGGAAATTGCTCAGCCGCCGCTCGCCGCTGGTTCGAATGACAAGATCGGGATCCGGGCTGCCACAGGTCGAGAGCTGGGTCGCAACGAACTCCGGCGTAATCTGGGCGGGATCGAGCTCACCGCGCAA
>DATJGT010000054.1:0-28697 GCA_035494695.1 Rhizomicrobium sp. | reverse complement strand
AGACGATCGCAAGCTGGAGGAGATGATCCGCCGCGGAAAACTCTACCGCGATGCGGGCGCCGACAGCCTGTTCGCACCGGGCATGAGCGAGCCCGCGCAAATCCGCGACGTGGTGCAGGCGATCGATCTGCCGGTCAACATCCTGATCCTGAGGACCGTGCCGCCGATTGCGGAGCTGAAAGCACTCGGCGTGCGCCGAGTCAGCGCGGGCGCGCTGACGGGACGTGCTGCCTACGGTGCAGCGCAACGCGCAACGAAGATGCTTCTGTCGGATGGGAACTACGACGAGCTCTTCGCTTCAAGCGGCGATTGTCCGAACTTCAATGGATACTTTGGCGCACACTGAACTTAGGCGTTCGCCGCGCCGGTCCAGAAGTCCTTGAGCCTGGCGAGGAAGCCTTCGGATTCCGGCTGGCAGCCGGGCGCGCTTTCATTTGCGAAGGCGCGCAGCAATTCTTTCTGCTTCTTCGTGAGCTTCACCGGCGTTTCGACAATGACTTCGACATAAAGATCGCCGCTCATCCCCCCGCCGCGTAGCACCGGCATGCCCTTGCCGCGCAGGCGGAACTGGCGGCCTGACTGCGTGCCTTCGGGAATGTTCACCCGTGCGCGGCCGCCATCGAGTGTCGGCACTTCGATTCCGCCGCCGAGCGCGGCCGTCACGAATGAAACCGGTGCGCGGCAATAGAGGTCGTGCCCATCGCGTTGAAATAAGGGATGCGCCTTGACGGAAATGAAGAGATAGAGATCGCCCGCCGGCCCGCCGTTCAGGCCTGCCTGCCCTTCCCCGGCAAGCCGGATACGCGTGCCTTCCTCGACCCCAGATGGAATATCCACTTGGAGCGTGCGTTCCTTCTGCACGAGTCCTGCGCCATGACAGGCCTTGCACGGATTGCGGATGATGCGCCCTTGGCCGCGGCAGGACGGGCACGTGCGCTCGATGGTGAAGAAACCCTGCTGTGCGCGAACTTTGCCAATGCCGGAGCAGGTGGGGCATTGCTCGGGCTTTGTACCGGCTTCCGCGCCTGACGCGCCGCATGCCTCGCAGGCAAGGGCTGTCGGCACCTTGATCTGGGCCTGACGCCCGCGAAACGACTCTTCGAGCGTGATTTCCAGGTTGTAGCGCAGGTCCTGTCCGCGATTCTGCCGGCGTCCACGCCTGCCGCCGGTAAACTCGCCAAACAAATCGTCGAAAATGTCGGTGAAGGACGACGCAAAATCGAAGCCGAACCCATTCGCGCCGCGGCCACCGCCGTTCTCGAATGCCGCGTGCCCGAAACGATCATACGCTGCGCGCTTCTGATCGTCCTTCAGGACATCATAGGCTTCATTGATCTCTTTGAATTTGTGCTCGCACTGCGTGTCGCCGTGATTGCGGTCAGGATGAAGCTCTTTCGCGAGCTTGCGGTAGGCGCCTTTGATGGCCTCCGGAGGAGCGCCACGCTCCACACCAAGAACTTCGTAATAGCAACGCTTCATGGCCAGACTACAGAATACCGAATACGGGGATCAGAAAAACTATCCATGGTTAGGCCCCTGTTCATTCCGATCCCCGTATTCTGCTTTCCGTCCTCTGATTACGCCGCGCCCTTTTTCTTTTCGTCGACTTCGGTGAATTCCGCGTCAACGACATTCTCGTCCTTTGCGCCGCCGTCACCGCCCGGCGCGGCACCCTCGCCGCCACCGCCCGCCTGTTGCGCCTTGTACATCGCTTCACCCAGCTTCATGGAGGCTTGCGCGAGCGCTTGCGTCTTCGATTGGATGTCGTCGACGTTGTCGCCCTTGGTGGCTTCCTTGAGTGCGGCAATCGCATTCTCGATGGCCGTACGCTCTTCCTGGCCGACCTTGTCGCCATGCTCCGACAGCGCCTTCTCGGTCGAGTGGATCAGGGCATCGCCATGATTCTTCGCATCTACCAGCGCGCGCCGTTTCTTGTCCTCGGCCGCATGGGCTTCGGCATCCTTGACCATCTTGTCGATGTCGGCTTCCGACAATCCGCCCGAAGCTTGAATGCGGATCTGCTGCTCCTTATTGGTCGCCTTGTCCTTCGCGGTGACGTTCACGATGCCGTTCGCGTCGATATCGAACGTGACCTCCACCTGGGGCACGCCGCGCGGTGCGGGCGGAATGCCCACGAGATCGAACTGGCCGAGCAGCTTGTTGTCCGCCGCCATCTCGCGCTCGCCCTGGAAGACGCGGATGGTTACTGCCGTCTGATTGTCCTCGGCCGTGGAGAACACCTGCGACTTCTTGGTGGGAATCGTGGTGTTGCGCTCGATCAGCCGCGTGAACACGCCGCCCAGCGTTTCGATACCGAGCGATAGCGGTGTCACGTCGAGCAGAAGCACGTCCTTCACTTCGCCCTTCAGCACACCGCCCTGAATGGCGGCCCCGATAGCAACGACTTCGTCCGGGTTGACGCCCTTGTGCGGCTCCTTGCCGAACAGCTGCTTCACGACCTCTTGGACCTTCGGCATGCGCGTCATGCCGCCGACGAGGATCACTTCGTCGATCTGATTTGCGGAAACGCCGGCATCCTTCAGGGCTGCCTTCACCGGCGCGACCGTCTTCTGGATGAGATCGTCCACCAGCGCTTCCAGCTTCGCGCGGGTGATCTTCATCGTGAGATGCTTCGGACCCGAAGCATCCGCCGTGATGAACGGCAGGTTCACTTCCGTCTGCATCGCGCTGGACAGCTCGATCTTCGCCTTCTCAGCCGCTTCCTTCAGTCGCTGCAGCGCGAGGCGATCGTTGCGCAGGTCGATGCCAGATTCCTTCTTGAACTCGTCGGCCAGATAGCTGACGAGCCGCATGTCGAAGTCTTCACCGCCCAGGAACGTGTCGCCGTTCGTGGACTTCACCTCGAACACGCCATCGCCGATCTCGAGTACGGAGATATCGAATGTGCCGCCGCCGAGATCGTAGACCGCAATGGTCTGGCCGCTGCCCTTCTTATCCATGCCGTAGGCAAGGGCGGCTGCCGTCGGCTCGTTGATGATGCGCAGCACTTCAAGGCCCGCGATCTTCCCGGCGTCTTTCGTCGCCTGGCGCTGTGCGTCATTGAAGTAGGCCGGCACGGTGATCACCGCCTGCGTGACCTTCTCGCCCAGATAGCTCTCCGCCGTCTCCTTCATCTTTTGCAGGATGAAGCCAGAGACTTCCGAGGGCGCGAATTGCTTGTTCTCGCGACCCTGCACCCAGGCATCGCCATTGCCCGCGCGAACGATCTTGTAGGGCACCATGCCCATGTCTTTTTGGGTCATGGGATCGTCGAAACGGCGGCCGATCAGCCGCTTGATGGCGAAAAAGGTGTATTCCGGATTGGTAACGGCCTGCCGCTTGGCGGCCTGTCCGACCAGGCGCTCGCCGTCGCCGGTAAACGCCACAATGGAGGGGGTTGTTCGCGCGCCCTCCGCATTTTCGATGACCTTGGGGGACGAGCCCTCCATGACCGCAACGCACGAATTGGTCGTGCCGAGGTCGATGCCGATCACTTTAGCCATGTGTATTCCTCTCTTCTGGCGGACAGGTTCCTGGCCCTCGGAAGAGGCGCCCTCCGGCCCGTCCCCTTTGAAATCATTGGCAAAACCGGCGCGAGGGGAATGCCCCTGCCAGTCTTGTGGGGTATATAGGGGTGGGGTCTTGGCCCTGCAAGGCGGATTGCCGCCGAATGCCGGGTGGAATCTGCTTACAGCGCTGCGATGATAGCAGCGTTGTAAATCTCGCTCATTTTGGCGCCAAGAGGAGCGATCTGGACAGCCTTCTCAAGCCCGATGAGCACCGGTCCGAGCACACTCGCTCCGCCCGCCTCCTGGAGCAGCTTGGTTGAAATGGAGGCCGAATGGATGGCCGGCATGATGAGCGTGTTGGCCGTGTCGGTCAGACGGCAGAAGGGGTACAGCGCCAGTTTTTCGCGTTCGAGCGCCACATCGACACCGATCTCTCCGTCGTATTCGAAATCGACACTGCGCTGATCCAGAATATGCACCGCCTCGACGATCCGTTCGCTGCGCTCGCTGCGCGGGAAGCCGAAAGTCGAGGAGGCGAGCAGCGCCACGCGCGGGGTAAACCCGAAATGCCGGACGACTTCGGCGGCCTGCACGGCAATGTCGGCCAGTTCGTCGCTTGTCGGCATTTCATGGACAGACGTGTCGGCCACGAACAGCACACGGCCCTTGGTGAAGATGAGCATGACCCCGATTGGCATCTTCCCCAGCGGCGGATCCAGCACCCGGCGCACATCGTCCAGTGCGACCTGATACGAGCGCGTGACACCAGTCACCATGGCGTCTGCATCGCCGGCCTTGAGCATGGACGCGGCATAGATGTTCCGATCATTGGTGACCATGCGCACGCAATCGCGATAGAGCTGGCCGTGGCGCTGCACCCGCTTGTAGAGGGCCTCAATGTACGGCGCGGCTTCCTGTGCCGAATGCGGCACACGAATTTCGAGAGAATGCTCGTCGAGACCGGCGCGGCGAATTCCGGCTTTGATGATCTCTTCGCGGCCGACCAGGAGCGCGCGTCCCAGCCCGGAGTTCTGGAAGGCCCCGGCAGCACGGATGACAGAGTCTTCTTCACCCTCGGCGAACACCACTCGTTTCGGATTCGCGCGCACGCTGGCCGTGATCCGCTGAAACAGGATTGCGGAGGGGTCGAGCCGCGCTGATAATTGGTAGCGGTAGGTGTCCGCGTCTTTGAGCTCGCGGCGCGCAACGCCACTCTTCACGGCCGCCTCCGCGACGGCGGACGAAACGCGACTGATCAGGCGCGGGTCGAAAGGCACGGGAATAATGTAATCCGGACCGAACACGGGACGAAGCCCGCGGTAGGCAGCAGCGACCTCGTCCGGCACGTCCTCGCGCGCCAGTTGGGCTAAGGCATCGGCCGCTGCGATCTTCATCGCTTGATTGATGCTGCGGGCACGCACGTCGAGCGCGCCGCGGAAAATGTATGGAAATCCGAGGACGTTGTTCACCTGGTTCGGATAGTCGCTGCGGCCGGTCGCGACGATGGCGTCAGGCCGCGCCGCTTTAACCTCTTCCGGCGTGATCTCCGGATCGGGATTGGCCATCGCGAAAATGATCGGCGCCTTCGCCATGGTTTTCACCATGTCTGGTGTGACGGCGCCCTTGACCGATAGACCAAGAAACACATCGCAATCGGCAAGAGCATCCGCAAGTGTCCGTGCCTTCGTGTCGACAGCGTGCGCGCTCTTCCATTGATTCATCCCGCTCGTGCGCCCGCGATAGATCACGCCCTTGGAATCGCAAAGAAACGCATTTTTGTTGGGCAAACCCATCGCTTTCAACAGCTCGAGGCAAGCGATTCCCGCCGCCCCCGCGCCGTTCACGACGACCTTTATGTCATTCAAACTCCGGCCAGTAAGACGCAAAGCATTGATCACGCCGGCGGCCGAGATGATCGCGGTCCCATGCTGATCGTCATGGAACACCGGAATGTCCATCAGCTCGCGCAGCCGCTCCTCGATCACGAAGCAATCCGGCGCCTTGATGTCTTCGAGATTGATGCCGCCGAAGCTCGGTCCGAGGTAGCGGATCGCTCCGACGAACTCATCGACGTCAGTGGTGTCCACCTCAAGATCGATTGCGTCTACGTCGGCAAAGCGCTTGAAGAGAACCGCCTTGCCTTCCATAACTGGTTTCGCCGCAAGTGCGCCGAGATCTCCCAGTCCAAGGATGGCCGTGCCGTTAGAAACTACTGCGACGAGATTTCCTTTCGCCGTGTAATCGAAGGCAGCATCGGGATTCCCGGCGATCGCACGCACCGGAACGGCCACCCCCGGAGAATAGGCGAGCGACAGGTCCCGCTGCGTCGCCATTGGCTTCGTCGGATGAATCTCAATTTTTCCGGGCTTGCCTTGCCGATGAAAGGCGAGGGCTTCTTCGTCGGTGAACGATGGTCTTGACGAATCCATGGGTATGACTTTCGAAGTGATCCACAGAATATCCGCCCGAACGTGCCACTCTTTCAATGCCGGCTTGCGTTGCGGGGAGGTGGTCGGCTCGCAATCTGCTAACCTGCCCATCATGGACACTCGAGCACCCTCCTCAGACCTGCAGAGCGCCACACCCTCCATGGCGCAATTTCTGGAGATCAAGGCGGCTCATCCGGAATATCTGTTGTTCTACCGAATGGGGGATTTCTACGAGCTCTTTTTTGAGGATGCCGCCAAAGCCGCGGAAGCCCTCGATATTGCTTTGACAAAACGCGGCAAGCACCTGGGCGACGACATTCCCATGTGCGGCGTGCCGGTGCATGCCGCCGACCAATATCTCGAAAAGCTGATCCGGAAAGGCTTCCGCGTCGCCGTCTGCGAGCAGATGGAGGACCCAACGGAGGCGCGCAAGCGCGGTAGCAAGGCTGTCGTGCGACGTGAGGTCGTGCGCCTCGTCACCCCGGGCACGCTCACCGAAGATTCGCTTCTCGAAGCCCGCTCGGCAAATGTTCTGGCCGCCATCGGGCGCGCTGCGGGTGAAGTCGCGCTTGCGTCGGCGGACATTTCTTCGGGCGATTTTCACGTTTGTACGGTTGCTCCCCAAGAAATGGCAGCCGAGCTTGCACGGCTGCAACCGAAGGAAGTGCTCGCACCGGATGTTCTGTTCACTGATGAAGCGGTCGGTGCGGTTCTTAAAGATACCGGACCGAAGCTGACGCTTCTGCCGATGAGCAAGTTCGATTCGGCAAATGGCGAGCGCGCGTTAAGATCGCTTTATCGCGTGGCCGTCCTGGACGGGTTTGGTTCTTTCAGCCGTGCCGAGTTCTCGGCCGCGGGCGCGGTGGTTTCCTACCTGGAGCTCACCCAAAAGGGAAAGCTGCCGGTTCTGAAGCCACTCGCGCGCGAGGTGGAACATGCGCATATGGCGATCGATGCGGCGACGCGGCGCAACCTTGAGCTGACGGAGAGCTTGTCTGGATCGCGCGCGGGCAGCCTTCTCGCCACAATAGATCTTACAGTGACGGCTTACGGTGCGCGCGAATTGGCAGCGCGGCTGGCGTCACCCCTGACGGACAGAACGGCAATTGCTGACAGGCAGGAGGCCGTTGGATTTTTCGCCTCCGATGCCGATCTGCGGGAACAGATTCGCAATCGGTTGCGCCATGCTCCCGATATCGCGCGTGCACTCGCAAGAATTTCAGTCGGGCGCGGCGGACCCCGTGACCTTGCGAACATTCGCGACGGACTGAATGCAGCGGGCGGATTGTTAGGCGTCCTGCCGGAGGTCGACGATCCGCTCAAAGCTCCAACTGGCGAGCTTGCAAGCGCGCGCGACGCGTTATGTGGCGGGGTTGCCGAATGTTCTGGTGTGGCAGTCTCTCTTGATCGCTTGCTTGTGCCGGAGCCGCCTTTCTTCTCGCGGGATGGTGGATTCATCAGGCCGGGGGCTCATCCGCCGCTCGATGAGGTGCGCGCGCTGCGAGACGAAAGCCGTCGCGTCATTGCGTCACTTGAAACTCGCTATCGCGGCGAAAGCGGTGTGACGGGCCTCCGGATCAAACACAATGGTGTGCTCGGTTATTTCATCGAAGTGACGCCGCAACATGCGGATAAGCTGCAATCCGAGTCAAACCGGAAAGTGTTCCGGCACCGCCAGACCATCGGCAGCGCAGTTCGTTTTTCGACTGATGAGCTTGCGACTCTCGGCGCGCGCATTTCGCAGAGTGCTGACCAGGCTTTGGACATCGAGCAGGAATTGTTCGACAACCTTTGCGCAGAGGTTCTTGAAACGGCAAATGCCTTGTCGCAAATCGCTGCTGCCTTGTCTCAGCTGGATGTCTGTACGGCGCTGGCGGAACTGGCGGTCGAGCGCAACTACGTGCGTCCGGTTGTAGATGAAAGCCTGGCATTCAAAATCGCGCGTGGCCGACATCCCGTCGTAGAGGTCGCGCTCAGCGCGGGACATGCAGCGCCTTTCGTAGCGAACGATTGCGACTTGTCCTCCGACGGACCCGGACGGCTTTGGTTGGTCACGGGGCCGAATATGGCCGGCAAGTCGACGTTTCTGCGCCAGAACGCGCTGGTTGTTATCCTCGCGCAAATCGGGAGCTTCGTTCCTGCCGAGTCGGCGCATATCGGTGTCGTCGACAAACTCTTCTCGCGCGTGGGCGCCGCGGACGACCTTGCGCGCGGCCGTTCGACGTTCATGGTCGAGATGATCGAGACGGCGGCCATCCTCAATCAGGCGACGGAGAAGAGCCTCGTCATTCTCGATGAGATCGGACGCGGGACGGCCACATTCGATGGACTCGCCATCGCCTGGGCGACGGCGGAGCATTTGATCGAGAAAAACAGGTGCCGCGGACTGTTTGCCACACATTATCACGAAATGACGGCGCTCGCCGAACGACTGCCATCTCTTGCATGCGCGACCATGCGCGTGAGGGAATGGAACGACACGATTGTATTCCTGCACGAGATCGCCTCCGGCACAGCGGATCGATCCTACGGGATTCACGTAGCGAAGCTCGCCGGCCTGCCGCCTGACGTTGTGCATCGCGCCGAAGACGTCCTCCGTGCGCTGGAGGAAGGACGAGAAGGGCACAAACCACTCGCCCGGATCGATGATCTGCCGCTGTTCGCGCCACCGGCGGTTCGGCCTGCCTTCAAAGAAAGTGAGGTCGAGCGGGCGTTGCGGGAGATCATGCCGGACGTTCTGACACCCAAGCAGGCGCTTGAGATCCTGTATGAGCTGAAGGCGAGGCTCAAAACCGGTGGTTGAATCTTGCCTGTCCATGGCGGCCGGTGGCAGGTTGCCAAAATGAGCAGTTCAACCGCGCCAGCCTCATCTCGCGGGGGGCGGGATCGCCCGCGCAAGTTTCTGGTGGTCGTGGACAAGACACCCGAATGCCGGGTTGCCATGCGTTTTGCGACACGACGGGCGCAGCACACGGGCGGCCGTGTGACGCTCCTGTGCGTCGCGCAGCATGACGATTTCCAGCAATGGCGCGGCGTGGAAGAAATCATGCGCGACGAAGCGCACCAGGAAGCGGAGAATTTGGTCTATGAAGCCGCAAAGGTGGTGAACGAGCTGTCGGGGATCGTACCCGAACTGGTGATCCAGGAAGGCCGTCCGGCCGAGTGTCTCTCAGAGCTGATCAAGAGCGATAAAGATATTTCGATTCTCGTCTTGGCCGCAGGCACCTCGAAAGAAGGTCCGGGTCCCCTCGTCAGTTCGCTGGTTGGTCGGACGGGGACGCATCCCATTCCCGTGACAATCGTTCCTGGCGGACTGACCGACGAAGAAATCGACGCGCTGGGCTAACCCGGAGATTGTCACATGCGGTACTTGCACACGATGGTTCGCGTTTCGAATCTGGATGCGTCGCTTGACTTCTACTGCAAAAAGCTCGGCCTCAGGGAGGTGCGTCGCATCGACAGCGAAAAGGGCCGCTTTACGCTCGTGTTTCTCTGTGCGCCCGCCGATCTCGAACGTGCAGGCCGGGAGCAAGCGCCGCTCGTTGAGCTCACCTACAATTGGGATCCGGAGCAATATGCGGGCGGGCGCAATTTCGGTCATCTGGCATACCGGGTCAAAAATATCTACGAGACTTGCCAACGACTTCTGGAATCCGGCGTGACAATCAATCGTCCGCCGCGCGACGGCCATATGGCTTTCGTGCGATCGCCGGACGGGATTTCCATTGAATTGCTTCAGGAAGACGGGAGTCTTCCACCCGCCGAACCTTGGCTATCCATGCCGGACACAGGGACTTGGTGATGTCCGGAACTTCCACGAGGGCCTTCGATGGGTAGCATTCTCGTCATCGTTGCCCTGGGCGTCGTTCTCGCAATTCTCTTAGCTGGCCTGTTCGTCATGGCGATGGGCGGTCAGATCGCGAAACACTGGTCGAATCGGCTAATGCGTTACCGTGTGCTTGCGCAGGCGGTCGCAATCCTGATTGTCATCGTTGTCCTCTATTTCATGCAAAACCGATGAGACTCAGAAGAAACTCATCGGATCGACATCAACCGTCAGTTTAACGCTCTTCGGCCGTTCGACCCGAGAAAGCCACGTCCGCAAATATGCCTGCACGTCGACATGCCGCTCCGCTTGCACAAGAAGGCGCTCGCGCGTGCGGCCGCGCAGGGTTTGATAGAAGGCCGGCGTTGGTCCCCACACCTTGACCCCGCGCACTAAGGGTGCCGCTTTCGCGAGACCCCGCCCGGCCTCGCGCACCCGCTCACCATCGGTGCCGGAGAGAATAATGGCCGCCAGGCGCCCAAACGGTGGCGCACCGGCCCGCTCGCGAAGCTTCCGCTCCTGCTCGTAAAATGCATCGCGATCGCCCGAAGCCAATGCTTTCATCACTGCGTCATCGGGATTGCGCGTCTGGATGAGCACAAGTCCCGGCTTCTCCGCCCGTCCAGCCCGCCCGGAAACCTGGTGCAGCAGTTGAAAAGTGCGCTCGCGCGCCCGCACATCACCATCGAACCCGCCCAAGTCACCATCAACGATTCCGACAAGGGTCAACTGCGGAAAATGATGTCCCTTGGCAACGATTTGCGTGCCGATCACCACATCCACCTCGTGTTTTGCCATGGCACGAATCGCCGCCTGGGTTTGCGCAGGCCCATGCAACATGTCGCTGGACGCAATCGACGTTCTGGCACCTGGAAACGCCGATGCAAATTCTTCGGCGACCCGCTCCACGCCCGGTCCGCAGGCAATGAGGCTGTGCGGCGTATGGCATTGTGGGCAGGCGACCGGTATCACTGTCTGCGAACCGCACAGGTGACAAGCGAGTCTATGATGGTATCGATGCTCGACCAGCCAGGCAGAACACTGGCTGCAAGTCATCTTGTGGCCACAGGCTTCGCACAATGTGAGCGGCGCATATCCGCGGCGATTAAGAAACAGCATCGCCTGCTCGCCGCTTGCTAGCGTTGCCGCAAGCGCATCCCGCAAAGGCTGAGACAGCCACGTGCCGGGCTCAACACGCACCCTGCGTAGATCGAGGAGCCTGACTTCGGGCATGCTCGCGCCGCCGTGACGCCGCGGGAGCTTCAGCCATTTGTACCGGCCGCTGGATGCATTGACGTAAGTTTCGAGCGAGGGCGTCGCGCTTGTGAGAACCACAGGGCAGCTCTCAATCCGGCCGCGCACGACGGCCATGTCCCGCGCGTGGTAGATCGCGCCGTCCTCCTGTTTGAAAGCCTGTTCGTGCTCCTCGTCCACGACAATGAGCCCAAGATTGGGAAAGGGCAGGAAGAGCGCCGATCGCGCGCCGACGACGACTCGCACTTCTGCGGCCATGACGGCGCGATAGACGCGCCGCCGTTCCTTTTGCGACAGATCGGAATGCCATTCGGCCGGCCGACATCCGAAACGCTCGGCAAAGCGATCCAGGAACTGCACCGTCAAGGCGATCTCAGGAAGCAGGATCAGTATCTGCTTTCTGCGTGAAATCGCTTCGGCTACCGCTTCGAAGTAGGTTTCCGTCTTGCCCGATCCGGTCACGCCATCGAGGAGTAATGCGGAGAATTGCTCGCTCGCTACCGCTCCGCGGAGGCTGCGCGCCGCCGCTTCCTGTTCGAGGTTTAAGATCGTCGCACTGAAATCCGGATCGGGCTGCAGAAATGGTGAAAACTCGGGCAAAGTCGTCCGGGCCAATGCCCCCGCATCAATGAGCCCACGCACGACAGCAGGCGAAGCATTCGCCTCTTCGGCGAGATTCTGAATGCTGCGGGCCAGGCCATCGCGCGCGATATTCAGAACGCGTTGGCGAGCCGGTGTTATTTTTTTTGGCGCAACACCGGAATGAACAAATCCCACGCGCGGCATCTCCGGCTCGAACGCCTGCGGCGAGCGCAACGCGAGCGCCAGGACCGTGCCTGGGGTCGTAAACGTGTACCGCGCAACCCAATCGATGAAATCGCAAAGGACTGTCGGCAGGCGAGGCGACGGTTCGAGCGGGACTGCTTCTTTCAGCTTGGTATCGGGGATCGCGCCGTCCGGCTCTCCCCAGATCACCCCAACGTACCGATTTGGTCCGAGTGGGGCGGTGACAATCGTCCCCCGCGGATAACATATCCCGCCGGGGATAAGATAGTCGTAGCTACCCGACAGTGGCAATGGCAACAAGACGCCCGCCCGCTGCATTTGGCGCGCCGGGGCCTTCAACAACGGCTGATTCATGATTACACTTTTGCGATGCGAATCTGTTGGGTCAACCTTTGAAGCCCTTTATCGGCAGCGCCGAATTCAATGAAACTGGGGACCTCGCCGGAAAGGGGTGTCGTCGGCGGTCTCGAAACAAGTGTCCTTATCGCCGTCGATGCACAGGCTCAGACGATGAGTAGCCGTGCTGTATCCAGAGATCCGTCTCAAGCGGCCGCCGAGGCCGTAAAGGCGTACCTTCGCATGAACCGCGCGAAGCTCGCGGCTGACAACGAATTGCTGGCGTTGCTGCTTCCCGATCGGTTTGAACAGCGTGACGTTGGCGACCTGCAGCGTTTTCTCATCGAGAAACTCCGCGGCGAAAACCTGGCGCTACGCGCCGAACTGGATGCATTGAAAAATCGGCGGGAACACGCGGCAAAACTAGGTGACGGAGTGAAGAAGCTCGTGCTCGAGCTTCTGGATGCGCGGACATTTGACGAAGCAATTTCCATTGCGACCGCATCGGCGCCCGTTTTCGGAGGAACCCGTGCCGCCTTGTGCGTAGAAGGCGATGGAGCGGCCCCGAAAAGCTGCGAGGCGGTCCGGCTGATCGCGCCGGGCACGGCTGTTGCGGTTCTTGGAGAGGAAGGAAGCGGCGCCGTTCTATCCCGGGGAGGTGAACTCCTGCTCGGAAAAGGCGGCAGTGACTGCCGCAGCATTGCTGTCTTTCGGCTGCGAATCGGCTGCGAGGCGCCTGCATGCGTCTACGCCGTAGGCGCGCCTGAGGCGGGCCGCTTTGATGGCGATCAGGCGACCGCAGACATTGGCTTCTTCGTACGCGCCCTCGAGCGCAGTATTCGTGCATGGCTCGATCTGCCGAGACTCTGAGACGCCATTGGCTTGCTGCCCTGAAGCATGAGCGGCGGGCAAGCCCAAATACGTTGCGAGCCTATGGCGACGACCTCTCCCGGTTTCTGTCGTTCCTCTCCGAGTACAAAGGCGCCGAGATAGACGAAGGCTGGCTCGCTGCGATCTCGCCGGCTGACATTCGCGCATTCATAACGAAGCGCCGCAGCGAGGGGCTTGGATCGCGCGGCGTTCAGCGCGCGATTGCCGCGATTCGGGTTTTTTTTCGGTATCTCGCGCGCGAGCAGGTTCTGGATAATCCGGCAGCGCGTGCCGTGCGGATTCCGAGAGTGCCGCGCACGCTGCCTCGGCCGTTGAGCGAGCGAGACTCGAAGCGGGCGCTTGAGGAGGCTCACGAGAACGATGTTCAGTGGCTTGGAGCCCGCAATGTGGCGCTCCTTACTCTGTTATATGGCGCGGGCCTGCGGATTTCCGAAGGATTAAGCCTCAGACGGAAAGACGCGCCATTGGGTGAGTCCCTCGTGATTGTCGGCAAAGGGCGAAAAGAGCGCGCCGTGCCTCTTCTGCCGCAGATCCGTGAAGCTGTCGATCGATACACAAGAGTTCTGCCGTTCGAAGCCGGCGAGGACGCGCCACTCTTCGTCTCCCGCCGCGGAAAGCCAATGAGCGCCCGTGAAGCGCAGCTCCTGATGCAGAATCTCCGCGGCCGGTTGGGTCTGTCCGAGCGCGCGACGCCGCATGCCCTTCGTCATTCCTTCGCCACGCATTTGCTGGATGGCGGTGCTGATTTGCGCAGCGTTCAGGAGCTGCTGGGCCACAGCTCGCTCTCCACGACGCAGACCTACACGCAGATTGAGAGCCGTCGCATGATGGAGGTGTACAAGAAGGCCCATCCGCGCGGTCACGCAAGCTGATCCCATTTTGCCGAGTTCCGATCAGCCGGCCGGAAGGCGCACGAGCCGGCGCTGGGCAGTAGCCTTGAGAACTTGCCAGATTCGTCGTTCAGCATCACGCGCCCCTGCGCCGGGACGCTCCTCCAAATGGGCTTGCAACACGATGAGCAACCTGCGCAACTCATCATTGGCAGCGTTGAGCGTCGAAATTCTCAGCGAATTATCCTTTGTCGCTGCTGCCTCGGAGAGTCTCGCTCGCAAGCCGGAATCTGCAAGTGATCCCAGTTCCGCAAACAGCGCTCGTATTTCGGCATTCTCGATCGCGCGGATATCCGCAGCCCGCTCGTACTCCTGCGCACTCATGAGCATCATGAACGCGAGGAGTGACGTCGTGCCCTGCGCATACCCGGTCGGCAACAGCGGCGCGATTGTTCCAAGCAATTGGCCTGCGGATTGATTCAGGATCTGGTCTACGTCTGGTTTCATGCGACTCTCTCCGACAACCGCTCGGCGAGAACGTTGTTGTGGAATGCCAGGCAATACCAGCCGGAGAAGGCGTTCACCGGATCGGGATTGCGCCCCTCGAAATATTCGCGTGCGGCGGAAATCCAGATGCCGAGTCCTTTGAGACTCGCAAAGACTTCCCACCAGTGGAAAGCCACCGGATCAAAGCGGAGCCCGCTGGATTTCTCCCACACTCGAATGGCTTCTTCCCGTGCAATCGTGCCGGCAGCGCGCGAGGAATCGCCGTGGCTCCAGAGCGGATCGAGCGCCCAGGCCAGGTCTTCTAGCGGATCGCCCAAATGCGCCATTTCCCAGTCCAGAATTGCGCGAATGCTTCCCTCCGCGTCGTAGAGAAAATTTCCGGTTCTGTAGTCGCCGTGCACAATGGAGATTTTCTGAGCGGGCGGTGGCGGGTTGCGTTTCAGCCAGCGAATGGCGGCGCGCGCAATCGGCTGCGGCTCCCGCTCATCTTCGTCGATGACGCGCTCCCAGCGCTCTGTTTCGTGTTGCCAACAGCATTCGCGCGCCCCTTCCAGGTCGCCGAGCCCGATCTCGTCCGGGTCGGCCGCCGCAATGCGCCCGAGGATGGAAAAGAACTGCTCACCCACCTTCTCGCGATAGGAACTATAGGGATCGGGCAACAGGATGGATGCCACGGAACAGTTCTCGATCTCTTCCATGATGAAGAAGGGGCGATCGAGGGGGCTGTTGTCGGTCTCTAACGCGATCGGCTCCGGAACCGGGAGGCCGAGCCGGTGAAACGCTTGATACGCGCGGAACTCGGTCGTGCGGTCTGTGTCGATCAGGCTGGCCGGCGGATCGCGGCGCAAAATCAGGGCGCGATCCTTGGCGACATTGGCGTCGGAGTACCGTGCGCGGAAGCGATACGTCTCGCGGCTTGCGCCGCCGGGTATGCGCGAAAGATTCGTCACACGCAGGTCGCTCGCGCCGAGCTTCTCTGCGAGGTAGCGCTGCAACTTTTGCGAGAGGTCGTCGCTCACGGCGCCGGATCGAGAAGGTCTTTGAAACCGGACGGCGCATGCGCGCCGATGACAAGCTGTTCGAGAACCCCCATACCCTTGCGCTCGATTCCCGGACCTTGCAGCCGCGCGGTCACCAGCGCCTGTACGTGAAGGAAGCGAGGGTCGTTCTCGTTTACGGCAGCGAGATCGTATGTGTCATAGGCCAGGGCGTTCTCGCCCTTGTATATCCCATGGCCCCATTCCGGATGCATGTAGCCGATGCCTGACATGTAGAACTGCAGCTGTGGCACGAGTTCAGCACTCCAGGTGCCATTGTCCGAATCGACCGCTTCGACCAGCGCGCGTTTGGCGTGGCGGGTGCCCGAGCGGTAGGCAATTTCCGAGCGGCAACTTTTCATATGCATCGGTGCGGCTTCGCCGAGTTCTCCAAGGACCGATGCGGTGTTCCACGGCCGTCCTTCGGCGTCGGCATTGATGTGATACAGCATGAACCGATCGTCGAAATTCAAGGGTGACCATAGCCAGTAGAATTGCGGCGGGCGCGGAGGCGCAGTTGGCTGGGGATCGCCAAGGCCGATCGGCCGCACGCCCCAGGATCGGTCCCGCGTTCCAAGTACGCGGCGATCAATCTCAATACGCTCGTTCTGTAGTTCGATGAAACCTTCGTAGAATCCGTTCTGCGTGAGCCGCGTGTAATCCATAATTGTACGCGGGCCCTGGCGAAACGTGAACCGCGGTTCTTCCACCGGCTTCGCACGTGCGTTGAACACGAGATCGGCGCTAAGACCGTGCGCGTTGTCCGCGACCTGCACACGCAAACGATTCAACGGTTCGAGAACCTGAATGGAAATCGGCCCCGCCGAGGTATCCATCCGCTCCATGTTGAGGAGGCGCGACGCCCGCAGGTTGTGCTGAACGCCATCGCGGATCACCGAGAAGGCCGCATCCATCACGTTCAGATGCGGATAGACGCCAAGCGCGACTGCGAAGAAGAGATCGCCGTCCGGCGTGTAGCCGTTGAAGAAATAGCGATCATAAAAATTCCGATCCGTCCCGGACGTCGCGATCGGCTCCGGCAATTGGTGAACGGGATAATCATCGGCCTTGGTCAGCATGTGCGCACGTTTTCCGCTCCGCACAGCATGACGGAGCGGCGTTATGCGAGCAACGCCGGAGAAGGGCCGATCAGATCGGCGGTGGCGCGGGGGGGCGCGTAAACTTCTGGCGGATGGGGCCCGGGGGGCGGCTGCCGACAGGAAGAAGGCCGAGATAGAGCAGCGCGGCCGCGGTCAGCGTCGCCCATGGCCACACAATCGTGCACGCCAGAAGCAGTCCTACAAACAAGATCGCGGGCGCCTTGAGTATCCTCGGCACGTACATGTTTTTGAGCGACAACGTCGGCAATCGGCTCACCATCAGGATCGACACGAAAGCCATCCAGCCGCCGTTGAGGAATGGATCGCGGAAGAACGCGATGCTGCCCTGAAAATGGAAGAGCATCGGCAGAAGAATCAAACAGGCCGCGGCAGGGGCTGGAACGCCCGTGAAATGGTTAGCCGGCGCGTCGTCTTCGGCTTCATCGCTCTGAATGTTGAAGCGCGCAAGGCGAATAGCGCAGCAAACACAGAACACCAGCGCAATCGTCCAACCCGCACCGCCGCCCTGATAAAGGGTCCACATGTAGACGAGTACGCTCGGGGCGATACCGAAGCTGACGAGGTCCGCCAGCGAATCGAGCTGCGCCCCGAATTTGCTGTCCAGGCCCAACAGTCTGGCGATCCGGCCGTCCAGCGTGTCGAGAACCGCGGCAATGACGATCGCCACGACCGCCGCCTGCCAGTGACCCGAGAGAGCAAAGCGGATCGCTGTGGCCCCGGTGCAAAGTGCCAGCACCGTCAGCGCATTCGGAATAAATTTCCCGAACGGCAATTCCTCGCTGAGGGCCGCAATGCTACGGCGCGGAAATCTCTTGCTCATTTGATCCATTTAACCATCAGCTTGGGTAATGTGCCAATACGGTTTCTCCCGCTCGAACGGTCTGGCCGGCTACGGCCCGAACCTCGGCATCCTTGGGTAGGTAGACATCCAGCCGGCTGCCAAAACGGATGATGCCAAACCGATCCCCGCGGCATACTGACTGACCTTCGGTTAAGGTACAGGAAATCCGCCGCGCCACCAAACCGGCGATTTGTACCGTAACCAGTTGGGAGCCGCCCGGCAGACGGAGGCGGATGGCCATCCGCTCGTTGTGCTCGCTCGCCTTGTCAAACGAGGCGTTGAAAAATTTGCCGGCTTTGTAAGCAAGCGCTTCGATCCTGCCACTTTCCGGGATTCGATTCACGTGAACGTGAAAGAACGTCATGAAAATGCTCAGACGGGTCCGCAGCTCAGGGCCGAGGCCGAGTTCCGGCGGCGGTGCAGATTGGGCGATCGGCAGCAGAATGCCATCCGCAGGGCTGACGATGAGCCCCGCTCCGTTTGGCGGGATGCGCTCCGGATCCCGGAAAAACGAGACAACCCAAAGGACGAAAGGCGTGGCGATCAGCCCCCACCACCCGAGCCACAAAAGGAGCAGCACGTTCAGGCCAATGGCGAGGGCAATGAACGGCCATCCTTCGCGATGAATTGGGAGTCGCAATCGTCTTCCCTTTTTGCAGCGAAGCTTGGCTTGCCGCACGAAGCTCGCGGGACATAGGCCGGACTTCGGCTGTGTTCCCCGCTTTGTCCCTCATATGAGCGAAGTCTGGTGCCGCCTGGGTGACTCGAACACCCGACCCACGCATTACGAATGCGTTGCTCTACCGGCTGAGCTAAGGCGGCTTGAAGCGCGGGGAACATAAGCGCCGGGCCTCCAATCCGCAACTGTCGTCACGGGGACCGCAATCTTGTACGCTTGGCGGATGGTGATTGCAGAGTCCCTACCGGCAGGGTCGTTGAGCGACCTGCGGCGCGCGGCCGAGAGAGGCGATGCCGCCGCGCAGACCGTGCTGGGCAAACGTCTTCTCGCGGGGCAAGACATTCCCGGCTCGCCCCAGGAGGGCGCCTCTCTCATCGCGGCGGCCGCGCAAAACGGGGGCGGCGAGGCGGCCGCCATTGCCGCCGTTCTGATCGGACTTGGCGCGCGCTCTTTCGCAGACTGGACAAAGGCGCTCGAATATCTGCAACAGGCGGCGGAAAGCGGCTGGGCTTCCGCGCAGCAGCAACTGACGGTGCTCGGCGAGGACCTCGAGCTTGCGGAGCAGGGGCGTCGATCATCGGCGCCGCCCGACATTTGGGGTCGCCTGCGCCGCAGCATCGATCTTCCCACTTGGTGGGAAATACCGGCAATGCGCGAGGATTCTGCTGCGCCGAAGATCGGCGTGTACGAGTCTTTTCTGAACCATCGGTGCTGCAAATGGCTGATAGGGCGCGCGCGTCCGCGGCTGGAACGCTCGCGTGTGTTCGCGCCCGATGGCAAAGGTGCCGTGACCGATACGCGGACGAATAGCGCCTTCGAATTCGATCTTCTCTCGCTCGATGCGGTGCTGCTGCTGGTTCGGGCGCGCATTGCGCAAGCGGCCGGATTCGCCCCGTTCGCGCTCGAGAACATCAATATCCTGCACTACGCGACGGGCCAGCAATTCGCGCGACATTTCGACTTTCTCGATCCGGAAGTGCCCGGCCATGCGCAGGAGATCGCGGCGAAGGGCCAGCGCGTTGCCACATTTCTTGTGTATCTCAATGACGAGTACACCGGCGCGGAGACCGAGTTTCCTCTGCTTGAGAAACGGTTCCGTTGCCGGACGGGCGGAGCGCTCCTGTTCTTCAACGTGGAGCTTTCCGGCGCCCCTGACCGCAGGACCCTGCACGCGGGGCTTGCGCCGCGTGCAGGCGAGAAGTGGCTGCTGTCGCAATGGATACGCGGCAGGCCGGTGCAGTCCGCGTGAGCGGCGGTCGTGCCGCTCCCAAATGAAAAAGGGCGCCGGAGGCCGGCGCCCTTCGTCTTTGCGCGTCTGCGCGATCTAGAAATGCGCGCCGACGGTAATGCCGTACGTCCGCCGCGTGCCTACGAACACGTTCGTAAACAATGCCGAGGAAGGGTCCGTCAGGTACATGCCGGTGATGTTGTCGGCATCGAACGCGTTCTGCACCCAGAAGCGTGCATACCAGAGGTTCTGGGGCGCGTTCAGCTGGATTTGCGCGTTCGTCACCGTCCAGGAATCGATGAGGTCTGCACCGTCGTTGAAGACGCGGCCAAACTCCTTGGACTGCCAATAGAAGTCCACGCGCGGGACAAGGTTGTATTCGCCCGGCAGATTGAACGTGTATTGCGCGCCGAGGCTAAGCGTCCAGTGCGGCGACAGCGGCATCTCATTACCACTGAGACCTACCGCAACACCCGGCGAGTAGGCGTATCCGTCCGGCAGGGTAACGTCTCCAAGCTGCAGGCCCTGACATGTGACGTTTTGGAGAAAAAACGCCTGCTCCGCGACACCCGGAATTGGTGAATTGCCGGCCGTTCCCGTTGGGGGGGTTGCGAAGATGCTGGCAAAGGCAAAGCCATTGACCACCGTCGCTGCGGTCGGCGCGGGTCCACCCGTGGTGTTGATGATTGCGCAGTTTGCGCCGTTGGTATCCTTCAGAAGTGTTGCACCGGGGGTGTCGTTGGTAGGACTCCGCGGATCGATAGCGGAGGTGTTCCCGATCGACGTGTGCATGTAGCCCATATTCGCATTGAACTGCAGATTTTCGAGCGGCGCCCAGAAGAACTCGCCCTCAGCCCCCCACAAGGTCGAGTCGATGTTCACGTTGACCGAGGTGCGGTCGATGATCTCGGACACCTGATAACCGGTGTAGTCGTAGTACCAGCCAGTGAGATTGGCGATCAGCGTTCCGTCGAGCAGCGTGTTCTTGGCGCCGACTTCGTAGGAGTTGATCGTCTCTGGCGCAAACGTCTGGGCGAATGCGCCCGTAAAGGATGGCGGGTTGAATCCACCCGAACGGAAGCCGCGCGAATAGGACGCGTAGATGTTCGTTTGGTCCGTGAAGTCCAGCTTCGGTGTCCATTCCGCCAGGGCACGTCCGGTCCAGGCGCTGAAGGAGTTCGTCTGTTTGCAGAACGGATCGAAGACGTTCGGAGTTGTGAGGTCGCAATCGTAGCCATGCGTGTTCAGGAAAGCATTCCAATCCGTCGTGCCGATCGGCATGACGCAAAGCTGGCTGGGTGTCGTGAAGCAACTGGAAAACAGGGTTTGTCGCGATTCGAATTGCTTCTCGTCGTTCAAATAGCGAAGGCCAACGGTGAATTTTAAAGTGTCCGGAATGGCTGCGTAGTAAAGCTCGCCGAAAATCGCGTCTGATGACAGGTGATATCGCTTGCTGTTGTTGTCATAAAACGTCGGCCCGAAGACGTTCCCGTCGCCGCCAATGAACTCTCCGAGGACGATGCCGCTGTAGTCCAGCGTGTTGGCGTTGACGTAGTACTCCGCGTCGTTCTTGTAATCGAGGTGATAAAGGCCGAACAGACCGTTCAAAGGCCCCTCGAAGTTGGTCGCGAACCGAAGCTCGGTAGACCAGTTCGTGTTATGCCCGCTGATCTGATCGAAGGCTTGGACGCGGTTTGCAACATCCAGGAAGTTCAGGCCGGTAACGCCGTTCCTGCCGACTGCAGAGGTGGGCAGGAACCCGTTCTTCGAGAAATACGTGCTCCAGTTTTTGCCGAACCCTGTGGCGAAACCGAAGATGTCCTGTGCACAACCCAAGCTTTGGTTCGTCTGGAAGGGAAAGCCGTCACCGATGCCGCATAGACCGGAAAGCTGCTGCGCAACTGTCAGCCCGATGTTGGCGAACTGATCGCCAGGGCCGTTGTTGTAGCTTTCCTGACTGACACCCTTGTTGTGATCGTAGCCGAACAGGAAGTCCATGTTCAGCCAAGGAGTCCAGTTCTGGTGCCACTGCCCCATATAGAACAGATCGTTGTCGTCGTTCTTCGGAGTGAAGTCTGTGTCCACCGTATGCAAATTGTGAGGGACAACTGCGTTGGCACCCAACCCTGGCGCGCCCAAACCCGGGAATGCTCCGTTTGTCGGATCGGCGACATCGAAGAGGGCGAAAGCCGCAAGAGGCCCGAGCAGATTGAAGGGCCCGATGTTACTGGCGAACAGCGTTCCGAAGGTGGCATTTCCGTTGATGGCCTGGAAATTCAACCGATCCGGCAGGCAGCCGAGCACGCCGGACGGGTCGCGCTCGCACAGCTGCGCCTGCGCACGGACGCGGCTGTCATTCTCGTGCGAGATCTGGACCATCATGTCCACGGTCGTGTCGGAACTTGGCTCCCAGCGCGCCGCCGCGCGAAACGAATAGAGGTTCCGGCTGTCGAGGTGGTTGGCCACGCCGATGTTCCCGTAAACCTTGTTATAGATGTTATCGATGGTACCGTCGCGGTTCTGCCAATAGCCTGAAAAGCGGAAGCCTAACGTCCCGTCGAGGATCGGGAGGTTGGCCATTGCGCGGACTTCCTGATCGTTGAAATTGCCGTACGTGCCCTCGATGTCCGCGGCGAAATTGTCGAGGTCGGGTTTGTTCGTGATCACGTTGATGGCGCCGCCGGTGGCGTTGCGTCCGTACAACGTGCTTTGCGGGCCACGCAGAACTTCGATCCGTTCTGTGTCGTAATAGGCGCCATTGGTGAGCGGCGGAGCAGCCAGATAAATATCGTTGAGGTCGACCGCCACGCCAGGGTCGCCAGATACAGTCACGGCGGCCGAGCCGATACCGCGAATCTGGAAATTGGAGGGACCGAAATTGCCGTGCGTGAAGGTTACGCTCGGAACTGCGAACTGCAGATCCTTGAAGCCCTGAATCTGGTGGGCGGCGAGGTCCTGAGAGCTGAACGCCGAAATCGCGATCGGAACCTGCTGGACGTCTTCCGCCTTCTTTTGGGCGGTCACGACCACCTCCTCGATTGCCGCAAACGCGGGCGCGGCAAGCGCGGTTGAAAGAAGCAATGCGCTCGTAATCGTGATGGACCGTCCGGTCCGACGCTGTGCAGACATCTTAGGCTCCCCGTTGCGCGGTTCCGCCTGCCCGACGGAACCCCTCCCGCCGTACGCCCGCCCGACGCCGAACGGTCGCGCACGGTCATTTTCGCGTAAGGAACTGTGGCGGAAGGCCCTTGATGCGGCAAGCAGATTGCTGGCCGGACTGTTTTTCGACTAGCATTTGATCAGTGTTTGTCGCCCGAATGCCACACTACGTTTAGAATGGCCTCGCCCTGGCTGCCGAGCAAACCGCTTTTTCGAATCAGGCCCGAAGGAGGCGTCCCAACGCCTCGGCGCACCGTTCATAATCGGAAATTTCGTTGTAAACTTGCGCCGAAATCCGCAACCACAGGTGGCCGGCTAGCGCGCTGACCGGGACGATCACACCTTCAGCTTGCAATTTCTTTCGGATCAGTGCCGCCTGGGCGGGGCCGCCCTCGCCTGTACATAGCGATGCCATCGCTACCCGCATTTCGCGCGGAGCACTGATCCTTCCTCTAAGAGCTTCAGCCAAGAGGTCTGCCGCCTCCGCCGCCAAGCCCGTGTTGCGGTCCCTTAGCATCGGTCCACCAAAGAAATCGTGCGCTTCAGCCGCTTCGTGCAGGCACAGCCATGGGCTTGCATCCCGCGTTCCGACCCAATCGAAGCTGGCCGTATAGCCGCGGTCGGTCCCGTGGGAGAGAACGACCGGCAGGATCTGCCCCTGCCGCGCGGGGGCCGTCCACAGCAGCCCGCAGCCTCGGGGAGCAAAGAACCACTTGTGCGCATTGCCGGTGTACCAGTCGCAACCGATGGCCGGGACATCGAGCGCGATCTGCCCAGGCGCATGTGCCCCGTCGATCAGCGTTGCGATGCCGCGTTGCCGTGCGGCATGCACGACCTGCTCGACCGGGAAAACGGTGGCCGTGGCCGATGTGATGTGGTCGATCACGAGCAGTCGCGCACGGCTACCCAAGGCGGCGACAACAAGCTGCGCAACTTGCTCAGCACTTTCGACAATTCCCGGAATTTCCACCACCTTGACCGCGGCGCCGCGCCGTTCCGCCCAAACACGCATGGCCTTGAGCACCGCGCCGTAGGCATGGGACGTCGTCACCAGCTCGTCGCCGGAATTCAACGGAAGCGAGGCGATCACGGAATTGATCGCGACCGTGGCGTTCTCACAGAACACCCAGTCGTCCGGGGCTCCCCCGAAGCGGCCGGCGGCTACGGCAGCAGCCCGCCGGACTTCGACCGGATAGGTATCCTGAAAGAAGCTCGTGGGATCGCGTTCGATTTCGGCGCGCCATTGTTCCTGCCGCGCGAGCACCCGCCGCGGCAAGGCGCCGTAAGACCCGTGGTTGAGATGGAGGCGATCCGACGCGAGCTGGAATTCGCTTAGCGCCGCATGGCCTTCTTTAGGAAGCCGGATGCTTCGGGAATGGTCCGATCGGGAATGGCTGGTCATCGCGCACGAAGGTGATGAAGGCGAGCAATTCCCACAGATACTGCACCAGATTCACGCAGAAGTTACGCAATTCTTCGTTCACCCGCCCTGAAACCGCGAGGTGAACGAACTGTATCAGGGCGAGCAGCAGTGTGATCCAGAAGACGAACCACGCCAGTACCGCAAAGCCAATCGCATAGAGGAGCCGGACGGCCGGAAAAGGCGGGTGTGCGCCTTGGGGTTGTTGTGCCTGCGCGCCGCCGTTCGCGGGATGCGTGTCGGTCATGAAACCTCTCCGGTCGGCCTTGGTGGCCCTGAGTATCTAAGGTTGGAAAAGGGCGCTTCAAGGCAAACATTATCGCGTGCGCGGGCGCCGCCCCGTTCGCCTGGAAAGCAGGTATTGGAGAACGTCGAAAGGCCCCGCGAGAAACAGCCCGGTAAAATAACCGCCAAGATGCGCCTGCCAGGCAACCAGCCGCATGTGGCCGCCAGCTCCCAGACCGGTGAGCCCCGCCAGAATATTGATGAGCGTCCAGATGCCGGACCACAGAAGGACGCGCGCAGAAAACAGGGGCGCGAGCTTGCTCGATGGTCCCATCATCCGGAACGCCGCGGCCATGCATCCGGAAATCGCGGCAGACGCGCCGATGACGGGCACCGGCGATCCCCAATTCAGTGCAAGGTGTATTGCTGCCCCGCCGATCCCGGACAACAGGAAAAAGAAGATGAACAGGGCGGTACCAAATCGTCTTGCGACGACCGTGCCGAACGGCAGCAGCCAGACGCAGTTGATCGCGAGATGCTGCCAGTTCGCATGGAGGAAGTCGTAACTGATGAACGGAATCGCCTGTTCGAGCAGCGTGCCGGCATTGCCTCCGTGCGCCGCGAGATAGGCGTGATCGTAGCGCGTTGGATAAAACGCGAAGGTTGCGAGGATCCACCCGGAAAGTTGTGGCGACGCGAGGACTCGCACCAGATGCGCGCCGACGAGCGCGGCGATGAGGATACTAACGGCAACGGGAAGGCGTAGAAATGGCTGCGGTGTGCGAGGCGACATGTCGAGTTACTTGCGCATTAGCGCTGCTTCGACGAGCGGCAAGCGGTCATTGCCAAAATACATGTCATTGCGGTCCACAAACATGGTCGGTGAGCCGAAGCCACCACGAGCGATGAGTTCCTCCGTATTTGCTCGAAGCCGGTCTTTAATCTCCGATGAGCCGGCGCGCGCCACAATATATTCCGCGTCCAGATCGACGGAGCGAAGCACTCTGCGCATCACCTCCGGCTGACTGATGTCTTCCAGGTCTCCCCAATAGCTCTCGAACGTCGCGCGCGCGACCCGCACCAGCGCACCCGCTTCTTCGGCCGCGAGAACGCAACGCATCGCCAGAACCGCGCGCACCGGAAACACCGCGGGATTGCCAATTCTGATTCCGGCGAGCCGCGCCCAGTCCTGCAAATCCTTTTCGTAGTACGTAGCCTTGCGCGAATCGGGATTGGCGCGCCGATCGTACACGTCCCGGTTCACGGCATTGAAGACACCTCCCACCAGAATTGGCCGCCAGACAATCCGTGCGCCTGCGCGCGCGGCAATCTCGTGAACCCTGGTAAATGCCAGATAGGTCCAGGGCGACGAGCAATCGAAGAAGAATTCCAGCGCAGACACGATTTGAGGCACCTTTCGCCGGAGCGGCGCAAAATCGGCAGTCAAAATTCAACGATCGTCCGATGATTGCAAGCGGGCAATCTGGAGGCAGGTCGACCCTCCGGATCGCGCAGAATTCAGTGGCGCAGGGACAGTATCTTGAGGCAGGTAGGCGGATCAATTGGAGGGGCGCCATGCCGGTTTCTGCGCAGAGAATGAAAGAGTTCACCCTGCGGGGCGTGATTCTCGGTGTGCTGATCACGCTCGTGTTCACGGCGGCCAATGTTTATTTGGGACTCAAGGTTGGATTGACGTTTGCGACGTCCATTCCTGCGGCCGTGATTTCGATGGCGGTGCTGTCCGCCTTCCGCGGCGCTACCATCCTCGAAAACAATATCGTGCAGACGGTTGCCTCTGCGGCGGGCACGCTGTCGGCCATCATCTTCGTGTTGCCCGGTTTGGTGATCGTGGGGTGGTGGACGGGATTTCCCTTCTGGACCTCGTTCTGGGTGTGCGCGTCGGGCGGCGTGCTCGGCGTGCTTTTCACAATACCTTTGCGCCGAGCCATGGTGACGACATCCGATCTTCCGTATCCGGAGGGTGTGGCGGCGGCCGAAGTCCTCGAAGTGGGCTCCCATGCGCGCGAGGCGGCGGAGGGCGCGCCGGAAGCACGTGAAGGGCTGCTCGCGGTCGTCTATGGCGCAGTCGCCTCCCTCGGACTCGCCGCCTTCACGGCGACACGAATTGGCGCGGCTGAGGTGGCGCAGTCGTTCCGGCTGGGGCCGAATTCGGCGACGGGCTACGACATGTCGTTCTCGCTCGCTCTCTTGGGCGCGGGCTACCTCGTCGGCCTGTCCGTCGGCATGGCGATGCTGTTGGGATTGCTCATCGGCTGGGCCGGCGCTGTTCCGATTTTAACTGCCTTGCATCCGAACGCGACGCTTTCGGCAGCCGATCACGCGGCCGATGTCTGGACTCATCAGGTGCGCTTCATCGGCGCTGGCACCATGGCGGTCGCGGCGATCTGGACCTTGGCAAAACTCGCCGGTCCGGTGGTGCGCGGGGTGATCGGGACGATCAGCGCTTCACAAGCGCGGCGCGCTGGAACAGCGGATCGGCGCGATACCGACCTCTCCATTCGCTGGATCGCGCTTATCACGCTCCTATGTCTGGTTGTGATCGCGTACCTGCTCATCGGCTTTCTGCGGCCGACAATTCTGTCCGGCCACATCCCGGCCCTCGTGATCGCGGCCATTCCGTTCATCTTTATCGGCGGATTTTTGATCGCCGCGATCTGCGGCTACATGGCTGGACTGATCGGCGCTTCCAACAGCCCGATTTCCGGCGTCGGCATTCTCGGCATTGTGACCTGCGCCACACTGCTGCTCGCCGTGATCCAGCCCGGGCCGCATGCGCGGGGCGCGCTCGTGGCCTACGCCTTGTTCGCCACCGCGATCGTTTTCGCCATTGCCACGATTTCGAACAACAATCTGCAGGATCTGAAAACGGGCCAACTGGTCGGCGCGACGCCCGCGGCGCAGCAATGGGCCTTAATCATTGGCGTGATTGCGGGAGCCGCCGTAATCCCGCCGGTGCTCAACTTGCTCGCCCAAGCCTATGGTTTCGCCGGCGCACCGCACGTGGCTACGGCAGTTGCCAAGCCGTTGCCGGCGCCGCAGGCCGGACTCATTTCCGCGCTGGCACAAGGCGTGATCGAGCAGAAGCTGAACTGGAACATGATCACCCTGGGCGCGGGAATCGGTATTGTTGTCGTGATCATCGACGAGCTGCTGGGCCTGAAGAAATTGCTGCGCCTGCCACCGTTGGCGGTCGGCATCGGGATTTATCTACCGATGTCGGCGACGCTGCCCGTCGTAATCGGCGCGGTGATCGGCGACTGGTACAAGCGCCGTGCCAAGCGCATGCGCGATCCGGCACGCGCAGAGCAGCTGGGTGTGCTTGTGGCCTCCGGAATGATTGTCGGTGAAAGCCTGTTCGGCGTGATTCTCGCCGGTCTCATCGTGGCGTTCTCGACCGAAGCGCCGCTGGCGCTCGTGTCCGCGGATTTCGCATTCGCCAACTGGATCGGGCTGGCGAGCTTCGCCGCGCTGATCGTGGTGCTTTACAGTTGGATGCTGCGGCAATCACGCACCGCGTGAGCGGATCGCCTCGTCGAGCGCGAGCACATGCTGGGCCTGCTTCAGGTGCGGCTGATCGAGCATCTTTCCGTCGAGCGACGCGACACCTGCGCCCGACGCAAACGCCGCGACGACTTTCTTCGCGTGTTCCACATCCGCTTGCGAGGGCGTAAAGGCGGTGTTGATCACCTCCACCTGATGCGGATGAATCGCAAGCATGCCGGAGAATCCTTCGCGCTGGGCCGCACGAGCCGTGCGCGCGAGACCGGCGGAGTCGTGGAAGTCGGCATACAGTGTTTCGATCGCATCGACACCTGCCGCCTTGGCCGCAATCAGCGCAAGCGAGCGCACGACCTTGTAAGTGAGCAGGAATTCGCCGTCGTCGCCGCGATTGCCGGCGGCACCAACCGCTGCTGATAAGTCCTCCGCTCCCCAAGTGAGTGCGGCCAGGCGCGGCGGTGGCGAGCGGTAATCCTGCAGCGAAAGTGCCGCGATCGGAGTCTCTGTTGCGACGGGCAGCAGCTTGATACTGCCGACCGGCAAACCCGCTTCCGTTTCCAACGTGATCAGATGGGCGTCGATCGCGTTGAGAACATGCGACCCGTCCGGTTTCGGAATCACGAGCCCTGCCGGCGCGCTTGGCACCACCGCTTCAATGTCGGCAGGAAAATCCGCCGAGCCGAGCGGGTTGACGCGCACCCAGATCGCTTGCGGATGTGTGTCCTTGAGAAATTCGCGGACCAATCCACGCGCCTTCGGCCGGCTCTCGGCTGCAACGGAATCCTCCAGGTCGAGGATCAGCGCATCGGCCGGCGAGGATTTCGCCTTTGCGAGTTTCTTCTCGCTGTCGGCCGGAACGAACAGAAGTGAGCGCAGGATCATGCCGGTTTCCGGAGCATGAGTGCGCTGCGCTTGCAGTGTGCGACGAGTTCATCGTGCTGGTTGAAGGCGCGGTGCGCGAAGACGACGATCCCGTTTTGCGGACGCGACTTGCTCTCGCGCAGCTCCAGCACTCGGTCTCCACACGAAGCGTGTCGCCATGAAACACTGGCTTCGGAAACCGCACCTCGTCCATGCCCAGATTGGCGACGGTCGTGCCC
>DATJGT010000053.1:0-11520 GCA_035494695.1 Rhizomicrobium sp. | reverse complement strand
TGCAGTTGCATGAGTGTTACTGTCGTTCTGCCAAGATTGACTCAATGCGGGCGATCAGACTTGTCGCCATTTCGAAAGTGCGTCGCGCGCCCGCTTCAGTGATCTTCCGAGGGTCCACGTAATCGGCCTGCAGCTTTAACTGGAAACCTTCATCGAAAATGTCCAGAAGGTCACGCTCAATGGGGATTCCGCCTTTCACCAATTCATGAATGAGCGCCTTTACACCCTTGTGACTCTTCGGCCCCTTGTTCTTGAGTTCAAAAACAAGCCCGCGCGCCGCCGTCAACGCAGCCAGGTAAGCCTCGCGACCGCCTACACTGGGAAGTCCAGCATCCAGAACCTTGCGCGCTGTATCCAGGTGCTCACGCGCGACTGAAAGCGCATCCTCGGTTTCTGGCTTCAAAGCCGGAATCCCTCGTCACGCACGTTATGCATAAAGATTGTTCTGCGCTCGAGTGCCTTCTCTTCTAAAGGAAGAAAATTCACTTCCACCTCCGGCGGGCCAAAACTGAACAAAGCGAGCGACAGTTCATGGAGCCGCTTGTTCGATTCGCGATCCGGATTGTAACCCTTGATCAGCACGACGATGTCGTAATCGGAGTCAAATCTGTTCTCGCCCCGCGCCCGCGACCCATAGACAATGGCTCCTGCAAGACGATCACCGTAAATCTCGTGCAAGCCCTCTTTCGCCCGGCGCAAGACGGGATCGTTCGCCAGATGCGGTGGCGCCGGCGGTAAGTCGAGAACTGTTGAAATATTGCTCACTGGAGCAGCCTAACTCAGGTGATGCTGCCCGCGCCAGTTGGCCATCCTTTGGTGTTCCCCTCTTCTGGCTTCTTTTGACCTTCGGCCGCCATGCCCTAATCTCCCGTCGACGCGCCATTCTACCCGAGAGGTTTGCGCATGTCCGCTCCCCAGGGCCCACTCGTCGGGGTCACGGTCCTCGATCTGACAGAATTCATTTTTGGGCCTTACGCGACCCAGATCCTGGGCGATCTCGGCGCCGACATCATCAAGGTGGAGAACCCGGGCGGCGACCGCCAGCGGTTCAACTCCAAGCACGCGAAGCACGAGGACATGGGCTGCACCTATATGTCCTTCAACCGCAACAAGCGCTCGGTGACGCTCGATCTCAAGACAGACGAGGGCCGCGCGAAGCTGCGCAAGCTGGTGCCGGGCGCCAACGTGTTCATTCACAATGTGCGCGCCGATGCCATGGCGCGGCTCGGATTCGCATATGACGAAGTGGCGAAGCTCAATCCCTCCGTCGTCTACGTGCATTGCGTGGGCTACGGCTCCGACGGGCCTTACGCCGGGCGGCAGGCCTTCGACGACCTGGTGCAGGCGGCGGCGGGCGCCGCCGATCTTCTGCCCCGCGTGGACGGCAACGAAGACATGCGGCTGTTGCCAAGCTTCATCGCCGACAAGGTCTCGAGCCTGCATGCGCTGTGGGCGACGCTCGCCGCGCTCTACCACCAGAAGGCGACGGGCGAAGGGCAGTTTGTCGAAGTCCCGATGTTCGAAAGCTTCACGAGTTTCCTTCTCGCCGAACATTTGTGGGGTGAGACGTTCGTGCCGCCAGTGAGCCACATCGGGCATTCGGTGGCGCTGGGCAACGATCGCCGGCCGTTCGCTTGCAAGGATGGGCACATCTGCATCCAGCCGGTGAGCCGTGCGACCGCGTCGCGATTCATGGAGCTGGGCGGCATTCCCGGCGGGCTCGAGAATCGGCGCTTTGCGGACGCGCCAAAGGGGAAAGAGCGGGTGCCGATCTATTACGCCATGCTGCGCGAAGCGGCGATGGCGCACACGGTAGAAGAATGGATGAAGATCGGCGACGAGAATCGCATTCCCATCATGCGCGCGAACACGCTGGACGAAGTGCTGCACGATCCGCATCTCAAGGCGGTCGATTTCTTTCAGATGCGCGAACACCCGACGGAGGGCAATTGGCGCGCGCTGAAGCCGCCCGTGAAATTCTCCAAGACTCCCGCTTCCATCCGCCGCGATCCCCCGCGTCCTGGGCAGGACAACGACAAGATTCTGTAGCCCGCGCGAGGCCATCTTTGTGCTCTTAGTGCTCTTGGTGGTTCACCACAAAGGCCACAAAGCACACCAAGAGCGTCCAGGCTTGAAGCACGCCTGAGCACCCGCCAATATCCGGAAAACACATCGGGAAATGGCCATGTCCGATACGCTGATTCCGGTTTCAAGAGAGTGGCGCGAGCGCGCCTTCATCGACCGCGCGAAATACGAGGAGATGTATGCGCGCTCAGTGAAGGACCCGGAAGGATTCTGGCGTGAGCAGGCACGCCGCATCGATTGGATCAGGCCGTTCACGAAAGTGAAGAATGTCTCATGGGATCCGGACAACCTGTTCATCAAATGGTACGAGGACGGCACCTTGAATGTCTCCGCGAACTGCATCGACCGGCATCTGGCAAAACGGGCGAAGCAGACCGCGATCATCTGGGAGCCGGACGATCCGAACGAGCCCGCGCGCCACATCAGTTATGAGGAATTGCATCGCGAAGTCTGCGTCTTCGCCAATGTCTTAAAAAAGCACAGTGTGCAGCGCGGCGACCGCGTGACGATCTACCTGCCGATGATTCCGGAAGCCGCCTATGCCATGCTTGCCTGCGCGCGCATCGGCGCGGTTCATTCGGTAGTGTTCGCGGGCTTCTCGCCGGACAGCCTCGCCGGCCGCATTCAGGACTGCCGGAGCACCATCGTGCTCACGGCGGATGAGGGACTCCGCGGCGGCAAACCCATTCCGCTGAAAATGAATACCGACCTCGCGCTCACAAAGTGCGAAGGCGTGAAGACCGTCATAGTGGTAAAGCGCACCGGCAGGCATGAGCTGATGCATGCGGGCCGCGATTACTGGTATCACGAAGAGGCAGCCAAAGTTTCCGCCGATTGCGCACCCGAGGAAATGGGGGCGGAAGATCCGCTGTTCATCCTCTACACCTCAGGCTCGACGGGAAAACCGAAAGGCGTGCTGCACACGAGCGGCGGGTACCTCGTGTACTGCGCCATGACGCACCAATACGTGTTCGATTACCACGATGGCGACATCTACTGGTGCACGGCCGACGTGGGCTGGGTCACCGGTCACAGCTACATCGTCTATGGGCCGCTCGCGAACGGCGCGACCACTTTGATGTTCGAAGGCGTGCCGAACTACCCGGCGAGTTCCCGCTTCTGGGAAGTCATCGACAAGCACAAGGTGAACACCTTCTACACCGCGCCGACTGCCATCCGCGCGCTGATGCGAGAAGGCGAAGCACCCGTGAAGAAAACCTCGCGCGCCTCACTCAAACTGCTGGGCAGTGTGGGCGAACCGATCAATCCGGAGGCGTGGCTCTGGTACTACCGCACCGTCGGTGACAGCCGCTGCCCGGTGGTGGACACGTGGTGGCAAACGGAAACAGGTGGCATTCTCATTTCGCCACTTCCCGGCGCCACCGATTTGAAGCCCGGCTCGGCAACGAAACCGCTGTTCGGCATCGTGCCGCAACTCGTGGATGCTGACGGCAAAGCGGTCGAAGGTGCAGCCAGCGGAAATCTTGTGCTGACAGAGCCCTGGCCGGGCATGATGCGCACCGTCTACGGCGATCATCAACGGTTCGTCGATACCTACTTCAAGACTTATCGCGGCAAATATTCCACCGGCGACGGCTGCCGGCGCGACGAGGACGGCTATTGGTGGATCACCGGGCGGGTCGATGACGTGATCAACGTGTCAGGCCACCGCCTCGGCACGGCGGAAGTTGAATCCGCATTGGTCGCTCATCACAAAGTCGCCGAGGCCGCGGTGGTCGGTTTTCCGCACGACATCAAGGGTCAGGGCATTTACGCCTTCGTCACCCTGAGGCTCGGGGAGCAACCGTCAGACGCGCTCGCCAATGAATTGAAACAATGGGTCGCGAAGGAAATCTCGCCGATCGCCAAGCCGGATGTGATTCAATTCGCGCCAGGCCTGCCGAAAACGCGCTCCGGAAAAATCATGCGGCGCATCCTGCGCAAGATCGGCGAAGGCGATATCTCTAATCTCGGCGACACCACCACACTCGCCGATCCCGGCGTGGTGGACGATCTGGTGAAGAACGCGCAGCGCTGATCAGCCTGGCGGTTTCGTTGGCGAGGGAACCTTCGGCGCGTGAATGTTCACGGCCACCTGGCTTGGATTGTTCGAACCGAAATGCCCGCCCGTGTACATGAAGAAGCCGAGAACCGCGACGGCGACAATCAGGGCGCCGACAATGAATGCCAGAAATGGGGTGCCGCTCGAGCCGTTGTTATCCGCCATGTTCCTACTCCTCTAAACTATCTTTTTGAAAACGGGCGGCCTGGTGGGCGGGTTCCCCACCAGTGCAGCCTCCCCTCGCCAGAGCGCCACAAAACGGCCATGCTGTGCACTGGCAAACTGGGGGCCTGGGATGCTCAGCTGGAAAATCGGCGATGTGACGGTCACGCGCGTGGTGGAGATGGAACTACCGGTTCCATATCACGCGGAATCCACGTTCCTGAAACAGGCGACACCTGAAGCGCTTAGCTCCATGCCTTGGCTCTATCCGCACTTCGTCACGCCCGATGGTGTGCTCGTCCTCTCCATCCACGCGCTGCTGGTGGATGCCCCGGGGTTAAAGCTGGTGGTCGACACCTGCGTGGGCAATGACAAGGCGCGAAGCCTTTTGCGCGGCCAATCTCTGCAAACGAATTTCCTCAAGGACATTGCCGAAGCGGGCTTTCCGCGTGAGAGCGTGGACGCAGTGGTGTGTACGCACCTGCATGTCGATCACGTCGGCTGGAACACGATGCACCAGGACGGCAAATGGGTGCCGACCTTTCCAAACGCACGCTATCTCATCGGGAAGATGGAGTACGAGCATTGGAGCGCCGTAGAGCATGAGGAGCAACAGGAGATCATGGCCGACTCCGTGAAGCCGGTGTTCGACGCAGGGCTTGCGCAAACGGTGGAAATAGATCATCGCATCTCGCCGGAGATCAGGTTGTTGCCGACCACCGGTCATACACCCGGGCATGTCAGCGTTCTGATCGAATCGCGCGGCGAGAGCGCCATCATCACCGGCGATATGATGCACCATCCCTGCCAGATCGGGCATCCCGAATGGTCGCCGGAGTTCGACAGCGACAAGGAGGCGGCGGCGGTCACGCGCAAGGCGATGGTGAAGGACTGGGCCGATCAGCCGATCCTCGTGATCGGGACGCATTTCGCGGCGCCGACGGCGGGACACATCAGGCGCGACGGCGCAAGCTACAGGTTCGAGGTCTGACTAAGCGGGGCTGACATGTTGAGAACAATCGCCGGCGCTGTTGCCGGCTTCGTCACCTGGTGGGTTCTGGTGATCGTAATCGATTTCGGCCTGCGCCTAGGCTGGCCTGAGTATGCCTCCGTCGAAAAGGCGATGACGTTCAGCGCGCCGATGATGTTTGCACGTCTCGCGATGAGCGGAATTGCCTCGATCGGAAGTGGTGCCGCTGCTGCGGTTGTCGGCAGGGACAGGCTTAAGCCGACACTGATTTCAGGGCTGATCCTGCTTCTTCTGTTTACGCCGATCCACTACTCGCTGTGGACCAAATTTCCGGTCTGGTATCACGCGACATTTTTGACTTCGCTTGTGGTTCTGAGCGTGTTTGGCGGCAGCCTGGCGCGGGTCAGGCGGGTAAGCGCTCAAACGGCGTAGGCGTCCATTGCCTTTGCTAGCCTGATGTCCTTCTCCGTCACGCCGCCGGCATCGTGCGTTGAAAGCGTGACCTCGACTTTGTTGTACACGTTGAACCATTCGGGATGGTGATCCATCTTCTCTGCGAGCAAGGCCACGTGTGTCATGAATCCGAACGCTTCATTGAAGTCCTTGAACTGAAACTTTCGCGTGATCGCGTCACGGCCCTCGACCTCACGCCAAGCTGGCAATTCCTTCAGCGCAGCTGCGCGGGCATTCGCATCGAGCTTTGGCATTGCGTGTCCTCCGTCTACTGCAGCGGATACTCCCGTTCCGCCACATAAATACTGCCGTTCGGCGTGGTCTTGCTCGAGTAGAGGATGAATTCGTTCACCTCAAACGGACCGCTCGAATAAAGGGCGTGGTCGTGAAGAAAATCCATCACCCGGGCCGGCGGCGTAGCCCGGAGGCGCGCGAGAGTCACATGGGGCGTGAACTTCCGCTCCTCAGCCGGCAAACCGAGACGCTGCATCGCGCTCTCGATCTTGCGCTGCAGATGAATGAGTGCTCCGTCGCCCGCCACACCGGCCCATAACGCGCGCGGATTGCGCCCGCCGAATTCGCCGATACCCTTCAACTCCAATGCAAACCGCGACGCGGAAATGGACGCGAGCGCTTCGTCGATGCCGTTGGCATCGCGCTCGTCCACTTCGCCAATGAAGCGCAAGGTCAGATGCAGCTGCTCACGGCTCATCCACCGCGCGCCGGGAACACCCGATTGCATCGCAAGCAGGCTTTGCGCCACCGCGTCCGGGAGGGCGAGCGCCACGAACAATCGGATCATGCGATCGCCTTCCCTCTCAGGCGCCCGAGCGGCAGGGCTTGGCGAAACAACAGCACCACGGCAGCGTAAGCCAGACCACCCAGCACAACGGCTGCGGCCAGCATCAGTTCATCGTGGAATCGACCGGCGGAAAACATCCGGCCCAGAATGACGCCGCCATAGGCGCCGCCGCCGGTAGCAGCCGCGGCGAAGACAACGGGCAGGACCGCCCTTCGGAAATTCTCATCAATAGCAAGTAGGCCCCGCCTGCGCCCGATGAACGCGAGAATGCCCACATTGATCCAGGCGCCGAGCGCCGTGCCGAGCGCAACGCCGGCGATCCCGAGGTCGAATCCCCAGACGAGCACGACCTTCAGCGCGATGTTGCACGCCATTGCCGTAACTGTTGCGTGCATGGGCGTGACGGTATCGTGCCGGGCGTAGAAAGTGCTCGCCACGATGCGCACCAGCGCAAATGCCGGCAGGCCCACGCCATAGGCCGCCAAAGCGACGGCTGCGAGATCCGCCGCGGAGCGGTCGAACGCGCCGTGCGCGAAAATCGCGCGCATGATCACGTCGGGCACGACGAGAAAGGCCGCCGCAAACGGCAGCGTCAGCAGGAGCGACAGCGCAGCCGCGCGGTTCTGCGCCGAATCCGAACCGGCGCGGTCGTTCTTCGCGAGCCGGGCGGACATTTCCGGCAAAAGCACCGTGCCAAGCGCAATGCCGAGCACGCCTAGCGGCAGCTGGTCGATGCGATCCGCGTAATAGAGCGCGGTCCGCGTCCCGGTCGGCAGAAGGCTGGCGATGATCGTATCGATGAACGGCGCTATGAAGACGCTGGCCGCACCAACGGTCACGGCGCCCAGCGCCTTGAAGAACTCCCTGATCTCCGGCGTCCAGCGTGGCCAGGAAATTCGCAGCGACAATCCGTGCTGCCCGCCGGCCCACAACATGAAAAAGAGCTGCGCGAAGCCGCCGGTCAGAACACCCCACGCAGCCGCGTAGGCTGCGTTCGGAAACCAGCGCCACAGGAGAAGCGTCGCGATCATCGCGATGTTCTGGAAGTTGGACCATGCGGCCGCGGCCCAGAATTTCTCAATCGCATTCAGCATCGCGGAGAGTTGGATCGCGACGACGGTCAGAATGAGGTACGGAAATGTAATTCGTGCAAGACTGACCGTCAGCGCCATCTGGCCAGGATTGTCCGCAAAGCCAGGGGCAATGACGTGCACGATTGCCGGCATGAAAAGAAGCGCGGCGATCAGGAGCGCGAATTGGGTCACCATCTGCCACGAGAAGACGCGGTCAGCGAAGAGCGCAGCCTCAGTGTTCTCGCCTCTCGCGTGCAACGCCGCGTAGCGCGGAAGAAACGCGGGATTGACCGTTCCTTCCCCGAAAATCGATCGGAAATAATTCGGGAAAAGGAACGCGACAATAAATGCATCCGACAACAGCCCGCGGCCAAGAATCCATGCCATCGTGATATCGCGGATGAAGCCCGTGATGCGCGAGAGCAGCGTGAATCCGCCGACGGAAAGGAGCCGCCTGAACATTATCTGGCCTTCGCCTCGATGTGTCTTGCGGGCTGCGCTTGCGCCACCAATTGCTTTACATCCGGAAGAATGCGCGCGGCGATGATCTTTGCGCCCGCGGGATTGGGATGCATGCCGTCGGGCTGGTTGAGCTTCGGATTGAATGCCACGCCCTGAAGCACAAACGGATACAACATTGCGCCATATTGCTTCGCGAGCTTGGGATAGATCGCATCGAACTGCCTTGCGTATTCCGGCCCGAGGTTTCGCGGCGCCATCATGCCGAGCAACAGTGTCGGAACGTGCTGCGCCTTCAATTTCGCGAGAATTGTGGAGAGATTCTTCTCCGTCTGCGCCGGAGGAATGCCCCGCAAGGCGTCGTTCGACCCGAGTTCAATGATCGCTGCGTCCGGATGATCGGCAAGTGACCAGTCAAGGCGTGCAAGTCCTCCCGCCGACGTGTCGCCCGATACACCGGCATTAATGATTTTCGCATCGATCCCGCCGGCCTTCAATTTGGCCTGGAGCAGCGCCGGAATTTCCGTGCCCGGCGGCAGGCCATAGCCCTGCGTCAGGCTCGTTCCGAGCATGAGAACTTTAATCGGCGTGGCACCGGCGGAGCTACTCGAGAGCAATGCAATGAGAAGCGAAATCGCTACGCGTCTTTTCAGATTTGTGTCCTTGGTGTCCTTGGTGGTGAACCACAAAGACCACCAAGAACACCAAAGAGGTTCTCGACCTTCTTTCCGGGACCATGGCAAGCGGACTTCGTAAGATGCGGGAACCGGCGCGAGCCGCCTCGCAAATCTGGCCTTCCTAACCCCTGCGTGCTTGAATCGCGTTGCGTTCATGCCATATCGCCTAACATGCCGCTCGCATGACCGCGAGCATCACGTGAGCCCGCCATGCACGGCCCCCTGCCTGCAATAGTCCTGGAAGACGTGCGGCTGACGCTCAAGAGCGCGGCTGGCACGGTCGACATTCTCAATGGAATCTCGCTGACAATCGAAGCAGGCGAGTCGATTGCGCTGATCGGCCCCTCCGGCTCCGGCAAATCGTCGCTCTTGATGGTTGCTGCCGGTCTCGAAGCGCCCAGCTCCGGCCGCATGATCGTTGCGGGAATCGATATTACGTCCCTCGGCGAGGACGCGCTTGCACGCTTCCGGCGCGACAATATCGGCATCGTGTTTCAATCCTTTCATCTCATTCCGACGATGACCGCTCTCGAAAACGTCGCGGTGCCACTCGAACTCGCCGGCGCGCGCGATGCCTTCGATCGCGCGGCCGAGGAACTGGCCGCAGTCGGACTCGGTGCGCGCCTCGATCATTATCCGGGTCAGCTTTCCGGCGGGGAACAGCAGCGCGTGGCGCTTGCCCGCGCCATTGCTACGAAGCCGAAGGTGCTGTTCGCAGATGAACCGACAGGCAATCTCGACACCAAAACCGGCGCCGAAGTCGCCGAGCTGCTCTTCGCGCTGCAGGCGCGCGCGCGGACAACCCTGTTTCTGGTGACGCATGAAGAAGTACTGGCGCGACGATGCAGCCGTATCCTTCGCCTGAAGGACGGCCGCATTGTGGCGGACGAGCGCGTGACGGTCGCATGAGTCGCGTTGCGCTTGCTGCTCGCCTCGCGCGTCGCGAACTGCGCAGCGGCCTGTCGGAATTTCGAATCTTCTTTGCCTGCCTGGTTTTGGGCGTGGCCGCCATTGCCGGCGTAGGATCGCTCGCGCAAGCATTACTCACCGGACTTGCAACGGAAGGGCGTACGCTGCTCGGCGGCGATGCCTCGGTCGAGCTGGTGCACCGCCCAGCAACGCCGCACGAAATGCAATTCCTTTCATATTATGGACGCGTGTCGGAAACCGCTTCAATGCGCGCGATGGCATACGCGCTGAAGAACGGCGCTGAAGCCGAGCGGCAACTGATCGAACTGAAGGCGGTAGATCGCGTTTACCCGCTCTACGGCGCAATCGGTCTCCGGCCAATGTCCGCCATCGATGCCGCGCTCGCCTGCGCCGACGCCATCTGCGGCGCGGCGGTGGAACAGGCCCTGCTCGACCGGCTGCATCTGTCCGTAGGCGGATTGGTGCGGATCGGCAGTCAAACATTCCGCATCACCGCTGCGCTGACGAGTGAGCCAGATCGAATCTCGGGCGGATTCAGCCTCGGCCCGCATGTGCTGATCTCGACGGATGCGCTGCAGCGCACGGGTCTCGTGGTGCTCGGCAGCCTGATCGAATACCGCTATCGCGTCGCCATGGCGCCGCAAGCTACGCTCGCGGAATTTCGTGCGGCGGCGAAAAATAATTTTCCGGATGCCGGCTGGGAAATTCGCGACCGCAACGATGCAGCGCCCGGTCTTCGCCGCTTCGTCGAGCAAATCACCATGTTCCTCACGCTTGTGGGACTGACTGCGCTTGCGGTCGGCGGCGTTGGCGCAGGACAGGCTGTCAGCGCCTTCCTTGACCGCAAGCGCGCGGAGATTGCGACGCTCAAATCCCTCGGCGCGGAAGGCGCATTGATTTTCCTGACGTTCTTTCTGCAAATCATTGCCATCGCGCTGCTGGCGGTTGCAGCCGGGCTCGTCATCGGCGCAGCCCTGCCGTTCGTGATCGAAGCGTTTTACCGAGCGCACATTCCGGCGCCCGCGAGATATGCAATCTATCCGGCACCGCTCGTTCTGGCAGCGGTGTTCGGCATATTTACTGCGACTGCGTTCGCAATTCCGCCGCTTGCGCGCGCTCGCGAGATTCCGCCGGCCAGCCTGTTCCGCGACATTGTCGCGCCGGCGAAGGCGCGCGGGCGCCCCTCTTACCTTGTCTTTGCACTGGCGGCAGCGGCGCTGGTCGTCGCGCTTGCGCTGGCGATTGCCCCCTCGCCGATGTTCTCAGCATATTTTCTCGGGAGCGTCGCGATCGGTCTGCTTGCCTTGCGGCTAATTGCGGCGGTGCTGCAATTCGCGCTCCGCCGGATGCCGCGGCCGCGGCGGCCCGGCCTGCGCCTTGCGCTCGCCAATCTCACGAGACCCGGTGCTGCCGCCGCCGGCGTTATCGTGGCATTAGGACTCGGGTTGACCCTGCTCGCGGCCGTCACCCTGCTCGACCGCACCATTTCGGCGCAGGTGGCGGAAAGTCTTCCCGGCAAGGCGCCGACGTTCTTCTTTGTCGACATTCAGCCGGATCAGGCGAAAGCTTTCGATCTGACGGTTGCGCGCTTCCGTTCCGCTGAGGATTACAGACGGACTCCAATGATCCGCGGACGGATTATTTTCCTGAACGGCGTGCCGGCTGCCCAGGCAAAGGTCGAACCGGGCGTGCGTTGGGCGCTGAATGGCGACCGCGGCATCACCTATGCTGCTGAGCCACCGAAAGGGAGCGATATCATCGAGGGAAAATGGTGGCCGTCGAACTACACCGGTCCCACGCTGATCTCTTTCGACGCCGAGCTCGCACAAGGCATGCACCTGAAGATG
>DATJGT010000052.1:0-41100 GCA_035494695.1 Rhizomicrobium sp. | reverse complement strand
AAGCCCACATCGCGCACATTTGTCTGGAGATAGGCAAAACTATACTCGATCGCTCCGCCCCATTCGATTACGTGCGGATCATCCCCGTGTCCGGGAATGCCGTAGCCCGCAATCCCGGTAAGCGCGAATGGGCGGAGAAGGGCTACGCTATCCGGAAGGTCACCGAGACCTTTTCCAAAGAGCACTTTTGGAGTGTAGCTGGACGCGGACTCGGCGCCGATGCTGTGCGAGCCCGTGCCGCCGATCTCCCAGCTGAACGCCGCCGATGCAACAAATTCGTGCTCATCGCTGCGCGCGATTTCCAGCGTCGGCGTCAGTTCGACATTTTCGAATCCTGAACTCGACGGCTCGCCTTTGGGGTCTGCGTGAACATAGCCCGCTTCGAAGGAAATGGCGAAGCCACGAAAAATCGATTTGGAGTATTCCATGTCGTAGCCGGTCTCGAGGACCGGGGTGCCATCATCGAAATGCCGGAAGATGGAAATCGTTGGCAGTGCGAGCTCATCCGCGGCGAAAGGGTCGTCCGTGGAAATCGTTGCCGGAAAGAACCGTGGGCCGACAACGCCATGCGCGATCGCCTCCTCAGGAAGGACCGCAACGGCGCAAATGACCGCGAGGCTATGACAGCGCTTCAGAAGATGATGCATCGGCAGGTATCCCCTCGCCCTGTCATCTCTACGAGCACCGGGCGCCGCGAGTGCAAATTAGTTAAGGTCTGGTAGAGTTGGGAAGGCGGCAAATTGGCCGTAATCGTTCCTTAAGCGACATCGCGCATGCTTACGAAACAACAACCATGCTGACGTCGGAGAGTTATCGGCGATGAATGACCTTGATTTCGCGGCTCTGCTCGTCTCGCGGGTCTGCCACGATCTGGTAAGCCCGGTGGGCGCTGTCGTGAACGGCCTCGAAATTCTCGAGGACGAGCGCGATGCGACGATGCGCGCCGATGCGCTGAGACTCGTCGCCTCCAGTGCGGAGCAGGCCGCGGCGCGGCTGCAATTCGCGCGAATTGCGTTTGGCGCGGCCGGTTCTGCCGGCGCGGAACTTGATCTGACGGAAGTCGGAAGGATCGTCCAGGGGCTCCTGCGCGGCAGTAAGGTCGAGGTGGACTGGCGTGCGGCCAGCGTGAACTGGCCGAAGGACTGGGCCAAGCTGCTGATGAATGCGGCGCTGCTCGCGGCCGACAGCCTGCCTCGTGGCGGCACGGTCAAAGTGGAAACATCAGGCGATGCCTCTGCCCCGGGCTTTACCATTCGGGCAGCGGGGCAGGGCGCGCGTCTCCTGGAAGAGGTGGAGAAGGCGGCAAGGGGAGAACCGAACGGGCAGGTCGACGGGCGCAGCATCCAGGCCTATCTCACCCACAAGCTCGCGCGCACGCTTAACGCCGGACTCACGCTTGCCGCGTCCGAAAATCAGCTGGAATTGGTAGCAGGCTAGGTCTGTCTGCGCGCATCATTCAAACGTTGTGCGCACCGACTGCGTGTTCCAGTCAGTAGGACGCCCTGACGCCGCCGTAAATCGCGCGGCCCGGCGCGCCGTACCCGAACACCGGCTCGTAACGTGCGCCCAACAGATTCTCAATGCGTCCATATAGCTCCAGCGCATCATCGAGCCGGTGTGACGCGAACACGTTCACCACGGCATTGCTGGCAAGCGGGTGCACTTCGCCTGCGCTGTCGAAGCGCCTGCCCACATAAATAACCGTTGCGCCCGCCGACCAGTCGGCAGTTGGCGTCCATGTGGCGGTTGCGCTCGCGGTGACGTGAGGGCGCCGGGCAAGATCGAGCCCTGTCGTTAGATCGGTCGCCGTCATCTCAGTCAGCGCGGCATTCACGGCAAGCGAGTCGAGGACCTGCGCCGTCGCCTCGAGCTCGAAACCGTGCGCGCGTGTGCGCTTGATGTTGTCGTAATAGCCGAACGGCCGAATCTTGCAGACGTCCGGCGGCGGCACGACCGAGCAGTCCGGCACGAAGAAATCGATTTGATCGCTCGTGTGCCGGTCGAAGTAAGTGAGTTGCGCAACCACCCGACCGTTGAGCAGTTTCTGGCTTGCACCTGCTTCCCAGCCAAGCGCCACCTCTGGCGCGAGCGCGTGGAAGGGATTGGAGAATTCGGAGAACTGCTCGAACAGAGTCGGCGCCTTGAATCCGTCTCCGTAATTGGCATGGAGAATCGTCGCGCCATCGTTAAGCGACCAGGCAGCGGTGGCTTTTCCGGATGTGTGGCCACCGAACTCCGCGTCGCTGTCATAGCGCAGCCCGCCGCTGAGCGTCAGCTGATCAAAGAGTGTCGTCATATACTGCGCATAGAAGCTGCCCACATGCGAAGCCCCTTTATCCGCTGCTGGCGGAGCAAAGGAGCTGAAGGTCGTTCCTGTAAACGAAATCCGCTGGTATTCGGCGCCGAAGGTCAGCTGATCCCCCGGCGAGAACTGGACCACACCCTGATATTCAATCCGATGCGCGTCGCCATCGTCGCTTCCATTTTTGTGCAACACATCGAAGGCCGAATCATAAAAGCTGCGCCTGCTTTGTGAGCCGATGACAGCGACGCGATTGCTGAAAAGACCGTTGAACAAATCGAAGTTCAGCCCGGCGTAACCCGCGAGGAGCGTGTTTCGGCTATACGCGCCGGAATCCGCCACGACGAAGGTGTCCGGTGGAACAAAGGCGAAGTTGTCGTCGAAGTCGATGCGCGCATTCGTGTAGTAGCTGCGCAAATCCAGGCTCATGGCGTTGTTCAGGTGCACGCGGACGTTCTCTGTCGCCCCCGCATTGGTGTATCCGTCGGTTTCTGAATTGCCGTTGCGGGAATCGGCCGCGGAGATTCCGTTGCTGTGAACGAAATTTGCGGCGGCCCCGTACTCGACATCGGATGCGGTGCCGTTTGCCGCCACATTCAGGCGATATGTATCGAAGGAACCATCTTCGGTGCTGGCGCGCAGATCGAAGGGCGATGCCGCTCCCCGCTTGGTGAAAACGTCGATCACACCGCCGATCGCATCGCTGCCATAAAGCGTGCCCTGTGGACCGCGGAGAATCTCGAGCCGGTCGATATTGTTGACCAGCAGATCGCCAAGCACGGCTTCATTGTCGACAGTGCTCGGGTCGTTGATGCGCACACCATCGATCAGGACGAGCGTCTGTCCTGCTTCCGCGCCGCGAATGCTGATGGTGGTGGTCTGGCCGAGCCCGCCATTGCGGGCGACGTCCAGTCCGGGCACCTCCTGAAGAATGTCCGTCAGGGCAACGGTCTGCTGCGTGTCGAGATCGCCGCTCGTGATGACGGAGATCGACTCTCCTGTCTTGGACGCCGGCTGCGGTGTCCGGGTGGCCGTGACGACCACGGCTTCCAGGGTATCATCCGCGCGGGCGGCCGAAGTTCCCGCGATCGCGGCAGAGGCAAGGGCAACGGACAAAAACACTATTGAGTGAGTGGACATGAGACTCTCCTGGTGTGGTTCCAGAAGCCGTCTCGCGGCGGCAGCAAATTGGATAGAACACCTTCATTTCAGGCCCCGCGACGACGACTCCGCTCATGTCGTCGCGGCGGTTGCCCGCAGTCCCCGGCGCACCCCGGCCGGAAACAGGACGACGGCGCGGGGCAGGTCTCCTGGCTCCCGGCTCCGTCGCTTTCGTCCGCCTTCCCAAGGTTTCGCCTCAGTGGCCGATGGACGATCGCTCGCCGGTTACAGTTGCGGGGGCAGCCGCGGGCCTTTCACCCGCGTTCCCTTTCATCCCTCTCGGGAACCTCGCGCGGATTTGAACGCTAATTCACGCGCGGCTGGGCCGTCAAACGGCCGTGAGCGCAAAGGGGGAGCGGGTGAATCGAACATTATCTGCGCGACGGAGAGCCTCGAACGCTCACCGCAATGTGGATTCCACGCGCTGGCCGCATCTGGAACAATTCGCCGCATTCGGCCGCCTCCCGGAGGGGGCTCGAAAAGGCAGGAGATTCATGTACATGGCGCCGGCAATCGCCCGCCCGACCCGAGGAAAGCCGACTTGAGCAGTCACCAGCAAGCTCAGAACTCGCCAAACCGTGTGTTGCGGACGCGGCTGGGAGACACTATGCGACCGCTCCGATTATCGACAGAGACGCTGGACCGTGCCGAAAAGCATGACTACGATGTGCCGCAAGAAAACGAGATCGCGCGTCACCGCAGCGGCAGGTCGGGGAGAGATAGCGTGAGCTTGGTCGTCCACAACCAAGCCCGGCGCGGGGGCGCCGGGTTTCATTTTGTTTGGTGCCCTTGAACATGGAACAGCCCACACACGACCTAAGACCATTCCAGACCACACAGGCCAATCCGCGTCGCGTGCTCAGCCTGAGCGCTGTCGCACTGATTCATGTGGTCGCAATCTACGCGCTGGCCTCCGGCCTTGCCTCCAGCCTCGTCCAGAAGGGGCTCGAGGAGATCAAGGCGGAAGTGGTGAAGGAAAAGCCACCGGATCTGCCGAAGACGCCGCCGCCGCCACCGCCGGAGATGGTGAAGCCGCCGCCGCCCTTCGTGCCGCCGCCGGATATCAATCTGCAGACCGAAGCGCCAACCACGGCTATTCAGCAGGTGACGTCTATCACCCCGCCACCTCCCGTCGCGCCCCCCAAGCCCGCTGCACCGGCAATTACAGCGCCCGCCTCAATCGGCCGCCCGCACGAATGTCAGAGTAAATACCCGCAGCTTGCAATGCGCTTGAGTCATGAGGGCACGGTCTTGCTGGGCTTCACGGTCGGCCCGGACGGAAGCGTGACGAATGCGCACGTTCTTCAATCAAGCGGCCACGACGAACTGGATCAGGGCGCGATATCGTGCGCTGAGAACTGGCATTACAAGCCGGCAATGCAGAACGGCCAGCCCGTTGCGGTGCCGTGGCAGACAAAAGTGACTTACAAGCTGACCGGTTGATCTGGAGATAAGCGTACTTGCGTTTGGAGAATTCTATTCACGGAGCATTGGAACAATGACCTCGAAACACCTGGCGATCGCAGCCGCGATCTTTCTCCTGTCCGGCATCGCCGTCGGCCAGGCGTCTGCCCAGCCTGCTGCGCAACAGCCAGCCGGGCAGACTCAGCCGGCGACGCCCAACACCGCCAATCCGGCCGCAACGCCGGATCAAACGGCGCCGGCAGCACCGGGTGCAGCAGACCAGAACGCCGCTCCGGCTCCTGCGGCCCCGGCTCCCGCGGCGGCAGCTCCTCCGCCGGCCCCAAACGCCGCTGCGACGCCCAAGGCCAATCCCTATGGCCTTCGCGCCTTGTGGGAAGGACCGCAAGGACATCCGGATTGGGTGGCGCGCGGCGTCATGATCTTGCTTGCGCTGATGTCGATCGGCACCTGGTACATTTTCTTCATGAAATACTGGGAGCAGACGCGCGTGATTGGTCAGGCCCGTCAGGTTGAGCGCCGCTTCTGGAGCTCCAATAACCTCAACGAAGGCATCGACAAGCTCGCAAAGAACAGCGTGTTCCGCACGGTTGCGGAAAGTGGCGTTCGCGCCTCATCCGGCGGCACGGGTCTCGTCAACATGAACGACTGGATCGCGATGTCGCTCAATCGTCAGCTGGAAGAAATCAATGCGCGCCTTCAGGGCGGCATTGCCTTTCTTGCTTCCGTGGGGTCGACGGCGCCGTTCGTCGGCCTGTTCGGAACGGTGTGGGGCATTCTGAACGCGCTGATTTCGATCGGCGTCGCGGGTCAGGCGTCCATCGACAAGGTGGCCGGACCGGTCGGTGAAGCGCTGATCATGACCGCCATCGGTCTGTTAGTCGCAGTGCCGGCGGTGCTGCTCTACAACCTGCTTGTCCGCCGCAACAAGGTCATCAACGAGAAGCTGCGCAGCTTCGCGAGCGACCTGCAGACCTACCTGGTGACGAAGGGCAAATGAGCGTTGACTCGAACACGACGAGGTAAATCGCCATGGCCATGAGCGTAGCGTCGCCGGAAAGCGACGAGGCGGAACTGAACACCACCATCAATACCACGCCGCTTGTGGACGTGATGCTGGTGCTGCTGATCATCTTCCTGATCACCATCCCGGTGATCGTGAAGACAGTTCCGGTGGTACTGCCCAACGCGAAGAACATTCCCACGACAACCAAGCCCGAGAACATCGTGCTCGCCGTCGACAGGAATGAAAACATCTACTGGAACAATGCGCCGATTGGCAGCAACCAGGAGCTGATCCAGCGCCTCGAGCAGGCAATGATCCGCGCTCACAATGCGGGCATGGCGCTTCCGGAAGTTCACATCCGGGCCGACAAGGACGTTCGTTTCGAAGCCGTCGGCCGCCTCGTTTACGACGCGCAGCGGGCCAGCGTTCCCAAAATCGGGTTCCTGACCGAACCGCGCAATCAGGGCCCCTGATCTCCACCAGTTCTGATCTCGCCATAGGGAAAATCTGACATGGCAATGAATGTTGGCAAGGCGGAGGGCGATCAGGATGTCTTTCTCGACATCAACACGACGCCGCTGATCGACGTCATGCTCGTGCTGCTCACGATGCTGATCATCACGCTGCCGATCCAGACGCACGCGGTAAAGCTCGACATGCCAGTGGGTCCGCCGCCCAAGCAAATCATTCAGCCGACCGTTGACAATATTATGGTCGACTTTGACGGCACGATTTATTGGAACAACGCGCCTGTGAACATGGGCACGCTCGACAGCTACTTTTACAACATCGGGCAGAAGCCGATTGAAGAGCAGGACGAGATCCACATCACCGCAAACCGGCTCGCAAAGTACGACGCCGTCGCCAAGGTGATGGCGAATGCCCAGCGGCGCGGCGCGGTCAAAATCGGAATCGTAAATACCAACACTTACATACAATGAATGTGAGGGGGGTTGCGGGCGGCCATGCGATGCGCATGACCGGTCCGCCCTCCGTGGAATGAGGACACGATGCATCTCAGGACTTTGCAAGCAGTTGGCGTAACCTTCGCCTTGGGCACCATGGCATTCGTCGCAACCGCTCCTGCCACCGCGCCCGTGGCGCAGGCAGCGACAGTCAGGCCCGCCGTTGGCAAGCCGCTGCAGGCCGCCGTGTCATTGGCGAATGCCGGAAAAGGCGCTGCCGCAATGGCCAAGGTGCACGAAGCGGAATCCGTCGGCGGATTGACCGCTGGCGAACAGGCAGCGATCTCACAAACCAAGAATTTCATTGCTGCGAAGACGGGCTCCGGCGGTGGCGCCACCGGATGCAAGGCGAAATTCGCCAACGATTATAATGCGGGCCGCTACCGCGACGTGGCAGGCGCCGATGCCGACTGTCTTCGCAAGAGCGGCGGCTTCGATGCGCAGGCACAAATCATCGTGGCGCAGGCCCACTATCTGATGGGCGACTACGGCACGACGATTCGCATGCTCCGCAATATGGGCGAGAGCGATCAGGTTCTTTCGCTTCTGATGAGTGCGGCGGGCAAGCAGGGCGATACGCAGACCGAAGGGCAGGTCGCCGAGCGGCTGATCCTGAAGGGCCAGTCGAAGTATTGGACGTATCTGCTGGCTTCCGCGGATGCGACGCGAGGTCTCTCGGACCACGCCAATTTGGACATCTATCGTGTGCGCTATCTGACCGGGAACATGCGCAGCAAGGACGATTACGAGTTGATGACACAGCTCGCGATCCAGCTGAAATTCCCGACCGAGGCACAAACCGTCGCCCAGAAAGGCTTCGACGTGAAGATGCTCGAGGGTGATCGCGACACGCGCTTGCTCAATCTGGCGAAGACGCAGGCCGCGAAGGACACGGCGAATCTTGCAACTGCCGAGAAACAGGCGAACACCGCGAAGACCGGCGACGCGCTGGTTCAATACGGAGAGAATCTGTGGGGCTACGGCAAATATCAGGACGCCGCAAATGCAATCCAGGCAGGGATCAAAAAGGGTGGCCTCAGCCATCCGAATGACGCGAACATCGCCCTTGGGATCGCGTTGTTGTCTTCAGGCCAGCGAGACCCGGCACTCAAGGCATTCGGCAGCGTGAAGAACGAGCCGGCCGCGGAGACAGTCGCCCATCTCTGGACCATCTACGCCCGCTCCGGCGGAACGGCGAAGAGCGCTGCGGCGGCCACAGGTCAGGCGGGCGGCCGTAGCCGTTAGCGACCGCTTGCGGCCGCGCTCGCTCTGGGCGGTTTACCGATCTGAATTTGTGGTATCGGTTGGGGCCGCGCCACCGATCCGCATTCATGGATGTCCTTTCCCCGCCTGAAATCGAAGCGCTGCTTCTCAGCCTGAAAGTCTCGGCCGCGGGCGTCGGCTGTGCCTTGCCGTTCGCCACCCTTGCAGCGGCCGCGCTGGCGCGGAGCCGGTTTCCTGGCAAGTCGCTGATCGACGCCGCGCTGCACATGCCGCTGGTGCTGCCGCCGGTGGTCGTGGGTTATCTGCTGCTGCTCGTCTTCGGGACACGCGCGCCGGTCGGCGCGTGGCTGCTTGAGCATGCCGGATTGCGGTTCGTCTTCAGCTGGACGGGCGCTGCGCTGGCCTCGGGCCTGATCACATTTCCCTTTCAGGTGCGGGCTATACGCTTGGCGATCGGTGCCATCGATTCAGGTCTCGGCGAGGCGGCGGAAACGCTGGGTGCCGGACGCACTGATCGGCTGGTGAATCTGATATTGCCGCTTGCGCTACCTGGCATCGTCACCGGCGCGATCACCGCTTTCGCCGCGAGCCTTGGAGAATTCGGCGCGATCATCACCTTCGTCTCGAATATCCCCGGCGAAACGCGCACCTTGCCGCTTGCAATCTACAGCGCCTTACAGGCGCCAGGGGGCGAGGTCGAAGCCGCCCGGTTGTCAGTCATGTCCATCGCGCTCGCGCTCGCGGGCATCACACTGTCCGAAGTCGTGGACCGGCGCGCGCGCCATCTCGTCGGCCAATGAGCATTGACATCGAAGTTCGGCACGCATTCGGTGATTTCGCGTTGCATGCGAATTTTCAGGTGGGAACTGGCCTGACGGCTTTGTTCGGGCCATCCGGTTCGGGAAAAACGACCACCATCAATGCGATCGCAGGTCTTCTGCGACCGGAGTACGGGCGCATCGTGCTCAATGGCCGAACAGTTTTCGACAGCAACGCGGGAATTTTCGTGCCTTCGCGCGACCGCCGGGTAGCATACGTGTTCCAGGAGGCACGGCTGTTTCCGCACATGACAGTCGAGACGAACCTTCGCTTTGGCTGGCGGCGCGCTCCGTCGCGCCTGACCGAACCTGAGATACATCGCATCGTCGAATTGTTGGGGCTTGAATCGTTGCTCGCGCGCCGACCGCGGAATCTGTCGGGCGGCGAGAGGAGCCGCGTCGCGCTTGGTCGCGCGTTGCTTTCCTCACCAGAAATTCTGCTGCTGGACGAGCCGTTGGCGGCGCTCGACGCGGCGCGCAAGGCCGAGATCCTTCCCTATCTTGAGCATCTGCGCGATTCGGTACGCCTGCCGATACTCTACGTGAGTCATTCTCTTGAGGAAGTGTCGCGGCTGGCCGATCAGGTGGTCGTCATGCAAAGGGGGCGTAGCGTGGCGAGTGGCACGGTGTTTGACGTTCTGACGGATTTGGCCCTGCCGGATGTGACCGGTGCCGCGCCATACGGAACCGTTTTCGACGCCGAAATTCGCGATCATCATGCCGCGGATGGAATCACCATCCTCGATTTTGCCGGAGGTATTCTTGTTGTTCCACTCCTATCGCGACCGATCGGCATGCGGCTTCGCGTCCGCGTTGCGGCGGAAGATGTGATGCTTGCAATCGAGGAACCTGTACAAATCAGCGCCAACAACATTCTCGCGGGATCCATCACCGATATACGGACGACCGAGCGCCATGCCGATGTGCGGCTGCTCTGTGGGCAAACGCCCTTTGTCGCGCGAATTACGCGAGCCTCCCGCGAAAGACTTTCACTCGCAGCCGGCATGCGGGTGTTCGCGATCGTCAAATCCGTTACGGTGGCGCCGCAAATCGATCCGCTTGGCAGGTAAGCACCTTCGAAATGCTCTCCGAGGAGATCAACATGGCTCTGATTCCCTATGCTGACATCCTGGGATTGCCGGAAGATGCACGCGAAGCTTTCGAACGGCTGCCGCGAAAGCTCAACATCTTCCGCATGTGGGCAAATGCGCCTGCCTGTTTCACCTCGGGGATTCGCTTCGGCGGCAATATTCTCGCGCGCCAGAAACTCGATCCCGCCCTGCGGGAATTGGTGATTCTGCTGGTGGCGAGGCTGGAAGGCGGAACCTACGAATGGGTTCAGCATGTGCCGATCGCCGAGGCTGCCGGTTGCAAGAAGGAGAAAATTGGGGCGCTTGAAGGAGGGCTCACGGACAGCGACGTGTTCTCGGCGCAGGAAAAGGCGTTGCTCGGTTTTTCCCGCGAAGTGATCCGCAACGTGAAAGCGAGCGAAGAATCGGTGGCGCGCGCGTCCGAATTCTTTTCGCCGCAGGAAATTGTCGAGATTATCCTGACCTGCGGCTTTTACATGACCATGGCGCGCCTGACGGAGACGACTCGAACCGATATCGATCCGCCGGACGGCACCGGGATTGTCGAAGCGTTATCGCGACTGGGCTGACCGCGCGCCGCGGAATACGAACCTGCTTGACGCCGCGAAATTAACCGCGAGGCCCGCGATCGTGCCGCAGGCGAGGGCGAGAAACGGGTTGTTCGCGGGCGCGGGCGCAAATCCGACCAACGAAGCGTAGATCGCATAATTGACTGCGAAGCCAAGGCCGTTCGCGGCGACGAATCTCATCCATTCTGCGAATATAGCCACCATGCCCCGTGCGGCGCCTTCTCTGAACGTTAGCGCGCGATTGCCCCACCACGTGAAGGTGACTGCGACGAAAAACGAGAACAGCCCACCCCAATACGGGCCAAGGTGCAGTATGCGCAGCGCCAACCAAAGGGCGGCTTCATTGACAAAGAACCCGCACGCGCCAACGAACGCAAAACGCAGGAAGCGCGAGGTCGCGGCCCGCTTCGCCAACCTCACGGAAGATTCAGGCCCTGCGGCCCCGGAATGGCAAGGTAGGCCATCCGCTTGGCCTCCCATCGCCCGCGCGTCACCGTGTCGAGAATCAATCCGCTCGCCAGCGACAGGAAGGCCAGCAGGATCAGGCCTGTCGCGAGCAACGCCGTCGGCAATCGCGGAACGAGCCCCGTCCGCCAGTATTCGAGCACGACCGGCGTTCCGATGATCAGCGATGCCAGTGCCAGCAAGACGAAAATGCCCGTAAAGAAGATCAGCGGCCGCTCTTCACGAACAAGCGCGGTGATCGTGAACAGAATTCGAAAGCCGTCGCGCCAAGTATTCAGCTTGCTGACGGAGCCGGCTGGCCGCTCCTTATAGCGCGTGTCGACCTCGATGATCGGCATCATCAGCCGGACAGCATGCACCGTCAGCTCGGTCTCGATGCCAAACCCTTCGGCCGTAAATGGAAACGATTTCACGAAGCGCCGGGACATGATCCGATACCCTGTGAGAAGGTCGGAAAGCTTCACTCGGAACATGAGCGCTGTCAGGCCGGTGAGCATCCGATTTCCCAGTACATGGCCTGCCCGATAGGCGCCTTGGGCGACCGCAACGCGGCGGCCGGAAACAATATCGTACCCGTCGTTCACCAGCGTCTGAACCAGCTGCGGGGCGGCGGCGGCGTCATAGGTGTCATCGCCATCGACAAGCACATAAATGTCTGCCTCGATGTCGGCGAACATGCGGCGGACGACATTGCCTTTCCCCTGGCGTGGTTCGCTCCGCACGATGGCGCCGGTTTCCCGGGCGCGGAGCGCCGTCTGGTCCCGCGAGTTATTGTCATAGACATAAATATCCGCGTCCGGCAGAGCCGCGCGGAAGTCCTGCACGACCTGTCCGATGGCGGCCTCTTCGTTGTAACAGGGGATAAGAACAGCGACGCGTGCGGGAATTCCCCTCATGACTTGGCTTTCAGTGGAATCTGCTTCAGCGGACAGAACCGGTATGGCCCCCCGAGGTTTGTCGTGAACAATTGGCAATCCGTCCATCGCATCCCCAATCCGTAATCTGCCAAGGCATCGCCCGCGCGCCCCACTTCGTACTCGTTGGTGATGACGTACAGGTCCCCCTTGAACGCCTTCACGCGAGCGCGCGTCTGAGCCGTCAGTAGCGAGCCGTCCTCAGGCTGGATCATCCAGCCGTCGATTCGCAAGACGGGTATTTGATGGGGAAGAGCGGGAACAAGATAGCCCATCGGCGTCTCACCGGTCATCAGGATCATGCTGTGGTCCGGATCGTGAATGGGCGGGATGTTGGCCTGAATGTAAGGATCTCCCAGGGGCGCCTTGTCGAGAATTCCGAAACGCGTGCTCGCGATGATCGCCAGAGCAAGCACGGCAAGGATTGCAAATCCGGTCCGGCGGCCTATCGGCCACAGCCCGACGGCAGCGACGATCAGGATCGGTGCCAGCATTTCGAGGCAGACGATGTACCGATAAATGCCGAACAGCAGAAGCCAAACGACATAGGAGGTGGCGGCAAAGGCGAACAGCGCGGCAGCGCCAACGGGATCAACGATCGGATCGGCCATGCGGCGGCGAAAGAGGGCGACCGGAAGCGTCGCAATTCCGAGAACGTACGCAGCGCCGACCCGGATGTCTTGGAAGGGCAAATCGTCCGCAACTCGCCAATCGAGGGAAAACAATATCGGGAAAAGCAATCTCTTGGAGAGCCGGTGTGGGATGAAACGCGTATCGCGATAGGAGGCATGGAGTGCGAGCGGCGACTGGAAGTATTGATTGAAATAGGGAAACAGCGGGTTGCCGGTCTCACGGTAAAGCTTCAGGAACCAGTAGCCGGCAAACAGGGCGGCGCCCAGAAATCCACCGAGCGCCACCGCGCCTATGCGCGTTAGCCGATGCCCCAAACTGCCGGGTATCGCCAGAGCGGCAGCGGCGAGGCCGATGGCAAACGGCGCCTCGGGCAGTTTCAAGCCGACGGCACTTCCGACCAGCAATCCCGCGGCGCCGCAAACGAGCCAAACACGCCCCAGCGGCCCATCCCGCAAGGCCTGCCGATTGACGACCACGAGCGCAAGCCCGCTCAGCAGCAGAAGACTCAGCACGTTGTCGTAATACGTTGCGCCTGTGAGGCCGACGTTCAAACCGCCGGTCACGCACAACAATGCCACAGCCCCTGAGACCAGCTGCTTTTGCGGGATATTCAAAACGGATCGCGCGATGATGTAGAGCGGCACGATATTCGCGCCCTGAACTGCGCCCAATACGCCGAGCGCGATCCATGAACGAGTGTGCGTCGCGAGCAGATAAAACGGAATATCGAGAAACGGATTGTAGTAGGTCGCCTGGTGGGCGACCGAGACATCCAACCCGGAGCGCCCGTTCAGGAATGCGTACGGGATATACCAATGGTAGTTCCGGAAATCCCACGAGGTGTCCTTGCCCAGCCAGATCACAAACAGAGCCCAGCAAAGCATCACCGCCCCGAGGAACAAGAATTCCGGGGGCGCAAGCCAGGGGCCGCGGTTCTGTTCAGGCTTCATGGACATGAAAATGGCGACTCGGGACTGGGAAATTATCACGACAGGGAGGGAAGGCTAGGCCGCCGGCCTTTCGGCATAGCACTCCGGCAGATTCGACAGGAATTGTTGTGTGCATGCGCGCCAGGAGCGGCTCAACGCAAAATTCCGGCAGTCCTGATGGGAGATCTCCAGGGCCGAAATGCAGGCCCGCCGAAGATCTTCGTCGAGAACACCCACCTTGGAATCACCGATGACATCGAGAGGCCCCTGGACTGGGAAAGCGGCGACGGGAACGCCACAGGCGAGCGCTTCCAGGAGCACCAGGCCGAACGTGTCCGTCCGGCTCGGGAAGACGAATACGTCGCTGGCCGAATAATGCTGCACAAGGTCTTGGCCGAGCTTCGGACCAAGAAATCGGGCGCCCGAATAGCGGCGTTCCAGCATTGCCCGCGCGGGTCCGTCGCCGATCAGCACCTTCGTACCGGGAAGATTGAGTGCCAGGAATGCTTCGATGTTCTTTTCGACCGCGATGCGGCCAACATACAGCCAGATCGGCCGCGGGAACGGGAGGGTCAGCTCGTGAACCGGCCTGAAGGCTTCGACATCCACACCTCTGGACCACAGGCGAAGGTTGGCGAAGCCGCGGCCCTCGAGTTCGCGTTTGAGCGACGGCGTCGCCACCATCATGGCCGCCGCAGGCCGATGAAACCAGCGCAAGACGCGGTAGATCGCACGCTCTGGAATGAACGGAACACGCGCGTGCACGTACTCCGGGAAACGCGTGTGAAAGGATGTGGTGAACGGCAGTTTGCGCTTCAGGCAAATGGCGCGCGCGCTCAAGCCCAGCGATCCCTCCGTCGCGATATGAATTGCCGTCGGGCGGAATTCATCGATCAATTTCTCGAGGCTCTTTCGCGGAAATAGCGCAAGCCTGATTTCGGGATAGGTCGGCATGGGCACGGTGAAGCTGCTTTCCGGTGTGGCATAGCGCACCTCGTGCCCCATGGCTGTAAGGTCGCGCCCGAGTGTCTCAAGCGTGCGCACCACGCCGTTGATTTGAGGCGCCCACGCGTCCGTGACGATCAGTAGCCGGACGATCTTCGCGGCGGAAGCATGCGGCCGCGGCGCCGGGACGCTTCCGGCACTCATGTGCGAGTTAGATGGAAGCGGTTGCGAGTTCCCCGTTCGAGATCATGTCCGGAACCGCGCCACGCCTCTCGTCGAATGCAGACCAGCGGAGAATCTCCAAGTGCCCGGTCGCATCTTCGACAACGGCGGTGCAGCTTTCAACCCAATCGCCGTCATTGATGTAAAGGATTCCTTCGAGGTGCTCGATTGTCGCGTGGTGAATATGGCCACACACCACCCCATCATAACCGCGCGTGCGCGCCTCGCGAGCGGCTGCTGCCTGAAAACGCCAGATGTACTCAACGGCGTTCTTGACCTTCTGTTTGAGATAGGCGGAAAGCGACCAGTAGGGCAGGCCGAGTGTCCGCCTCACGGCGCCGCAAATCTCGTTTAGATCCAAGGCAATGGTGTACGCCCAGTCACCAAGACGGGCGAGCCATTTCGCGCAGGCGAGCACGCCATCGAAACGGTCGCCGTGCAGGATAAGGAGGCGCTTGCCGTCTGCGGTTTCGTGAATTGCCTCGTGCGCGATTTCCACGCCGGCAATGGAGCGCTCACAATAATCCCGGAATGCCTCATCGTGATTTCCGGGGATATAGATAACGCGCGCCCCGGCATCGATCTTGCCGAGAATTTCGTGGATGACTCTTTGATGCGATTCGGGCCAGTGCCATCGCCGCTTCAATCGCCAGCCATCGATGATATCGCCGACGAGAAAGAGAGTTTCGCAGGAGTTGCGCGCAAGGAAGTCCGCCAGGAGCTCTGCTTTGCAACCGCGCGTCCCGAGGTGGGTGTCTGAAACGAAGATCGCGCGATGGTGGCGCGGTAGTCTTCCCGAGGGTCGCGAAGTTGCCCGATGCTGCTGGAGGAGTGGGCGGATAGATTGCGTGGCGATCCGCTCGCGCCATAACACGGTTTCGCTCACACAGGCTCCTTTCAGCCGCCCTTCCGACCAGCGAATCACCAAGGACCGCCTTGGGGTTTGCCTGCCTGCTGATCGCGAAAGTCCTGTTGCAATGCCGCAATCGTTTTGTGAAATCCGGCCACATTGTTGCGACGCACAAAGTTGTCGAGCTGGCGTGATACCGCCAAAACGACAGCAAATCCGGCGCTATTTCTGGAAAATGGTGCGGACCCCGACCTTGCATCGCCGCTGCGTACCATGCCATATTGCTGCGGCGCGACAGACTTTCCGGTGTGTCGCACAGCCCTTCCTGGGCGTTTCCTCCCTGACTTGGCCGCTTCCCCGGAGGCGGCCATTTTTCTAAGGGGGCGACGGAAGGATCGCCGCACCACGTGCCGGTTGACATCACGCAGATTGCCCGCTTGATGTTTCCTGCGGGCAACAGAGGACGCTGCCGTGAAATACGAGGTCGACTTCCAGTACCTACCAAAGGGCGCTTCCCAAACCGAGGAAATCGGCGGCATCGCCGATCTGGTCTTGGGCGAAGAGGCTGGATTCGGACTCATCCCCGCCATTGGCGATTACGTGGAGATTCCGCGCAGCCGCATGGGCGAGCGCGAAAACTATCGGGGCCGTGTGTGCCGCAGAATGTTCCGCTACGTGCTCGGTTACTGCTACGTCAGGATCGTGATCGAGGAGACGGAACAGGCGGCGTGGGCCGAGAATCGCTAGGCAGCGGCAGACAAAGCCTACTCAGCAGCCAGCCGAGATCCAAGTTGCGGCCTTAGAAGATTGACGTCGATCGTCATTAGCTCCGCAAGCGCCATGCACAGTCTTCCTGCCACTTGATCGAAATCGTCGTTCGGCGCGATGAGGTCTTCTCTCAAATACAGTGCGCGGCTAACTTCGACCTGCAAGGCATGAATGCCCTTGTGTGGGTGACCATGGCGATGGGTCGTGAATCCGCCCGCATATGGTACATTCCGGACAACGCTGAATCCGCACGCCCGAAAGGCTTCCTCGGCCAGCCGCGTAAGGGCGTGCGCAGCCGCGGTCCCATAGCGATCGCCGAGCACGATGTCTGCCGCCGCTGCTGCGGCCGGCATGGAGTGACAATCGATAAGGACGGCTGCTCCGAAGTGCGCGCGCGTTTCCTCGATCAGGCGGAGCAGAGCGTTCTGGTACGGACGATGCAGGCGAGAAAGCCGCTCCTCTCCCTCGCGCGGATTTAACCGGCCCTGATAGACCTCAGCGCCATCCCGAACGATGCGGGGAATAACGCCGAGTCCCGCGTTCACGCGCGGGCTTGCCGTGTCCACAGGCATACTCAGTGCGCCGGCGAACATTGAAGGGTCGAGTTCTGTCGGCGCGCGATTGGCGTCGACATAGGCGCGCGGAAATCGCGCCGCCAGCAGCGGGGCGCCGAGCGGGACAACGCCGGTAAACAGACGATCGACGAAAGCATCCTCCGATTGGCGCAAGCTCGCCCCGTCCAGCCGACTCTGCAAAAGAAACGTCTCGGGATAGAGCCGACCGGAATGCGGCGACGCGAACACGAACGGCGCGCGCTGCGAGGGCGGCCGGACGAGCGCGTAGGGATTAGCGTACAGCTCCGAAAGAACGGCGTCTCCCAAGCCAGACGAAAAAGTGTCCTGCCTCGGAAAAATCGGGCGGTTTGATCCGGATTCCATTATGACAGTGGATCATCAGATTGCATCGCAATCAACAGTCCTCCCCCTGCGGCGGTCCGCCTACTTCGCATTTACGCCCGCCGTTTTATAGGCTTTTATCCGCCGCGGGGGTACCGCTCACGATGGCACACATTCTGCTTGCAGAGGACGACGAATCGTTGCGTCGCTTTCTCGCGGCTGCGCTCGCCAAGGCAGGGCACGAGGTGCTTGATTTCGGCGACGGCTCCGAGGCGTTTGAGCGTCTGAAAACCGTGCGCTTTGATTTGCTGCTCACCGACATTGTGATGCCGGGAATGGACGGCATCGAACTTGCCAAGCGCGCAGCCGAAATGGATTCGCGACTCAAAATCATGTTCATCACAGGATTTGCGGCGGTCGCCCTTCACCCATCGTCGCAGGCACCACGGCAGGCGAAGGTGCTTTCGAAGCCCTTTCACCTGCGGGAGATCGTGCAAGAAGTTGAACGCATGATTGCCGCTTAGGCTTCAGAAAAAAACCTGCGTGCTGAATCCGGAACCGATCGCGCTTTCTGCGTTCTGAAAAGAGGCCCTGCGCCCTACGCGCCAGCAAATCTCTCATTTGCGCAGGACTTTTGTTGATCAACCAGAGAGGGGGCCGGAGTAGCTAATGGATAATCCCGGTGCAAGACTTCATCCACTTCCGGATACACGATCACGCACAGGCAGGTATATCGGCATCGGCTTCGTCGGCGCGCTCCATGTGATCGCCATCTGGGCGTTGGCGAATGGACTGGCTATCAAGATCGTAAAATCCGTACCCAAACTAATTGAAGCGAAAATCGTTCAGACCCCTCCGCCGAAAGAAAAGCCGCCGCCAACCCCAGAAGTGAAATTGCAGGCGCCGCCGAAAATCGTGCCCGCCTACATTCCGCCCCCTGATATCAAGGTGGCAACGCCGCCGCCGCCGGCGCCAATCCAGCAGGTGCAGCAGGTAACGCCTCCTCCGAAAGTTGTGCCTCCGCCGCAGGCCATCGCGCCACCCGCGCCTCCACCGCCACCTGCCAAGCCGGCAGTTCCCGATTCGGGACCCACCGGAATCACATCCACGCACACGACCCCACCCTATCCGGCGGTTGCGCGGCGGCTTGGCAAGGAAGGCACCGTGACCTTGAGCATTTCGGTTTCGGCGTCGGGCGAGGTAACAGATGCCTCGGTTGCAAGCTCGAGCGGAATCGATGAACTCGACCAAGCGGCTGTCCAGTGGGTGAAGGAGCACTGGCGTTACAAGCCGGCGATCCGCAATGGAGAGCCCGCTGCCGGGACGGTTCAGGCTGCGGTGAGGTTCACTCTGAAAAACGCAGCAGGTTGAATTCGAACTGCCAAGACGAACGCTCCCTGCTGCTTGCCAGCAACACAAGGCGAGAGGTATAGCTGCGCGCCTGCCACGGCAGGGCGGTTAGCTCAGCGGGAGAGCACTACGTTGACATCGTAGGGGTCACTGGTTCAATCCCAGTACCGCCCACCATCCGCAGGCACTACCAGGATTTCGCCCACTCTCCTCTGATGCGATCGTAAGGACCTCCAGATGAAGCGCCTCGGCATCACTTCCGCAATGTTTCTGCTCTGCGTCGGCCTTGCCGCATGCAATCAGCAGACGAACAAGAATCAAAATCAGAAGGCCGAAGGCGAGCGGCATGGACTAAGGCGCGCCTGCGCGACGGAGATTCAGCAATACTGCGCAGGTCAGCGGGGCCGGGAACGGCGGGATTGTCTGCAAAACCATCAGGCGCAGCTTTCGGATACCTGCAAAACGGCCTTGTCCGAAAGAGGCGCCGGACGGGGCGGGCGCCGTCACCGCGGCGGGCTTTGAACCGCTCGGTTGAAAGAGGGTGCGCGTGAACGCACCCTCCACTTGCATCAGATCGACTTCGACAGCCCAAGGAAGAATCCGCGCCGCGGTCCCCATTGCGGCGCGCCGACGCCAATGCCGGAGCCGTCGCGGATTTCATATTTGTTGTCGAACACATTGATGACATCGAGCCGCGCGGTCAGGCTTCCAATATCACCGAGATCGAAATCGTGGGTGATACCGGCGTTCACCTGCGTGTAGCCGGGCACATGCAAGCCGTTCGGCACGGCGCCGTCCTTGCGCAGGCCGGACCCATACAGGAGGTCGGCGGAAATGTGCGTGGCGTTCCAGACCAGGTACGACGCACCGGCGGAAATCGTCAGATATTGCTCGTGATCCAAGTGAATGTAGTGATCGGCAATGTAGGCGAGATCGTCCGGGCTGAACTGGAATTGACTGGAGACGATGTCTTTGCCCACCGCGTGCTCAAGTCCGACATTCGCATAGGCAACGAGTGTGTCCGTCGTATAATCGGCGGTGAATTCGATGCCGTACTGCTTGCCGCGCAGGTAGTTGAACGGCGTGAGAATGATCGGCGCGCCGAACTGGCCCTCGTCGATCAGGTTCTTCGAGATCTTGTAGTAGCTGTCCACGCCAAAGGTGAACGCCTCGAATTTTTGGCTTACGCCGGCGTCGAAATAGTTGGCGCGTTCTGCCTTCGGCGTGTCGTTGACTGTCGAACTCGGCGCGGCCGTCGTGTTGAGGAATTTCGTGACGCTTTCCGTCGCGATCAGCTCGAAGGGCGGCGGCGAGAAATAGCGCGCGTAACCGGCGTGAACCGTCGTCGTGTCGGTCGCCTGCCAGACTACGTTCACGCGAGGGCTCAACTGATCGCCGCTGCTGAACGCGGTGTAGCGGTCCCACCGCAAGCCGTAATTGATCGTGACGTTTTCCAGAATCTTCCATTCGTCCTGCACGTAAAAGCTATAGACGTTCTGTGTCTGCCCACTCTTGTCCGGCACCGCGAATGGCACGTCCCTCGTCTGCGTGCAGGGCAGAATGCCGACGTCGGTGCAGTCGGCCGGCAGCACCAGCGAAGTCGTGTCGCTGGTCGCCCGCTCCGTCTGCAGAATCATGCCGCCGCGGATCGTATGCGTGTCGCCGAGGTGCCAGGCACCTTCCGCCTGCACGCCAAGCGATGAATCCTTCTTCAGCGCCTGCTGCGCGATGCCATTGAACAACAGGTCGCCCAGCGGATCGGGCCCGAAGCCGAGACTGGAATAGCGCCCAAACAGCGAGACCTGGAAATCGACCGGGCCTTCGCTGTGCAGGTAGCTCAGGATTCCATAGTCGGTGATCTCGCGCTGGCGCTCATTGACATTGTTGCTGAGGAACATGTCCTGCCCGTTCACGAGGAGCACGCCATTGGGCCCAAGGCCCGTGATGCCATCGACACCGGACGGCTGAAGCCCGCGTTGGTTGGGGATCTCGAAGCGCGCGTTTGAAACGCCGAGCACCGCGCTGATGCTGCTGTGCTCATCCAGAATGTCTTCCAGATAGGCGAAGCCGTGATATTGTGTCGTGCGATCATGCAGCGGATCGGCGCTGCCGTCCGGCGACTCGATGCCGAGCGTGTTCGTCAGATAATCGCCGGAAACGAAGTAATTGAATGAACCTGCCGAACCGCCGTAATCGAAACTCGGCTCGATTTCGCCGTGGCTGCCGCCGTAGATGCCGACTTGGCCGCCGGGCTGAAACACACCGCTTTTCGTCCGGATGTCGACGATGCCGCCTGTAACGATGCCGTACTCTGCCGGCAACGCGCCGGTAATCAGCGTGACGGAGCCGGCGAGCCGCGGATCGAGCGTCTGCCCGAACACACTGATGCCTTCCGGCAAAATCACCCCGTTCAGCCGGTATTGCAGGGCGGCGTGCTCACCCCGCACGTGATACTGGCCGAAGGAATCCTGCGCCACGCTCGGCGCCTGCAGCACGACCTGGTTGAGCTGCGTGTTTTCCCCGCCAGGTTGCGAGTCGATCTGGCTGGACGTGATTGTGTAGGTGGATGCGCCGGTTTGCGTCTGGATACCGCTGCGAGCCTGCGACAGCTTCTGCGCGGTGACAGTGACCTCTTCGATGGCCTCGTCGGCGAAAGCCGACGCGCAGAATGCCGGCAACAGGATGCTCAAAGACGCGAGCGCCGAGCCCGCCTTCAAAATGGAAAATCTCATAACTCCAACTCCCCTCGAGGGGCTAGCCCGCCGCATGTGCGAGCAGCGAAAATGGCGATGAATGGCCGCAAGGCTTGCGTAACGCAGTTACGCTCGGCGGCCGTGCTTCGTGATCGAGTTAGAGAACTGGCGGTGCCCGACTGCGCCAGCTATGGGAATCTGTTTCGTGCGCGAGGAGAACGGTGGCCGCGATCGGAACGATGGACGCGGCTTGCGCCGGCAAAAGAAAAGCAGCGGCTGTGGGCCACACGAATTGCCCGGAAAATCCCACGGCCTGGCACAGCGGACATTTGGCGGCGTCGTCGCTGCCCGGAAGCTTGTCGCGCGATGGCCCGCGCTGATCGTCCTTCGCGACCTTTCCCGCTCCGGGCTGAAGAAGGGTAATGCCCACGGCTTTGGACAGAACCGGCAGGGGATGGATGTGCGTCTGCGTGACGAAGCTTTGCACCAGGAATGCGCTGGCAACGAACAGCAGAATGGCGTGACGCCAGCCCGAAAGGTTCGGCCAGCATCGCTCGATCCTCCCTGGTCGCTTGCACCTCATTCCGGGCTTCCCGTTCGCCTGGGCAGCCTAGCAGAGATGCGCAAGTGCTGTCACCCAGCGCGGGGCGCAACAATGAATCTCACGGCCGGAGCGGACGGACCTCGGCATTTTCCAGGGCGAGACGTTTTGCGTTAGCGGGAGACCGCCACCCGTTGGGCCAATGAAAGGCCGGCGGCGGCACGGAGGCTGGAGACGCCGACATATTCCCAATGCCACGGCTCGAAGGCGTAGTTCGCGAATCCGAAGCGCGCCGCGTTGGCAACGAGCCAGCGGTACAGTGGCGTCTGCGCGAGATAGAGCCGGTTGGTGTCCGCCGAAGAATCCGGCGTGAACCCGGGCGCTGCGCCGAGATTGACGTCCATGGCAAAGCCGGTGCGATGCGCGGAACACGAGGCGCGCACGAGCCCCTGACAATTATGCTGGCGTGCGCAACGCGCGCCGTCATACGCAGGACTGCGGAATCCGGAAAAGATGGTGAAGAGACTCGAGTTGGATGGAATCAGTCCCTCGCCACGCGCAGCCGCTGCCATTTGACGGTAAGCCGCGAGTGCCTGCGGCTGGAGCAGAATTGTTTTTCCGCCGTAGCTTTCTGAAGCAGCCGCGCGCGCGAGCGCGCGCTCCGCCGGTGCTGCCGGACAGCCCCCATGCCGGCTGTTCAAAATGAACGGTCGTTTGGCTTGCCACAGGCCCTTCAGCAGCAAGAGCGTTTGCGCGTCGACAGCACCGGAAGCGACCAGCCCGTGCTTGCCCTGCCATGCCGCGAGAACCCGCGCAAAGCCCGGCGTATCGACGCTGCAGCCAACCCCGATCTCGTTGCCTATCAGGGGTGCGTAGATCGCCCAGCCCGCTTCCTGTCGCCCAAACGGCGCAACCGGCAGCGTATGCAAAGCGGCTTGATTGCGGGCCGCGACGTCGCGCGGACCGGCGAAGCACGGAGTTTCTCCCGCCGATGCCGGGCGCGCCAACGTCAATAACGCACAAAAGATAAGTGCGGCGATTCCGGCCGCCAGCCGCAAATGGAACCACAAGTCAAATCGGCACTTGTTCATACGATGCTCAGAGGAACTCTCTCGTGGATTTTCACAAGGCAATCTGTGGGATAGCGCTGTTGGTGGCCGCTAGCCAAGCACACGCCGCAGGAGCCGCAAAACAGGTCAGCAGCCCGGCTGCATCATTCAATCAGAATGCCGCATCATCGGATATCGGGCAGAGGATCGAAAATGCAAGTCCCGGGAATGGCCAGAATAACACCACCTCGCGGCCTCTGCTCGTCAAAATTCAGGTGCTACTCGGCCGCGCGCACTTTTCGCCCGGCGAAATTGACGGCCGCTACGGCAAGAATTTGAGAGCCGCGGTTGTGGCCTACAAGCAAGCCAATGGCTTGCCGAATCCGGATGAAATCGACACTGCGCTTGCGGATTCGCTCACGCGCAATGGACGCGCGCCCGTGCTGCAGAATTACACAATCACGCAGGAGGACGAGACGGGGCCGTTCATCGGATCGGTTCCCCACGATTTCCGAAAGCTCGCAGCCCTCAATGCACCCGCTTACGGCAACCCGCAGGAAGAGCTTGCGGAGAAATTTCATATGAGTCCGGAGCTTTTGCGCGAACTCAATCCGCAGGCGGACTTTTCAGCGGCGGGAACGACACTGATCGTGGCTCAACCGGCAACGAGTCCTTTGCCGTCTGTGGCACGCATCGAAGTGGACAAGTCGACAAACCAGGTCCGCGCGTATGGTGAGGACGGGAATCTCGCAGCCATGTTTCCGGCCACGGTGGGAAGCACGGAGCTTCCGGCGCCAAGCGGAACGGCGGAGGTCGTGTACGTGTCGCACAATCCGGCCTACCACTACGATCCTAGCAAATTGCACTTCGGTCCCAAGCACGCCGGACGCCTCACAATCAAACCGGGGCCCAACAATCCGGTGGGCACGACATGGATCGCGCTGAATCGCTCCGGCTACGGCATTCATGGCTCGCCGGATCCGGATCTCGTCGGAAAAACCGCCTCGCATGGTTGCGTGCGCCTCACGAACTGGGATGCGGAAGTGCTGGGAAGAGCGGTGCGAAAAGGAATCCCTGTCGATTTTGTCGGCAAGACGCCGCCGACCCGCACAGCCTCGCGCGCCTAAAACCGGTAGTCCTCAGTTGTCGGTGGTGCACAGGTGCTCGACGAGGGTGCCAATATAAAGATCCTGCTTTACGCGGTTTCCTGTCGCCCAGAGGTCGAGACTCCCTGGAATCGCTGACACGCTCAGTAGAGAGCCCGGAGACGGGGTCTTGACTCGAGACCACGACGTTCCATCCCACATTTCGCCGAGCGGGGCGAAATTGGGATCGGTTCCAACCGAACCGACCGCCCACACATTCGGCGCCGCGGCCGCAACGCCCCAGAAATCATTGCCCGTCTGGCGCAGTTTTGGCGTGTGAACGACATGCCAAGCGCTGCCATCCCAATGTTCTGCAAGCGTGCGGTCCGGGATTCCATAGTCCGGATCGCGGGTTACGCCCACGGCCCACACATCGTTTGAAGCCGGGGCGGCCACGGAAGTCAGCCAGTTCTGGTCGATATCGTGCTGTCTGAGCGGACTTGGCGTATGGACGCGGGTCCATTTCCCGCCGTCGAAATGCGCGGCGTAGGTGTGGTCCCCGCTGCCGTTGCGCGCCCGCTGTCCGACAACCCAGACGTCGGAAGAATTGATCGCCGCAATGCCTCGCAGGAAAACGCCATCGGCAATAAGCGTCGCCGTCCATGTTTTCCCGTCCCAATGCTCGACCAGGCCGCTGCCGATGTAATCCGTTGATCCCGCGGCCCAGACATCAGACGGTCCGATTGCGACGACGCTGCTGAGCCAGCCTTGCTGGGTGCCATCCTGCACAATCGTCCACGCCCTTCCATCCCAATGCTCGATCAGCGTGCGATAGGTTTCGCCGACATCGTGCTCGTAACCAACGGCCCATACATCATTGGGACCAGAGGCAGAAACGCCGAAGAGTATGCTGATCGAACGCGAAGGCGGCGGAGTAGAGATCACTTTCCAACTCGCGCCGTCCCAGTGCTCGGCCAGTGTTTGATCGTAATCGGTGCCGGAGAAATCATGGTATTGGCCCACTGCCCAAACATCGGAAGACGAGAGCCCGCTCACGGCGTTCAGCGAATCGAAATCGCCGTAGTCTTGCGTGACATCGACGGCACGCACCGTGTGCCACTGGCCGTCGCAGGTGAGCGTCGTCTTGGTGTTCGGCGCGGCCGCAGTGGCGCCGGCAAGCGCGAGACCAGCAAGGATGTACAGTGCCGTCGTTCCTCGAAGCATGTGCTTATACAATCGCCAGTTGTCCGCTGATCCAGGGCACATTTGCGCTGTCCTCCCAGCGTATTGACCGTGCAGCCAACGCTAATGCTTGCAGTTGCGCTCGTCTATCACAGCCCCACAGACGATGAGGATATCACACCGGCGGCTCGAAACCCGTGGGCGGGCTCTCGACGGAATTGTTGGCCCGCCGCGGTTTCTTTTGCCCCGGGCGCTCCCACATCACGCCGGGATAAGCCTTGAGCGGCGAAAGCTTCTCGCCACGGTATGCCCATTCCGGGGCTTCGGCCAGCGCGAGATGATAGCGCGGCTCGCGGCCTGTGCGCGTTTCGAAAAGCCCGCGCGGAATATTCACCCATTTGGGCGCGCGCGCGCGTTCGAGTGTGAGCGGCGTTCCGCAGGTGCCGCAGAACGTTCGCGTGGCGCCCGCCTGCCTGTCTTCATAGCGGCGGACGTGTTTCGCGCCCTTCACAACGCGAAAGCGCTTCCGCCACGTCCCGATATAGGTCGCATACGCACAACCATGCGTCCGGCGGCCGGATTCCGAATGGTCGTGCCACGCCCAGAACGCAGGATAATCGATCTCCATTTTCACCGTCCCGCAGGCACACCGCGCTACCGCAACGGGCGAAGTTTTCGCGCGCCGGCCCGCTGGTACGGTCTCTCGCATGATTTCTCCGCATCACAAGGGAATGCTTATGCCAAGGGCCAAAGAGCCCAAGGCCCAGGCAATCAATTTGACGCGCGCTGCTACTATGGCGTGACGGCGTACACCGTTCCGCAACCGCATGTGGGATCGCCGCCGCCGGCAGCAGTGCCGTAGAGAATTCCTGCATCGTCGATGGTGAGATCGCCGAACGGAAACGCACCGTCGTCCTGCGCTTTGAACATGTGCACAATCGTTCTTGTGCGTCCTGAAATTTTATAAAGCGTTCCGGCATCGACATCGCCCGCAAGCGTGGTCGTCCCGTAGAGATCGCCTTGTGCGTCCATCACCACCCCCGAAACCGGATCGTCTCCGTCTTTCGCATGGAAGGCGTGGAGGACCTTGAAGGCGCCCTTGCGCGAGAGTCGAAACACGGTGCCGCAACCATAAGGATAATAGCCGCCGCACGCCGCATTGCCCTGATAGCCGCCGTGCTCCGCGGTTCCATACAGGTTTCCGCTGTTGTCGGCGAAGAGTCTGGCCGCCGGGCCGCAGCCGTCGCTTTCGAGCAAATCGTAAAGCACTGTTTCAGATCCCTTGGGTGTCAACCGGAAGATCGTTCCACAGGCGATGGCACCACCGCCTGCCGACGTCGTGCCGTACAGATTACCACTGCCGTCCCGGATTAGTCCGGCATAGGGATAACCGCCATCGCTGCTCGCATGAAACGTATAGAGCGTTTTCTCGCGGCCATCCGGGTGCAATTTGAATACGGTGCCGCAGCCCTTGTAGCAGGCGTTGAAGTCGCCGCCTTCATATGTCGTCCCGTAAAGGTCTCCGGCGGCGTCGGCGAGCAGGCTGGAATAGGGAAGGCCGCCATCACCATGGCCTTTGAATGCGTAGAGCACCGTTTCATGCCCATCCGGCGCGATCTTGAAGATTGTGCCGCATCCGCCTTTCTTCACGTGGCAATCGTTTCCGCCTTGTACCGTGGTCCCGTAGAGATTGCCTTGCGCATCGCGAATCAATGTCGCAGACGGAAATGCGCCGTCGCTTCCCCCAACGAAGGAGTAGAGAACCGTCTTGGTGCCATCCGGTGCAATTTTGAAGACGGTGCCGCAGCCGCCGCAATCGGCGCTGCCGCCGAGCTGCGTTGTTCCATACAGGTTCCCGTCCGCGTCGCGAGTAAGACCGGCGAGCGGCCGGCCCCCGTCGCTCCCACCCTTAAATGCGTAAATGACTTTGAATGTTTCAGCGCCTGCGCCCGTCAGAGACAGAGTGAACACAAGCGCGCCAGCGAGAATTGTCCGAAAATTCTCTGTGATTGTCTCGAGCATAATTCTCCCCCGTCCTGAGACACGCGTCTAGTATAGCACAGACCGCGTGTACCCAGCCAGATTGGCACCAACGTGGCGGCGCCAGCGCGACGCCGGCATTCCAGGCTGTCTGCGAGAAGGGGGAATCATGAGCGCGGAGTCGTTGAGCGGTTTGCCGCGCGTACCGACAAACCCGTCGTCTGGTTACTGATCCGCACGCGCGCGGACAGGTTGTCGAACGTTGGAAGCTGGGCATTCGTTGAGGCGGCGATGCCGAAGGTGCTGCGCGAATTCGAGCAACGTCTGGCTCGCATATGCTCTGGTATCATAGCCACATCTCGTTTTGCGCCTGAGTAAAGCGCTACTGCAACTGCTGCTGCTTCAAGAATCCCTGCATCAGCGCGCGGAAGGTTTCGCGGCGGACCTTGTTGAAGCTGTAGCGCCGGGTGAACTTGCCGGAGAGCTTGAGCGTCACTAGGCCATGGATCGCGGCCCAGAAGACGTAACCGATCAGTTCGGGATCGCCATCGAACGCGCCTTCCTTCACCAGCTCCTTTACATGCGCGCTCATGGTCGCGCTGGCGCGCTCGATCGCGCGGGCGAGCGCCGGGTCGTCTTCGCAATCGTCCTCCTGCGCCACATCGAACATCACCCGGTATGCTTCCGGATGGGTGAAGGCGAAGGTCTCGTAGGCTTTGCCGGCTGCTTCCGATTTCGCCACTGCATCCTTGCCGCGCTTGACCGCGTTCTCGAGCGCCTGCGCGAAGTCGTTGAAGGCGCGCGTGCGGATGGCCGCGAGGATGTCCTCCTTGTCCTTGAAGTAGCGGTAGGGAGTCATCGGGCTTACGCCCAGCCGCGCCGCCACCTCGCGCAGGGTCAGGCCCTCCACGCCCTTTTCGGCGAAGATCTGGAGGGCAGCATCGCAAAGCTTGTCGCGGAAATCCTCGATTTCCGAAGCAGTTAGCTCACGGGGCATGGTTTTTCCGCTACGAATCGCATTTGGCTCTTGCGAAGCATAGTCTTACAATATAAATTTACAAGATAAATTACAGATTGGGAAGGAGGTCATTATGAGCGCGACGCAAGAAATCGAAAAACAACCGTCTGTCCCGCAGAGCGGAAGGGGAGAGGAAGGGGCAGGGGGCACGAAAATCGCGAAAACAACGTCCGCGGAAAACCGGGACTCTCGCAGTCCGTACCTCTCCGGCAATTACGCGCCGGTCCGCAGCGAAGACGATTTCGCCGATCTGCCGATCACCGGCGAGATTCCGCGCGAGCTCGATGGCGCGCTTTATCGAAATGGGCCCAATCCGCAGTTCGAGCCGCGCGATCCCAACCATCACTGGTTCGATGGCGATGGAATGATCCACGGATTCACGGTTGCAAACGGCAAGGTTTCGTATCGCAACCGCTATGTGCGCACTCCGCGATGGCAGGCGGAGCACACGGCGGGCAGATCGCTTTACGGCACCTTCGGCAATCCGATGACGAGCGATCCGAGCGTGATCGGCAAGGAAGGCGGCGTGGCCAACACCAACATCATCTGGCACGCGGGACGGCTGCTGGCTCTCGAAGAGGCGCACCAGCCCACTGAACTCGATCCCGTATCGCTCGCCACGCGGGGCTACACCCCGTACGCGGGACGCGCGAACCGTTTCACCGCCCATCCCAAGATCGATCCCGAAACCGGCGAGCTGGTGTTCTTCGGCTATTCTGTGGGCGAGACGTTTTTCACCGATGAGATCGCCTATGGCGTCGTGAACCGCGAAGGCAGGCTCACGCGCCTCGATCTGTTCAAGGCGCCGTTCTGCAGCATGATCCACGATTTCTTCGTGACGAAGAATTATGTCGGCTTTCCGGTGCTGCCCCTGACGGGCAGTTTGCCGCGCGTCATGGGTGGCGGCCCGGCGTTCGCGTGGGAGCCGGAAAAGGGCTCGCATGTGGGCATCATGCGCCGCGATGCAGGCGTGGATTCGATCCGCTGGTTCACCACCGATCCCTGCTACGTGTTCCATCCCATGAACATGTGGGAAGACGGCGACCGGATTTATGCCGACGTGATGCAATATGAGCAGGCGCCGCTGTTCCCGAACGCGGACGGCTCGCGCGGCAAGGATGCGTCGGCGCGGCTTGCCCGCTGGACTTTCGACCTCTCGGATAACACCAATGCGATAAAGCGCGAATACATCGACGACCTCGCCGGCGAATTCCCGCGGTTGGATGAGCGGCGCGCAGGCCTTTCCTATCGCCACGGCTACTTCGCCGGGAATTCGCGCGACGACGGCCAAGTGTATTTCGACAGCGTTGCCCATATCGATCACCAGACGGGAAAGAAATCCGTCTATGAATTCCCAGCCACCGATGCGCCGGGCGAGCCGGTGTTTGTGCCGCGCTCGGCAGACGCGGCTGAAGGCGATGGCTGGCTGGTGGCGGTGGTTTACCGTGGCGCCGAAAACCGCAGTGACTTTGTCGTCTTCGATGCAACGGATGTCGTTAGCGGGCCGATCGGCGTGGCGAAACTGCCGCGCCGCGTGCCGTTCGGTTTCCACGGCAACTGGAGACCGGGCCGCCTGAGATGACGAATTTTCTCAGAGCCTTCCAGCCGATCGCGCTCGATTTCCTGTCGACGATTGTCTTCGTCGGTCTCTATCTCGCGACCGGCAATATTCGAGTGGGCGTCGCGGCAGGCATCGCAGTCGGCATAGGCCAAATCGGGATTTTATTTCTTCGAAAACAACGTCCCGATCTCATGCAATGGGCGAGCCTCGGGCTGGTCGTGGTCCTTGGCTCCGCCTCGATAATCACCAACGATGCACGCTTTGTTATGGTCAAGCCCAGCATCGGCGCGTTCGCCATCGGCTGCGTCATGTTGAAGCCGAACTGGATGGGCCGCTACCTCCCGCCGATCGTGACGCAGAATGTCGCGCCGCGGACAATTCTTGCCTGGGGTTACGTCTGGTCGGCGTTAGTGTTCGGCCTCTGCTTCGCCAATCTGTACGTGGCGTTTGTGTGGGGCCCGAAGATCTGGGCCTGGTACACCTCCTTCGTGCCGCTCGCGCTCCAACTCGGGTTGTTTGTCGTGCAGTACCTCACGTTTCGCGCGACGATCGTCCGCAATATCCGCGCGCGGATGTCGCCCGCGCCCGCAGAATGATCTGAGGTAGCCGCAGCTTCTCCATTCTCGCGTCACCAAGCCGCCAAAATTGTCGACAAAATCTCTTCGCGATTGCCGGGGTTCGCGCGCGGGCGTAGTCTGGCATCGGGCGCTCGAAATTGGAGCGTGTCGAAGGGGGACCTTATGAATCGCCGGATATTGGTGATCGGCGGCGCTATCGCCGCTGCGGTTGTCGTCGTGGTTGTTGGCGCGCTGTACTTTCTGGGTGCCAAGAATGCGCCCGGGGGCTTCCTGAGCCGAATTCAGGGTGGCGTGGCGAAAATCACCGGCACCATGACGCCGGAGCAGATGGCGGCGGCCCCGGAATTCGCCTTCCGTAGGCTCGAGATCGACACCACCAAGCCGCAACCGGAAGCCTGCCTCGTCTTCACCCGCTACCTCGATCAATCCGGCCGAACGCATTACGAAGATTACGTTTCCATCGATCCGGAAACGCGCATTGTGGTCCGGACGCTCGACCAGCGCATCTGCATCGCGGGCCTCAGCTTCAACAGCACCTACTCTGTAACGCTGAAGAAGGGCCTTCCCGCCAAAACCGGCGAGAAGCTGACGGAGGCGGAAACCGTTTCCGTGGAGTTGCGGGACAAGCCTTCGCTGGTCCGGTTCGCCGGTGGCATCGTGCTGCCGCGCGACAATGCCGAGGGTGTTCCCGTCACCACGGTGAATGTCGACAAGCTGAAGCTGAAGATCGTGCGCGTCGGCGACCGGCTGCTGTCGCAGATCGAATCCGGCGTGGTCGATCAGACGACGCTTTACTCCTATGACGCGCGGCAGCTGCAGCAGAACCAGGGCCAGATCGTGTGGTCAGGCGCGATGGACGTCCGCAACGTCAAGAACGATACCGTGATCACGCTCATCCCGATTCGCGACATCCTGAAAGGTAAGCCGCCCGGCGCCTATGTGCTCATGGCACAGGATTGGGCGAAGGCGAACGCCAAGCCGAGCGACGACGAGAACGAATATTCCGAGCAGCTCGCGTCACAGTGGGTGATCGATTCCGATATGGCGATCACCACCTTCCAGGGCGCGAACGGGCTTGCGGCTTTCGTACGCTCCTATGCGACCGCAAGGCCCTTGAGCGGAATCAAGCTCACGCTCGTGGCGCGCGACAACAATGTGGTCTCAACGCAAACCACGAATTCGGATGGCCGCGCAGATTTCGATGCCGGGTTTTTCAACGGCAAAGGTGGCGATGAGCCGGTCGTCGTCATGGCGTACGGCGACAATGGCGATTTCAGCTTTCTCGATCTGCGGCGTCCCGCCTTCGATCTCACGGATCGCGGCGTGGCGGGGCGCGAAACGCCGGGGCCGATCGATGCATATCTCTACACGGAGCGCGGCGTTTACCGTCCCGGCGAAACGATCCGCTCTGTCGCCATGTTGCGCGATCGGATCGGTGCAGCAGTGACGGCGCCGTTGACGCTTGTCGCCATGCGGCCAGACGGCATGGAGGTGGCCCGTACCACGGTCCCCGGTGCTTCGCCGGCTGCCGGGTCGGCAACCTGGCCCGTCCAGTTGCGCAACACGGCACCGCATGGCCGCTGGCAGATCGCGGCGTATGTCGACACCTCGAAGGATGCTTCGCCGGTCGGCCGAGTGCAGTTCGACGTCGCCGATTTTGTGCCGCAGCGGCTGAAGGTGAGTCTGGTCGCCGAAAGCAAGGTCCTGCGCCCCAACTCGGATATTCGCGTGCGCGCGGAAAGCCGTTTCTTGTATGGCGCGCCAGCGTCCGGCCTCTCCGGCGAAGGAACCGCGCGGGTCACAAAAGACGACAAGCCGTATGCAGATTATGCGCACTACCAGTTCGGCCGGATGGATGATTCGTTCTCCGATGTCAGCATCGATCTTACTGTGCCGACGACGGACGAAACGGGCGCGACGGTGGCAACGGGATCGATTGGCGATCTTTCAGACACGACATTGCCGCTGAAGGCGGTTGTGAGAATTTCTATTCACGAGCCTGGCGGCCGCACGACCGACAAGAGCATCGATATTCCGGTGCGCCTGCGCGATGTCGCGATTGGAATTCGGCCGGATTTCGACGGGGATTCAGTATCAGAGAATGCAAAGGCCGGCTTCGAAGTCGTCGCGCTGAATGGCGATGGCAAACGCATCGCCCTAAGCGGCGCCACCTATACTTGGGTGCGTGTCGTTACCAGCTACCAGTGGTATCAGACGAATGGCGAATGGAAATACCAGTCCGTCAGCCGTGATCGCCTGATCACCTCGGGCAGCATCGATATCGGCACGGGCGCGCCGGTGAAGCTTGCACAGACCTTCCCTTGGGGCGATTACCGGCTGACGATTACCGATCCGAAGTCCGGCGCATCGTCGTCGTACAATTTCTACTCGGGCTGGGCGGCGAGTGCCGCGGGCGATCGGCCCGACCGTATTCCGGTCGCTGCGAACAAGCCGGCCTACAAGCCCGGCGAGACAGCACACATCTCGATCAAGCCGGCATCGGACGGCAAGGCGCTGGTCGTTGTCGCAGGTGACAAGATCTTCTCGTCCGAACTGATCGATGCGCCTGCGAATGGCGCCAGCATCGACATTCCGATCTCCGGCGATTGGGGCGCCGGTGCCTATGTGCTGGTCACGCACTATCGCGCACTGAACGACGCCACGGGACGCGAGCCGGTGCGTGCCATCGGCGTGGCGTGGCTGCAAGTGGACAATTCGGCGCGAACGCTGACGGCAACCATCGGCGGCCCGAACAAGATCACGCCGCGCCAGCGCATGATGATTCCTGTCAGCATAAAAGGATTGGACGGCGGCGAGGGCGCCTATCTCACGCTCGCCGCGGTGGACGAAGGTATCCTTCAGCTGACCGATTTCAAATCACCCGATCCGAACACGTATTACTTCGGCAAGCGCCGACTCGGCGTCGGCATGCACGATGACTACGGCCGCCTGATCAAGCCGGAGAAAGCACCCATTGGTTCCTTGCGCGAGGGCGGTGACAACTTCGGTGGGCGGCCGCTCGCGATCGTGCCGCAGCGCACGGTCGCGCTGTTCTCGGGCCTCGTGAAAGTCGGTGCGAATGGAACGGCGCAGGTGCCGCTCGATATTCCCGACTTCAATGGCGAGTTGCGCCTGATGGCGGTGGCGTGGACCGACAAGAAAGTCGGCCATGCGGATCGCCCGCTGACTGTGCGCGATCCGGTAGTCGCTGAGCTCGTGCTGCCGCGGTTTCTTGCGCCCGGTGACAAGGCGCAAGCCGCCTTGATGCTCGACAACGTGGAAGGCGCGTCAGGTAGCTACAGCGCAACGATCAAAACGTCGGGTCCGCTTGTAACCGCGAAGGGCGCGCAGACGGTCGTGAGCCAGAAACTAAACCGCGGCCAGCGAACGCTCACGCCGGTTGAGCTCGACGGCAAAGGGCTTGGCATTGCGTCCATCTCACTGACATTGGCAGGGCCGAACGGCTTGCGGATCAGCCGCGCGTGGCCAATCGAAGTGCGCGCGCCGCAGCTCGATCTCGCGCGCGAGGATGTCGCGGTGCTTGGCGCGGGGCAGAGTTATACCGCGAACATGTCGCTGATCTCTGACGTGGTGCCATCCACCATGAACGTGGCGCTGAATGTGTCTGCCGCGCACGGTTACAGCGACGTGCCCGGCTTGCTGCGCTGGCTCGACAAATATCCTTACGGCTGCATCGAGCAAACCACGAGCCGCGCGATGCCGCTGCTCTACTTCAACGACCTCGCAACATTGGCTGGCCTGCCGAAAGACCAGGCGCAGCGCGACCGCATCCAGGAAGCAGTCGACAATGTGCTCGACATGCAGAACTACGCCGGCAATTTCGGCATGTGGGGGCCAGGCAGCGACGCCGAGCCGTGGATCAGCGTGTTCGCGCTCGATTTCCTCTACCAGGCAAAGAACAAGGGCTATGTCGTGCCGAACGAGGCGCTCAAGCGCGGTGCAAACTGGCTGAAGCAGACGGCAACATCCGACTCCTTCGATGATTCCACGCGCGCTTATGCCTTCTATGTGCTCGCGCGGGCGGGCCAGGTGAATCTGTCCGATCTGCGCTACTTTAGCGACACGCGCGGTGGCGAATGGAAAAACGCAATTGCTGGTGCGTTGACCGGCGCCGCATCCGCGCAATCCGGCGATCGCAGCCGCGCGAGCTACGGCTTCAATCGCGCGCGGGAGATTCTCATGCGTGCCGATCCGGTGGAGTATTCGACGGACGATTACGGCTCCTTCGTGCGCGATCTTGCCGGAACGACCGCATTGGTCGTGGAAGGCAACGATCCGCAACTTGTTCCTGCGCTGATGAAACGCACGGCCGACGTCAACATGCGGCTCAACGCGACAACCACGCAGGACAAGGCGTGGATGCTGCGCGCCGCCTATGAACTCACACGCGAGAAGGCGCCACTGAACATCGCGATTGGAGGTCAGCTGATCGATCCCAAAGACGGCGCGGTTCGCCTTTCACCAAATTACGGCATGCTTCAGCGCGGGCTAACTGTTACCAATCGCGGTGACGCGGCCGTGTGGCGCGATGTTTCGGTGCAGGGCACGCCGTCCGTTCCGCAGCCGGCGATGTCCAACGGCCTTTCGATCAAGAAGACCGTATGGACGATGAGCGGCGAACCGGCCGATCTCGCCAACCTGCATCAGAACGATCGCGTGATGGTCGTGCTCGAAGGCCAGATGGACAACAACTATTACCGCCAGATGGCGGCGCTCGATCTCTTGCCGGCGGGGCTCGAAATCGAAATGCCGATCGCGGGCGAGGATGCGAAAGCCTATCCGTGGATGTCGTCTTTGAATGACGTCACGATCGAAGAAGCGCGCGACGATCGCTTTGTCGCCGCGTTCAACATCGGTTCGCAGTATCATGAGAAGCCCGATCCGAAGAAGCCGCCGCCTCCGCCGCCCACTTATCGCCTCGCCTATATCGCCCGCGCTGTGACGCAAGGCATATTTGTCGTGCCGGCCGGTGTCGTCGAAGACATGTACACACCCGGCATCATGGCCCGCACCGACATGGGCAGCGTGACGATTGGAGCGGGGAAGTAAGGGTTTCGCTAATGGTTTTGCCGCAAGGGATTCGCATTCTTCTCGCCGGCTTATACGCAGCTCTGTGTTTGGCTGCCGCCATTTTCATGTGGAGCGTGCTCGCAAATTCCGCGAAGACTGCAGGCCCGTCAGTTTTGGGGGTATTGGCGCTGATCGCTCTGGGCCTTTCGTTGCTCGCGGCCCTGAGATCTTACGTTTTCTGCCTCATAATTCGACGACGCTAGGCAGATGACGGTGGTGCAGCGGCAGCATCGGGTGGCGTTCTTTGGACTTGCAGCGTTCAGCTTAGTTTGCGCGCTTGCCATTGTCGACGCGATGTTTCCGCCGGACATGGCGCGCTATGAGCAGGTCTCGCCGGAAGTGGTCGCGCGGGATGGATCACTGCTCCGGCCGTATCTGTCGGAGGACGGATACTGGCGGCTGAAGACAAATGTGCGGGATGTGAAACCGCACTATCTCGCACTCCTGAAAGCCTACGAGGACAAGCGCTTCGATTCGCACCATGGCGTCGATCCGCTCGCAATTGGCCGCGCAGCCTTACAGTACATCAGCGCTGGTCATGTGGTGTCCGGCGCGTCGACGCTGTCCATGCAGGCGGCGCGCCTGCTCGAACCGCCGGAGCATCGCAGCCTCGGCACCAAGCTTCTCCAGACGATCCGCGCCATCCAATTGGAAGAGCGCTACTCGAAGGACGAAATCCTTTCCATTTATCTCACGCTCGCGCCGTTCGGCGGCAATCTGGAAGGGCTGCGCGCGGCCTCGCTTGCCTATTTCGGCAAGGAACCGGGGGCGCTCGATCTCTCCGAAAGCGCGCTGCTCGTCGCGCTGCCGCAATCGCCTGCGAAGCTGCGCCCGGATCGCCACGGTATCGCCGCGATCGAGGGCCGTAACAAGGTGCTGGCGCGCATGGTGGACGAGGGCGTGATCACGGCTTCTGACGCTGCCGTGGCGCGGCATGAGGGCGTCCCCAGTCTGCGTCTTGCCATGCCGACGCACGCGCCGCATCTGGCCGACAAGCTACGGCGTTCACGCGGCGATCTCCACCTCGTCACCACGCTCGATCCGGCGCTGCAGTCCGCCATAGAACGGCTTGCGGCGCGGGAGCGTGGGTACTTCGAGAACGGCGCCGGCCTCGCGATCGTCGTGGTTGAAAATGAGTCGCGCGACGTTCTCGCCTACGTTGGCGGCACGGATTACTGGGGCGGCTCCGGCCAGATCGATCTCGCCAATCGCCCGCGCTCGCCCGGCTCGGCCCTCAAGCCCTTTATTTACGGTCTCGCATTCGACGACGCGATTCTGCACCCGTCCACGATGATGGAGGATCAGGCCATGACTTTCGGCGATTACGCGCCCAAGGATTTCATGGGCAGCTTCCAGGGCGCAGTGACGGCGCGCGACGCGCTGCGTATGTCGCTGAACGTGCCGGCCGTGATGGTACTGGATCGCATCGGGCCGCTGCGCTTCACGCTCGCGCTCTCCAACGCCGGTGCGCATCTCGCCTTTCCGACTCGCGACGAAGCGCCGAGCTTGCCGGTCGCGCTCGGTGGCCTCGGCATCAGCCTCGCTGATATCACAATGCTGTACGCTGGAATCGCAAACGGCGGCGTCGCAAGACCGCTACGCTGTTTGCAATCCGCGCAACCCGGCGCGGCGCACCGCCTGTCCGGTCCCGTCGCTGCATATTACCTGCGCGACATTCTCTCCGGCGTTGCGCTGCCCGAAGGCTGGGCAATGGGCCAAGGACTCAAGCGCCGCACCATCGCCTTCAAAACCGGCACCTCGTATGGCTTCCGCGACGCATGGAGCATTGGATTTTCCAATGACTACACCGTTGGCGTCTGGACGGGCCGTGCCGACGGTGCGCCGCGCGCCGGCAGTATCGGGCGCGAAGCTGCTGCGCCCATTCTGCTCAAGACTTTCGAACTGCTTCCGCGCGATAAGCGCCCTGATCCCATTCCGCCACCGGGAACCATCGTGGTGCAATCGACGGAGGCTTTGCCCCAAGCGTTGCGCGTTTTTACGCGCGAAGCCGCAGCGCCACAGCTAAGGCAGCCGAACGTTCCGCCGCCCAAGATCAGCTTCCCACCGGACGGCGCCACCGTTCCTCTCGTGCAAACGCAAGCAAAGGATCCCGCCATCCAGTTGAAAGCGGACGGCGGTCGTGAGCCGCTCGCGTGGTTGGTGAACGGACAATTAATCGGAAACTTCGATCGCTTCACGCCTGCTCTATACGCTCCGGCAGGAGAAGGCTTCGCGCGCGTTACGGTGGTCGACGCGCAGGGCCGCAGCGACTCCGCGAAAATCCGGTTCAAAAAAATGAACTGAAATCTACGATCCGCAGCATTCCTGACTGGAAACTTAGCCGCTTCCGATATCTGATGTCGGGGCTGGAGCATGAGATGTCGAGCGTAGTGGACCGTGGCCCCGAAGACCTGGCGCGTGGCGAAGATTTCGCCCGCGATGTCAGCACAAATGCGTCCGGCGTTCTGCGTGGCACGACGCCTCTTGCGCGCCGCCGCGCGTTCGCGGTTCTCTTCGCGAGCCTCGTCTGCATGGGAGCGGGCCAGTCCGTCATTTACACAATTCTTCCGTCGGTTGCGCGCAGGCTCGCGCTCAGCCCCTTCAAGGTCACATGCATTTTCGCCGTCTCCGCCCTGATCTGGGTATTCTCTTCCACCTACTGGGGCGCGCGCAGTGACCGCCATGGCCGTAAGCCGATCATGCTGCTGGGCCTGTTCGCGTTCGCGGTATCGTTCATCGCCTTTGCGACTACGATGCTTGCCGGGCTCAACGCATGGATTCCGGCGTTCTTTATCTTTCCCCTTCTGATTGCATCCCGCTGCATCTACGGAGCGTTCGGCTCGGGCACCTCGGCGGCTGCGCAAGCATACGTTGCGAACCGCACCTCGGCCCGCGAGCGGTTGAGTGGCGTCGCCATCATCAGCATGGCGTTCGCACTCGGAACCACGGTGGGACCCGTGATCGGCTCGGCCATCGCCCTGCTGGGGCCGCTTGCGCCCTTTTACGCGATCTCGGCATTGGCCCTGATGAGTGCGCTCGCGATCTATCTTCATTTGCCGGAACGCACCGTTCCAACCCAGCACCAATCAGTCGCTTCCAGTTTGCGATGGAATGAGCCACGCATCCTTCCCTTCGTAGGCTTTGGCCTCTTTCTCAGCATGATCGCTTCGGTGCCGATTCAAACCGTCAGTTTCTTCTTTATGGATATCCTGAAGAAGAACCCGCAACAGGCGCTGCATCTGACCGGTATCGGGCTGACGGTGGCCGCGATCGCTACGCTCTTCGGACAATTCGTCATCGTTCAGCGGTCGGGGCTATCCGCTCGTGTCCTCACCAGCGCTGGCCTCATCCTTGCGGCACTCTCGAATGCTTTGTTCTTCGTTGCCGGGCATATCGTGATTGTCATTCTCGCGTTGGTGCTGTCGGGACTTGGATTTGGCCTTGCGCGTCCCGGATTCACCGCTGGCGCATCCCTTTCGGTCAGAGCGGACGAACAGGGCGCAGTCGCCGGAGTATTGAACGCTGCGGGCGCGGCCGGTTTCATTTTCGGTCCGGTCATTGGTTGGCTGTACGAGATCTCACCATTTGTGCCGTACGCGTTCGGAACAGCCGTCATGTTGGCGCTTCTGGCAGCGCAGTACATTTCGCCCGTGCTGCGCCACGCAGGTGGGGTCAAACAGCCGAATCTCATTGACGAAGGTGGCGCCGAGACGCCGCTGCAGAGCGGCTAAAGGCCGCGCTCCCTGATTTCCGCGTTCAGGCGTCCAAGCATTTCAAGGCTCGGGAATCCATCGGCGGGCAGGCGCCGATCCTTTTGATACCGACGCAAGGCTGCGCGCGACTGGCGGCCGACAATCCCGTCGGCATTCCCTGGATCGTAGCCGAGCTTCTTCAAATCTGATTGCAACGCAATGCGGTCGCTGCTGCCGAGCGCCTGCTGGTCCAGCGGCCATCGCGCCACAATCTCGCCGCCCCCCCGGAATCGATCGGCAAGATCGCACACGGCCAAGGCATAGGTTGCCGCATTATTGTACGTGAGTATTGCCCGGAAATTGTTGAACACCAGAAATACAGGGCCGCGCCATCCGGCCGGAAGATACATCGCGGCCGAGGCGGTGCTTGCCGGCAGCGGTGCACCGCGCGCGTATCGAACCCCAAGTTTGGCCAATTCGGAGAAGGTTTTCGTCGAATCGAGGTCGGCCAATTCATAGGGAAAGTCGTGCGGCAGCGAAGCTTCATAGAAACAGGGCTCGCCGCGGCGCCATCCACCATCTCGGATCAGAACAGCCGCCGATGCCAACGCGTCTGCAGGAGAGTTCCAGAGGTCGCGCCTGCCATCACCATCGCCATCCACCGCATGCGCGAGAAAGGATGACGGCACGAATTGGGTCTGCCCGAACGCGCCGGCCCAGGACGAGATCATCTGTCTCGGCGACAGATGCTCCTGCTGCTCCATCTTCATCGCGGCGATCAGTTCGCGCCGGGCGAAATCCTTGCGCGGCCCGTCATAGGCCAGTGTCGCTAACGCCTCGAACAGATTGAAGCTGCCCATCTGCGCGCCATACGCTGTCTCGGCTCCCCAGATGGCGACGAGAATTTCCTTCGATACGCCGAAACGCGCCTCGAAATTCGCGAGCAGACTTCCGTAACTCAGCAGCATCTGGCGCCCCTTCGAGACGCGCTCGGGCGAAACGACGGCATCAAGGTATTGCCAAACAGGCTTCACGAATTCCGGCTGCTGAAGGTTCAACTCCTCAACCTGAGGATTGCGAGCAATCCCCGCCATAGACGCATCGTAGATCTCGGGACGGATGCCGGCGCGAATGGCCTCGGCGCGGAAATCGCGAATGAAGGTGGTAAACCTCAAATCGGCGTTTTGCGCCGGCGCCGGAGCGGGCACCACTGCGGGTGCGGTGGGTGCAATGGAACCGGCTGGCAATGCACCGTTGGCGGCGACCACGATCAGCAGCATCGCCGGAATAATCCATATCCTGTTCCGCGCTAGCAGCACTGCGGACTCCCTAAAATCAAAATAATCCCTTGCCTAATCCCGAATTGCCGGCAATGACATAGGCAAATCCGGGTGTTGACAGGGCATATCGCCCCGAATAGGTTCCGCGCCTCTTTGGGCGCCCGGTTCGGCGCCCTTTGCTTGAAGGCTTGGGCCATGAAAGTCCGCAATTCCCTGCGCTCGCTCAAGAAGCGCGACAAGGACTGCCGCGTCATTCGGCGGAAGGGCAGGACTTACGTCATCAACAAGAAGAATCCTCGCTTCAAGGCTCGCCAAGGCTGACCCACACCTTCTCGGGCCATCCGCAGCCGCGAGGCGTCTGATTGGCGTAACTGCGGAATCATTTGCACCCACTTTATCGCCCCTTTTTGATCGGGGATGGCCAGGACTCTCGCTGCGCGGGCGGCCTGAGTTGCGACTATGATGTGCAGATGATTCAGTTACCGGAACCCGACCGCACCATTCTCTCCCGCCGCCGGGAAATTGTTTCGGCGCTCAAGCGGATTGTCCCGGACGGCGTGGTTGCCGACGAGGCGGGGCTTGCCGCCTACGATGGCGACGCGCTTACCGCCTATCGGCAATCGGCGCTCGCCTGCGTTCTTCCCAAGACAAGGGAAGAAGTCGCTGCAGTGCTTGCATTCGCGTCGGAAGCAGGCGTCCCGATTGTTCCGCGCGGGGCCGGGACATCGCTGTCTGGCGGCACGCTGCCGCGTGCAGACGGCATCCTGCTCGGACTTTCGCGCATGAAACGGATTCTCGAAATCGATCTCGAGAACCGATG
>DATJGT010000051.1:0-24596 GCA_035494695.1 Rhizomicrobium sp. | reverse complement strand
CAATTCCCATCGCGGGAAATTGCGCAGCTGTCTTACGATTACCGAACCTTGGGCCTGGGCTACGCCAATATCGGCGGACTGCTGATGGCCGCCGGCATTCCCTACGACAGCCGCGAAGGCCGGGCGATTGCCGGCGCGATTGCGGCAATCATGACCGGGCGATCCTACGCAACGTCGGCGGAAATGGCCGGCGAACTCGGGCCATTCCCAGAGTTCGGGGCCAACCGCGAACCCATGCTGCGGGTCATCCGCAATCACCGCCGCGCGGCCCATGGCGAAACGGGTGAGTATGAACAGCTTTCCACCCTGCCTGTTCCACTCGACCATGTGGCGATCCATCAGGCAGATCTCTCGATTGCCGCGCGCGGTGCTTGGGACGATGCGCTCGCCATGGGCGAGGCGTTCGGCTGCCGAAACGCGCAGGCAACCGTAATGGCGCCTACGGGCACCATCGGGTTGGTGATGGATTGCGACACCACCGGAGTCGAGCCCGACTTCGCGCTGGTGAAATTCAAGAAGCTCGCCGGTGGCGGCTATTTCAAGATCATCAACCGCTGCGTGCCTGAAGCCCTGAAGACTCTCGGATATGACAAGGGCCAGATCGACGATATGGTCGCTTACGCGGTTGGTCACGGAACACTGGAAGGTTACGCGGGTGCGCTAAACCAGGACGCTCTGCGCGTGAAGGGCTTTGGCGAGGAGGAAATCGCGAAGATCGAAGCTTCGCTCGAATCCGCGTTCGATATCCGCTTTGTTTTCAACAAGTGGACGCTGGGCGGGGAATTCTGCACAGAGGTTCTCAAGCTCGATTCGGCGCAGCTCGATTCGCCTGATTTCGACATGCTGAAGACGCTCGGCTTCAGCAAAGCCGATGTTGAAGAAGCGAATCTCTACGTGTGCGGGGCGATGACCCTCGAAGGCGCGCCGCACCTCAAGGACGAGCACCTCCCGGTCTTCGATTGCGCCAATCCGTGCGGGCGCATCGGCAAACGATCGCTTTCCGTCGAAAGCCACATTCGCATGATGGCGGCCGTGCAGCCGTTCATTTCCGGCGCCATCTCCAAGACCATCAACATGCCGAACTGCGCGACAGTAAGAGAATGCGGCGAGAGCTACATGCTATCCTGGAAGCTCGGGCTGAAAGCCAACGCGCTGTATCGCGACGGCTCGAAGCTTTCGCAGCCCCTCGCTTCTCAGGTGCTGGCACTCGACGACGATGAGGAGCACACGGAGGATTTGCTCGCGCAGCCACAGGTGCAGCGCGCAACCATTGTCAGCGAACGCATCGTGGAGAAGATCGTCGAGCGTGTGCTGCGCAAGGCAGAGCGCGAGCGGCTTCCGCACCGCCGCAAGAGCTATATTCAGAAGGCGACGGTCGGCGGACACAAGGTCTACCTCCACACCGGCGAATACGAAGACGGCAGGCTGGGGGAAATCTTCATCGACATGCATAAGGAAGGCGCAGCCTTTCGCTCGCTGATGAACAATTTCGCCATCGCGATCTCCATCGGCTTGCAGTATGGCGTGCCGCTTGAGGAATTCGTCGAAGCGTTCACCTTCACGCGCTTCGAACCCGCGGGACTCGTGACCGGCAACGACTCGATCAAGAATGCGACGTCGGTGCTCGACTATATCTTCCGCGAGCTCGCTGTCTCCTATCTTGGCCGGAACGACCTCGCGCATGTCACTCCGGCGCATGACGAAGACCTGGGCCACGGCGACCAGTCGGATGACAATCGCGAAGTTGCGACCCAGATTGCGCAGAATCTTGCGAAGGTCACGTCGACAGGTTTCGTGCGGGGACACCTGAGGCCCTTTACGATTGTGCGCAGCGCGACTGCGGCGAAGATGCTTGATGGCAATGCCGCGCATGATCTCGCGCACGACCTCGCGGAAGGGCATTCCGGACCGGCCGGCGGGATTGTCGACACTTTCGAAGCGCAGATGCGGGAGATTCGCGGCGAGGTGATGCAGGCGGTTGGCGGGTCAAATCCAGTCGGCGACATGGTGAGCGCCATCGGCGCAAGCCTCACGATCCAAACGATGAGCTCGCGGGATCTGCAAGCAAAACGCGCCGCCGAAGCACGCATGAAAGGCTACGAAGGAGACGCCTGCGGCTCCTGCGGAAACTTTACGCTGGTGCGCAACGGTACCTGCATGAAATGCAACACCTGCGGTTCCACGAGCGGCTGCAGTTAGGAGGACATGCCATGCCCAAGAGACTTGTCGACGTGTTCGACCGCGGTGGCGCGAAACTGTTCACCTATATGATCGGCCTGGAGGAGGAAGCCTGCCTCGATGCGGAATTCGAGGAGGTGGCGCTGATCTTCGCCGAGCGCTCCGGTCTGGTTGCAGCCGAGGAAATACCGCATCTGACCGCCGCGTGCGAGGGCGCGGCGTCGGTTCCCGAATCGGTGCAGGTGTCAAAGCCCGCCCGTGCCAAAGGGAATGTCCTGAGCCTGATCAAGCATCGGATGAAAAAGGCCTCTTTGAGTGGGTCGGCCCGATCCAAGCGCCACGCCTGAGGTTTTCAGCAAACCGCGGGGCAGTTGGCCCGCTCCGGCACGGGCCTTGCGAGAGTTGTCGGGTGAGTATCAGTTTGGGACGGCGAGGTTGTCCCGCGAGTTTCCTCCGCAATGATACCTTGGCCCCCGTTCCGAATGCCGGAACGGGGCTTTTTCTTTGGGTGCCCTGCCATCCTATTCCGCGGCTTGCGGAAGCTCTTTGCGCTTCCAGCGGAGCACGGGCTTGCGTGCCGCGAGTGTCTCGTCGAGACGGCGGCGGGGAGCGAGGCGCGGGGCGCCCTCGAAGCGCGTGCGATTGCCGGCTTTGGCGTCCTTCGTTAGCTCACGCAGCACGTGAATGAAGCGATCAAGCGACTCCTTCGATTCCGATTCCGTCGGCTCGATCAGCATCGCCCCGTGCACGACCAAGGGGAAATACATCGTCATCGGGTGATAGCCCTCGTCAATCATCGCCTTGGCGAAATCGAGCGTGGCGATTCCGGTGCCTTCGAGGAATGAATCGTCAAACAACGCCTCGTGCATGCACGGCCCGTCGCCATAGGGCGCACTCATCACGTCCTTCAAAGACGTGAGAATGTAATTCGCGGACAGCACGGCATCTTCGCTCGCCTGACGAACGCCGTCGGCGCCATGGCTGAGCATGTAGGTCAGCGCCCGCACGAACATGCCCATCTGGCCGTGAAACGCGCACATCCGGCCGAATGGCTTGGCGTCCTTCGGTAGCGCTGAGCGATCTTCGATCAGGCGAAATTCATTTCCATCCTGCATAAGCAACGGCAGCGGCGCAAAGGGTGCAAGCCGTTCGGATAGCACGACCGGCCCGGCGCCCGGTCCTCCACCACCATGCGGCGTCGAAAACGTCTTGTGCAGATTGATGTGCATGGCGTCGATGCCAAGATCGCCAGGGCGAACGCGACCCGCGATGGCATTGAAGTTCGCGCCATCGCAGTAAAAGTAGCCGCCGACCTCGTGCACCGCATCGGCCATTTCCTTGATGCGGGGTTCGAATAGCCCGCAGGTGTTCGGATTGGTGAGCATGATGGCGCAGACATCCGGCCCGAGCTTTGCTTCCAGTGCATCGGCATCGACATGGCCGTCTTCGGTAGCCAGCACTTCATCCACCACGAATCCTGCCATCGCGGCGGTGGCGGGATTCGTTCCGTGGGCAGACGATGGGACGAGAATGCGCCTGCGTTTCTCGCCACGCGCTTCGATGGCGGCTCGGATCGTCAGCAGTCCACATAGCTCGCCGTGCGCGCCAGCTTTAGGAGACATCGCGATGGCCGGCATGCCCGTGAGCATGGTAAGCCAACGCATCAGTTCGGAGATGAGCTGCAAAGCGCCCTGCACCGTCTGCTGTGGCTGCAGAGGATGAACGTCGCCGAAGCCGGGCAGCCGCGCCATTTTCTCGTTGAGGCGCGGGTTGTGCTTCATCGTGCACGAGCCAAGGGGGTAAAGGCCCGCATCGATCGCATAATTCATGCGCGAAAGGCGCACGTAATGACGCACGACCTCCGGCTCCGAAAGACCCGGCAGGCCAATCGGAGCGCGGCGGCGCAAGCCTCCGAGTCGCTCTTCTGAAAGCTGCACCTCCGGGATGTCGACGCCGCACACGCCTTCACGGCCGAGCTCGAAAATCAGCGGCTCTTCGTGATCGAGGCCACGGTCACCGGAAATCGTCGGCAGCTCGTTCGGCTCGATCGTACCCGGCGCGGTGGGACGACCTCGTGAGTTCAGCGTCATCACAGCACCTCCGCCAGCGCTTTGGCGAAGGCATCGCAATCCTCTTCGCTGCACGTTTCGGTCACTGCAATGATGAGCAAATCGCGCAGGTTGTGATCGTGCGGCCACAGCCGCGAGGCGGGAACGCCGGCAAGGATTCCCTTTTCCGCGAGCACATCGACCACCGGGCTAGCCGGTTTCGGCAGCTTCAGCGTGAACTCGTTGAAGAACGCAGGCGTAAGCAATTCCACGTGACTGATTTTGGAAAGGCGATTGGCAAGCGCGCAGGCACGCGCATGATTGAGACGAGCAAGTCGAGTGAGACCTTCTTCACCGAGTAGCGAGAGATGAATGGTGAAAGCGAGGCAGCACAAGCCGGAGTTCGTGCAGATGTTGCTTGTCGCCTTTTCACGGCGGATATGCTGTTCGCGGGTGGACAGCGTCAGCACGAATCCGCGCTTCCCGGCAGCATCTACCGTTTCGCCCGACAGCCGGCCCGGCATCTGCCGGATGAATTTCTCGCGCGTGGCGAACAGGCCGACATAGGGTCCGCCGAAGTTGAGACCGACGCCGAGCCCCTGCCCTTCCGCCGCAACGATATCCGCGCCCCGATGCCCCGGCGGTTCGAGCAGACCAAGCGAAACCACCTCTGTCACGACGGCGATCAGCAGTGCGCCCTTGGCGTGCGCTGCATCGGCAATCGGCTTCAGATTGCGAATAAGCCCAAAAACATCCGGGCTCTGCACCACGACACAGGCGGTCTTCTCGTCAATCAGCTTGATGAGATCTTCTTCATGGCCCGGAATCACCGGCGCGCGCACAACTTCGCCCGAGAGATTGGCAACGGTCTCGACGCTTTCCGCATAATGCGGATGCAGACCACCGGAGAGAACGGCCTTATATCGCTTCGTCACGCGCTGCGCCATCAGGACCGCTTCCGCGGTCGCCGTCGAACCGTCATAGAGCGACGCATTTGCAACCTCCATCCCAGTGAGGAGCGCCACCTGCGTCTGAAATTCGAACAGATATTGCAGTGTGCCCTGCGCGATTTCCGGCTGATAAGGCGTGTACGAAGTGAGGAATTCCGAACGCTGAATCAGGTGATCGACGGCGGCGGGAACGTGATGCCGATAGGACCCCGCGCCGCAAAAGAATGGCACAGACCCCGCAGCGACATTCCGCGCCGCCATGCGCGAGAGCGTGCGCTCGACCTCGAGTTCGCCCTGGGTGTCCGGCAGATCGAAGGCACTGCGGCTGACCACGGCGGACTGCGGCACATCGCGAAACACCGCATCGATATTGCGTGCGCCAATTTTGGCGAGCATCGCCGCGCGATCATCTTTGGTGAGCGGAAGATAACGCATGCGAACTAAAGCCCTTTCAGGAAATCGGCGTATTGGCCGGCAGTCATGAGCTTCCCGAGTTCCCCTTTGTCCGCGATCTTCACCTTGAAGAACCACGCATCCCCTTCGGGATCGGCATTCACCTTTGCCGGATCTGCGGCAATGGCGGAATTCGCATCCGTCACTTCGCCGCCGATTGGCGCATATACTTCACTTGCTGCCTTTACGCTTTCGACGACAGCGGCTTCACCGCCCTGTCCCAGGCTACGCCCCGGTTCCGGCAGTTCGACATAGACGACATCGCCCAACTGGTCGGCCGCGTATTTGGTAATACCGACGGTTGCCTCATCGCCATCGATGCGCACCCATTCATGCTGATCGGTGTAACGGATTTCGCTCATTCGCTTTGCTCCATTTCAATCCGGATTCGATGCTCGCTTGTAGCGATGCGGCACAAACGGCATCGGCGCCACCCGCGCCGGCATCGCCTTGCCGCGGACCATCAGATGGATTTCAGTGCCGTCCGCCGCGAAGGCGCTCTCCACATAGCCCATCGCCATGGGCCCGTTCAGGCTCGGTCCGAAACCGCCACTGGTAATGCGCCCGACGATATGTCCGCTCTTGTCAACAATCTCCGTGCCTTCGCGCGCAGGTGCTTTGCCATCCGGGCGAATGCCGATGCGCTTGCGCGGTGCGCCGTTCAAGACCCGATCCATGATTTTCTCGGCCGCGGGAAAATCCTTTGCTTCCTTGCGACGCTTGCCGATGGACCAGACGAGGTTGGCTTCGACTGGATCCGTGGTTTCGTCGATGTCGTGGCCATAGAGACAAAGGCCAGCTTCGAGCCGGAGCGAATCGCGTGCACCCAATCCGATGGGCAGCACCTCCCGTTCCGCGAGCAGCGCGCGCGCCACGCGCTCCGCATCGCGGCCCTCAAGCGAAATCTCGAATCCGTCTTCGCCCGTGTAGCCAGAGCGGCTGACAAAGGCGGGCGCACCGGCGACGGTGGCACGCACGACCTTCATGAAAGTGAGCTGATTGATTCCCGGCGAGTGGCGCTCCAGCACCTCACCCGCTTTCGGCCCCTGCAGCGCGAGCAGCGCGCGGTCTTGTTTCGGCCCAAGCGTCGCGATCCCGCGCAGCTTCTCGCCGATGTATGCGAAGTCACTTTCCTTGGTGCCAGCATTGACGACGAGATAGAGCGCACTCTCGCCCGCAAGCTTCGAGAACATGAAATCGTCCTTGATCGTGCCCTGCTCGGTTAACAGCAAGCCATAGCGTTGCATGCCTTCCTTGAGGCCGATCACATCGGCGGGCGTGACGCGCTCAAGTGCCCGCGCGGGATCAGGGCCGGACAAGAACGCCTGCCCCATGTGCGAGACGTCGAACAGGCCGGCGCTCGCGCGCGTGTGCAGATGCTCCTTCAGAACGCCGGCCGGGTATTGCACCGGCATCTCGTAGCCGGCAAACGGCACCATCTTGCCGCCAAGCTCGAGATGCAGCGTATGCAGCGGCGTCTTGCGTAAGACTTGTTGCGTATCAGCCATTCGGTCCGCGAGCTTCGAGTTGGCGCGATTCCGACCGCCGGAACTGCGCGCCCCTCTGTCATCGGACCTGAGAGATTTCCCCGGAGCCAGCGGCGCGGGTTACCCCTTCGGTGGGAGCAGCACGAGCCACTCCGCTTTCCAGAAGTTCATCACCGCCCGCGGTCCTTTTGCCTGAGAGTTTCCGGGGCGGTTGCTCCTTCGGCCCCCCGCCACTATTTCGGCCCCGTTCCATCGAGCGGAAGAATGGGCTGAAATAGTGGCGGGGCGTCTCCCGCGAGGGATCGTGTGTATGGCCGCCGGACGCGCGCCTCGCGGCGGACCCCGACGTCGCCGGCATCATAAGGACGCGCAATAGTGAGTCAACGAACCGAGACCCGGATGCGCCGATTCGCTCACATTCTGGCCGGGACTTCGATGCCGAGGAGGCCGAGGACTTTGGTCAGCGCGCGCAATGTGAGGTCGCAGAGGCCGAGGCGGGTGGCGCGCAACTCAGGGTTCTTTTCCGACATGATGTGGTGCTCGGTGTAAAACCGGCTGAATTCCTGCGCCAAGGTGAACGCATATTCGCAGAGAATGTTGGGTGCGCGCTTCAGCTCCGCCGCTTCCATGGCATCAGGCAGCGCAAGGAGTTTCAGCGCCAAGTTCCGTTCTTCCGCTGAGTGGATGGCTGGGGGTGCAAGCGTGAAGTTCTGCTCCTCGGCTTTGCGCAAGATCGACTGGATGCGCACCGCCGCGTATTGCAGATACGGCCCCGTCTTGCCCTCGAATTTCGAGAAGCGATGCAGATCGAAAATGTAGTCGGTCGTGCGGTGGTTTGAGAGATCGGCGAATTTCAGCGTGCCGATGCCGACCATCTTGGCGATCGCGGCACGCTCTTCCGGCGAATAGCCGGCGGCAAGCCCCGCTTCATTCAATCGGGATTCCGCCTCGTCCGTCACCATCGCGATCAGGTCGTAGAGTTTCATTACACCGCCCGCACGAGTCTTGAACGGCTTGCCGTCAGGGCCATTCATCGTGCCGAAGCCAGCGTGCTCGAGCACGGCTTTGCCGTTGAGATGCGCCTTGCGGGCGGCGCGGAACACCTGCTCGAAATGGGTGTGCTGGCGCTGATCCACGACGTATAGAATGAGATCGGGATCGCAATGGGCCACGCGATCCATGATCGTGGCAAGGTCCGTGGTGCCGTACAGCACCGCGCCATCCGACTTCTGCAAAATCAGCGGAGGCATTTCTTTTCTATCGCCCGGCTCCGCGACAGGAATGACAAGCGCGCCTTCGCTTTCAATCGCGAGGCCGTTGGCCTTCAGCCTTTCGATCATCGGCCGAACCAAGGGATCGACGCTCGCTTCGCCTTTCCACAAGTCGAAGCGCACACCAAGACTGCCCCATTCGCGCTCGAGCCCCGCGCGGGAAACGGCGTAAAAGTGAGTCCACAAAGCGCGGTAACCGGATCGGCCAGCTTGCAATTCGGCAGTCGCCCGTCGGGCTTCCTCGAGACGCGCGGGATCGGCTTTGCAGGCCGCCGACGCCGCCGGGTAGATCTCCTCGAGGTCATCCATCGTGACCGGCGATTCTTCCGGATATGGGCCGGTGTAATTCGGATCGAAATAGATCGGCGCGATCCCGCGATGCCCGATTTCCGAGATCAGCTGCCCCATCTGAAGACCCCAGTCCCCCAGATGCACGTCGCTGATCACGCGCCAGCCATTCGCGCGAAACAGGCGCTGCAAGCTTTCGCCAATGACCGACGATCGCAGATGGCCGACATGCATGGCCTTCGCAACATTTGCGCCACCGAAATCGATGACGGCGGTTTTTCCTCTTCCGGTTTCCGGCGCGCCGAGCCGTTCGTCTTTGGCGACAACACCTGTGCGGGCCGCAAGCACGTCGTCCGCAACATCGAAATTGATGAAACCGGGGCCGGCGATTTCCACTTTCGCAAACAACGCATGCATTTTCAGCCGCGCCGCAATCTTCTCCGCGACTAAGCGTGGGTTCGTCTTCACCTGCTTCGCTGCCGGCAAGGCGCCGTTGCACTGAAACTGCGCAAGATCGCTGCGGTCGGACACCTGCACTGTGCCAAGTTCGGCGGAAAAGCCTTCCGCTGCGAACGCTTGGCCAGCGATCGCAGAAAGTTCGTCAATGAGGGATGTCATTGTGCGTAGCGGCCGGCCCTGCGGTTGTAGTCCAGCTGTGCTTTCGTCAATTGGAAGCCGACAAGAATTCCATAATCGGTCGGTTTCTTATCCCGCCCCAGCGACACCGCCAAAGAATTCACGGAATCGCTGAAGGTAGCAACCTGTTGCCCAGCATCGAACGTAAATTGCACGGTAAACTCGCGTTTCGCCAGGATCTTCCCCTCACTCGTAATTGCCACAAAATACGGAATGACATGGCTTACCGCTTCGCTGCCACTGGAGCGGCGCGCGCGGAAGTCAATGTCCACACTGGCGGTGACCACTCTGCTGCCGAATTTCGGCAACTCGCAATCCTGCTGCGCGCCCGCGATCTGCACGGTGTACAGCACGTTTGCAGGATCCGGAGTGGATCCGGAACGGAAAACCGCCATCGTGCCGGTATCTACCAGCACCGATGCTGGCGGGCATCTCTCGAGCCTGCTGGTCGAGCACGAGGTCAGGCCGACCGCAACAATTGCGGCGAGCAGAAACTTCAAATTTTGGAGCATTATGGGAGCATCTCGTGAGTGCCGTCACACAACGGCCGGCTTGACGTTCGCATGCAGCCGCAGAACCACACTGCGGCATCTTCAGTCCCCCCTGTGTTCCACCGGCTGAAAACCGCTCTCCTTATGGCTGCCGTCGCAAACCGCCGGCCGCCGGGACCGGCCGCAGGCGCACCACCAATAAGTTTTTCTAGCCTCGACGTCCACTGCGCACGGCCCCTTCTGCGCCACATCGGGCTTGTGGTGAGTCGGTCACTTGACATTTGGCGGGCGATGCCGAGTTCTCGGCGAGCTTGAAAGCGGCATGAATCTAGCCGGGCAAGATCGACATGGAAAGCTCATGAAATCTCGCCATGCCGGCATCGCGGGTTGAACGTGGCGAGATCGCGCGTGGAAATTTTCACCGATGGCGCCTGTTCGGGAAATCCCGGACCTGGCGGCTGGGCGGCAATTCTTCGCGCCGGTGTTCATGAGAAGGAAATCTCGGGCGGCGAAGCGGCGACAACAAACAACCGCATGGAAATCACGGCAGCCATCCGCGCGCTTCAGAGTCTGAAGAAGCCGTCCATGGTCACGCTCTATACCGATTCCCGGTACCTTCTCGATGGCGCAACCCTGTGGCTGAAACGCTGGAAGACGAACGGCTGGAAGACCGCAGACCGCAAGCCGGTGAAGAACGCAGACCTCTGGCAGGAACTCGAGACCGCCTCCGCGCCGCATCAAATCTCCTGGCGATGGGTGGAAGGGCATTCCGGCCATCTCGAGAACGAACGCGCGGACGCACTCGCCCGCGCTGCCATAGAGGAATACCGCTAGAGCTGGTTCATCACGTGTTCGGCGCTGGAGACAGAGAAACTTCCAGGCTCTTCCACGTTGAGTTGCTTCACAACACCGTCGTCGACGACCATGGCGAAACGCTGGGCCCGCTTCCCCATGCCGAAGCGGCTCGCGTCCATTTCGAGCCCGAGCGAACGCGTGAAATCGCCGTTTCCATCGGCGAGCATCAGGACCTTATCGCCGGATCCTTGCTGCTCACCCCAGGCACCCATCACGAATGCATCATTGACCGAGAGGCAGGCGATCGCGTCCACGCCCTTTTTCCTGATCTCTTCCGCATGCTGAATGAACCCCGGCAGATGCTTGGCCGAACATGTGGGCGTAAAAGCTCCGGGCAAACCAAACACCACAACCTTCTTGCCCTTGAAGAGGTCGTCCGTCTTGACCGGTTGGGGCGCACCGCCTTTCATCTGCATGAGCGTTGCGGACGGAACCTTCTCACCCACCTTGATGGTCATAAATTCTCTCCTTTGAGCTGATGGCACCCTTGTAACCCAGCCGACAATGTCCGGAAAGAGCTGCGGCGTTGGCGGGTCCACTCAACTCTCCGGTGGCCATGGATGCGCGGCATGCTATCCTGGGGAGATGCCTGGCGAAGAACGTCCCCAAGCAATCGGCGGCGAAAATTTTCTCGAAGGAAAGCTGCTGATCGCGCTGCCCGGAATGTCAGATCCACGCTTCGATCGTAGCGTGATCTATATGTGTGCGCACTCCTTGGGCGGCGCCATGGGCCTGATCGTCAACAAACCCATCGAGGGACTTGGTTTTCACGAGCTGATCCGAAAGCTCGATCTGCCTGTCACACCGAAAACGCCGGATTCACCGATCCTCTATGGCGGTCCGGTCGAAACCGGCCGGGGATTCGTGCTGCACAGCAGTGAGTACGAGAATTCGGAATCGACGCTGCCGATCTCATCCGACGTGTCGCTGACTGCCACGCTGGATATTCTTCGCGCCATTGCGGAGGGACGCGGTCCCGAAAAAACGCTGTTTGCCCTCGGCTACGCCGGATGGGGACCCGGACAGATCGAATCCGAAATCCAGGCGAACGGCTGGGTGCACTGCGATGCGGACCCCGAATTGATCTTCGATCCGGGCATGAATTCCAAATGGGCGACAGCCTTGCGGAAGCTCGGAATAGACGCATCCGCACTTTCCGCTCACGCCGGCCGCGCCTGAGCCGGCGGACGAAACGTGCCAGCGCTCAGCTTTCCTCGATGTGCTCGACGTCTCTGGGGATTGTGCCGCGCTTACCGAATTCTGGTCGCCCGTCGCGAGCGCTCCGGTCGCGGCTTCCGTCCTCCGAGCTCTTTCTTCCCGTAATATCCACGATCAAGCCCAGGCACCGGTGCCCAGGCTTGGGACGCTCTCCAAGAATGGTAGCCCGCAGCTCCAGCCACCGCCATCGCCCGTCTTCCTGTCTCGTGCGGAACTCCATGCGAAATGCAAGGCCCGGCTCGCCACGGTAGCTCGTCAACGCCTCGGTGTAGACCTGCCGATCCTTCGGATGAATCCGGCTGATCCATTTTTCATGCGGGATGGAAGCACCGGTGCTTTCCACTGACACGGTCTCTCCCGACAACTGCAATGTGTCCGTGTCAAAATTCAGGTCGAAAATCCCCTGACGCGAAGCCTCCACAGCCAGAAGCGCGTTTCCGTCGGCAGCAGACGTCCCTGATACATCTGATCTGTCTTCCACCGGGCCCCTATTATCAAAGAGATTGCCTTCTTCGGTCGCCTTCTTCGCGGCGGCTGACCGCACCTGTTGGGCCGCAATCGGCAGAATGGCGATGCCCTCGCCTGCCGCGACGGCCAACGCGAGCAGGACGGCTCCCGCTCCCACAAAGCCGGCGATGGCACCGGACGCCGCCGGGTTATCCCGGAATGCGCCCAACATCGCCGCGGCAGAAGCCGCCGCAACCAGTGCAAAGACGGTCGCAGCTGGGGCCAGCACACGCGCCGCTCTGCACCCGTTTAGCCCGCGACGAACGAGGTAGGCGGCGGTCGCGGCTGTCCCAAACAGAACAACTGCCTGCAACAGCACCGTAGCACCTGGCACACCGACAAATGCCAACAACGACAGGCCGGCGAGAGCAAACAGGACGCGATTGACCCAAGGGCCTACAGCCGGCCAGAGGTCGGAAAACGGCGCGACCAGATCGGTTAGCCGAAGCGCGGCTGCGAGCGCCAATCCGGACAACATTGCGGAAAGGCCGTACGGTCCCCCGATATAGGTGAACCAGCCTGCATCGAAAACGCCGGCGCTTTGCAACCGCGTGAGAAAGAGCAGCGTGAGCGTGAGCGCGGCCCAGTACGGAGCGGGATGCGCGGTGACGATGGCAACGCCGGCCATGATCACCACGGCCGCTGCAATCAGTCCGGCGACGCCGGCGAGAAAGATCGCGACCTGCCGGTTATGCTCGACGAGCGCGGCTTGCGTCCACGCGAGCATCGATGGCGGGTCGTCTGAATAGGCGACGCGAACAGCCAGCGATACCGAAGTCGCGGGTGGGATCGTCACCTGGTAGGCGTGGCGTGCAAATGCGCGGGCGCGCTCGACCACGACCGCGGAGTCCGAAGCCGCGAGTTGGAGAATTTCAGGCCGCGCGCGGCGCGGGAAAAAAGACAAGGACGCATCGGGCGGATCTTCCGCAACAAGGACACGCGTGACCGGCCGCACCGCCTCATTGACGGCCGTCACCATGTACCAGCGCGACAAATCCGCTTTCGCACCGGCGGGCGCGCCGTATGGCGAGAGCACGTCCTTCAGTTCGATGACGGGAGAGCGGTTCGAGAAATCGACGCCGGGCTTGCTGTGTGCCGTGCTTGCAGCCGCCCACGCCGTTGCAATTGCCGAGACGGCCAACAGCCCCGCAACGACCAGGGACGCGACCTTCAGATTTCCGTTCACGCTGGCTCCGAATCGGCCAAATCAGAAACCTTCAGCCTACCGGTGCTTCATCGGCGAGCAAAGCGAACAGCAGATGATCCTGCCATTCGCCGTTGATCTGAAGGTAGCGGCGGGCAACGCCCTCCTGCCGGAATCCGAGCTTCGTCAGCAGGCTCTTCGAAGCATCGTTCGACGGCAGACACGCCGCCTCGATTCGATGAAGGCCCAAGGTCGAGAAAATGAACGGCACCAGCGCCCGGATGGCATCGAACATGTAGCCCTGACGCGAGAACCGCTCACCGATCCAGTAGCCGAGCGCGCAACACTGGGTTACGCCGCGCCTGACATTGGACAGCGTACAGCCGCCGAGCAGAACGTCATCCTGGCTGCGGAAAACGAAAAAGGCATAGGCCGTGTCGCCGCGCGCCTCCTGCGCATAGCGCTTCAGCCGACGGCGGAATGCGCCCTTGGTAAGCTCATCCCGTGCCCATTGCGGCTCCCAGGGGGAAAGAAAGGCGCGGCTCTCGCCCCGCAGGCTCGCCCATTGCCCATAATCGGACATCCGCGGATAGCGAAGATAAACACCGTCGCCCCTGATCACCGGCTGTTGCCCGCCGGGGAATGTCAGGCCGCGCATGAAGGCCATCGGCCCCGTTTTCATTCCGCGGCGTGTCGAGTCGTGCTCGCTCCAAACCGGCTGGCGAACCGGTCATAGGTCTCAAGATGATTGTGCGGGCCGACAACGGCGAGCGAGGGTCGCGCGGTCGCCATCACCTGCTCTGCGAAACGGCGCACGGCCGGTGCATCGACTACATCGAGCTTTGCCGTCAATTCCTCGACGGGAAGCACGCGTCCGAAACAGAACAGCTGGGCTGCAATCTGCTCGGCGCGCTGAGCCGGGCGTTCCAATCCCATCAACAGTCCCGATTTCAGCTGCGCCTTGGAGCGGGACACTTCCTCTTCCGTCGCGGTGCCTGCGAGTGCCGCAATTTCTCCCGCTACAACGGCAGAAATTTCCGCCGCTTCGTTTTCGCCCGTGCCGGCGTACACGCCAAGCAAGCCGCCGTCGCGGAAGCCCTGCGTGAAGGCATAGATCGAATAGCAGAGCCCGCGCCTCTCGCGCGCTTCCTGGAATAGCCGCGACGACATCCCACCGCCGAGCGCGGTGGTGAACACCTGTGCCACGTAGAAATCCGGATCGGTGTTCGAGACGCCCGGGAACGCGTAGGTCACATGGACCTGTTCGAGATCTTCCGCGACCCGCATGTCGCCGCCGAGATAACGTGCCGGCTGCGACGCTTCGGCGTTACCGGCTTCGAGCCCAGCAAATTCGCGCGCCACGAGTTCGACCACGCGGGCATGCTCAACCGCGCCGGAGGCGACAAACACCATGCTCGACGCGCGGTAGTTCGCGCCCATGTAGGTCTTCAGGTGCTCGCGCGAGAAATTCGAAACCGTGTCCTCGTTGCCGAGAATGGGCCAGCCCATCGGCTGATCCGGATACATGACCGATTGCAGGTGATCGAACACAATATCGTCCGGCGTGTCGCGCGCCTGCCCGATCTCCTGCAACACCACCTGGCGCTCGCGCTCCAGCTCAGTCTGATCGAAGGTCGGATGCGTGAGAATATCCGCCAGAATATCGATGGCGAGCGGCACATCGGCCTTGAGCGTGCGCATGTGGAAGGCGGTCTGCTCGCGGCTGGTATAGGCGTTCATGTAGCCGCCGACCGCCTCGATTTCCTCGGCGATCTGCCGCGCGCTACGCCGCTCCGTTCCCTTGAACGCCATGTGCTCCAGCATGTGGGAGACACCCATGACCGGCTTGGTCTCGTTGCGGCCACCCACATTGACCCAGACGCCAAGCGCCGCGCTTTCCAGCTGCGGCATGGGGTCAGTGACGACCGTCAGGCCGTTCGGCAATTTCGTGATTTCCACGTTCATGTGGCGGAGGTCTTTCTCTTCGCGAATGTGGGGGCGATGGCTGTTCGGGACCCCCTCTTAGAGGGGGCCAATGATCCGCTCAAGCGATTCAGCGGCTGGGCTGCTCTGCGGGGATAACCGGAGCCAAAGACTTGCGCGGCCGGCCTTTCGGATGCTTCGTGAGCTTCGGTTTTGCGGGCCGGCCTCGCGGTCTTTTCGGAGGCTTCGGTTCGGCCGGCCTCCCCTTCGGCCGCTTCGGCCGGCGACTGTCCACATCGGCCAAAGCTCCGCGAACCCCACTCACAAACAGCCAGACACGCTTACGCAGAGCCTTCCGTTCGGCCGTGTGTCGCCCGGTCTTGAGGGCGTTTTTGTTGCCCGGCTGACCCCCTCGCGACCGCTTTTTCGGGACACCGGTATTCGTTTTGGGGTCTTCCGCATTTTCCGGGGATTTTTCGCTGATTTTTTCGTTGCTCAAACTCTTTGTCCGACGCGTGCTTTGTTGCTGAACATAGGTATTCCTCTTTTGTTCTAGGACGGCAAGCCTCACTGTTTCGGACTGGGGGACAAGGCTCGGATGCGGGGAGAGCATACCAATTCACTCCGGCAGTGATCTGAACGGGTGGCGGGCGGGGATGCCAAACGGAGCGCAGTGCTTCAGGTTGCGCGTGAGGATCTTGGTCTTTTTGAAGGTATTTCGGGGAGCATACACGGTTCCCGCACGACAGCGGGCAATCGAGTTGTTTATCGCGAGGGTGTGATTTGCGGAGGGCCGCCGGCGCGCGGGACAGTTCACCCCTTCGCTGCGGGGGGATCGCAATGGGATGGACGGCTTTGAGATTAGCGGCAGTTTTCGCCGCGGCTGCAGCGTTCGTGTCCGTCGCACATGCCGCGAGCTATCCGGCGATGGCGCCCCTCACTCAGTACATGATGGATCGCGCCGGCGAGATCGCGCTGGCGAAGAGCGCGGCACCGCGCTCCATTTCAAGCAAGGCAACCATCCTGGTGTTGACGCCGCACGGCTACGAATCCGCAGTGAAAGGCAGCAACGGGTTTGTCTGCGCCGTCGAGCGCGGTTGGATGGCGCAGTACGATTTTCCGCAATTCTGGAACCCGCAGGTGCGCGGACCGCTGTGCTACAATCCGCCCGCCGTGCGCTCGATCCTGCCGTACACGATCCGGCGCACGCAGCTGGTGCTGGCGGGCCGCTCCAAATCCCAAATGTCCGCCGCCATCAAGGAGGGCATCGAGAAGCACGCGCTGCCGCCGCTCGAACCCGGCGCGCTGACCTTCATGCTCTCGAAGCAGCAATACCTGAACGACAAGGGACAGCACTGGATGCCGCACCTGATGTTCTATTTCCCCCGCGGGGAGGCGGCGACGTGGGGCGCCGGCCTTGCCGGTTCACCAACCATCCTGAACCCGCAATTCCAGGACTCGCCGGAGGCGATGAGCGTGATCCTGGTGGCGGTGGCGCATTGGTCGGACGGCACGCCCGCGCCGAAAATGTAAGTTCCCGCGATATTTTTCGTTCGCATTCGGGATGACAAGAATGGGGGACAGCATGCGAGGTCACCCGGGCAATGATTGGAAGGGGTCGTGGATGGGGATGCCGAATACCGCGAAGTGCTTCAGGTTGCGGGTGAGGACCATGAGGCCGTGCGCTTCGGCGATAGCGGCGATGGCGGTATCCGCAAAGCCGGGTGACTGGCCCTTGCCGCGCGCCAAATCCGAGAACCGTCCGGCAATCCGCGCCGCCGCGACATCGAACGGCAGCACCCGGTCGGCATAGAGATGCAGCAGCGCGTTCAGCCACTCCGACAGCCGTGACGCTTTGCCGCTCGCGCCTCCGCGCCGCGCCTTGGCAATACCGTCCTCGATCTCTGCGATCGTAATGGCGGTGAGGTAGAGATGCGGCGAATTTCGGTCCATCCACGCCGCCAAGGCGGGTTGGCTCCGTTTTGCGGGCGCGCTCGCGGAGATCACATCCGTATCGACGAGATACATTCAGAAGCGGCCGCTGCGCAGGCCTTTGCGGCTGCGCGCCGGCAGGTCGCCGGCCTCAAGCGGGGCAGACATGAGCAGCCGTCCGAACGAAGGCGCCGTAGACAGCTTCTTCCATTCCTCATAGCCCAGCACCACCGCCTCGCGCTTGCCGTGGCGTGTGATGACAGATGGCTTGCCGCGCGTGGCTTCATCCACCACGGCGGAGAGGTTCGCCTTCGCATCGCGCAACTGGATGTTTTTCATGAGCGCGTACATTGTTGCGGTGTGACTACAGTAGTCATATCATGACTGGCGAGCCGAATTCAAGCCGTGCGCACCTCCACCTCCTCCACCGCGGCCACCTGCGATCCGCTTTTCCCGCTTCGCAGGTGAGGACCCGTGAGCCCGGAAATGCGCACGCCTTTTTTGATCTTGCGTATGAACCAAAAAAAAGGCCCCGGAACGATCCGGGGCCCTCAACAAAAGCTGCTTCAATCAAACTAGATCGGCCTATGAAGCACCATCCATCCGGCGCTCTGATCTCCTGTCGCTAGGCACATGGGTTGCCAACTGTGGAGACGCTCGCCTCACCCATAATCAAATCACCAAGCACCGCCTGCAACGCGGGGTCGGTGACATGGAGCCACACGGCCCGCTGTGTGACCTTCGTCGCATCCGGTTTTCCAATCGTAGGATGCTTCCCTCCAAGCGTTGCGTTGAGATGGAGCTTGGCCACGACAAGACCCAGCAATTTCACGTCCAAATCCAGCGGTGTATTCAGCGTGGCGAAATTCTGCCCCTGGACCGCCAGTCCTACGAGTGAGGAGCCGCTGTGAAGTCTGCATTTGCCGTTCTGTGTGACAGACACGTGAGCGTTGGCGCGTATCGCTCTCGCGCGCAAATTCACGAGGTTGAGCAGGTTGCCCACATTCACCTTCTCCACTTTGGCGCGAGCATACACGGGCAGCGGCGCGTCGTTCGTCTTGGCCACGAGCGTACCGGTCCTGATGCCGAGATCGTTCAGGAACGACAGGACTGCCTGAGAATCCGTTGCGCACGGATTGTTGGCGGAGTTGGCCGCCACCGGCTCCACCACCAACCCAAGCGGTAAGTTGAGTCTCAGCGCGCTGGCCCGGCACTCGAAGTGCCCCTGTGCAGCCTGCGCGGACATTGGAGAAACAAGTGCAAGAATAGAGAGCACGATCGCCGCCGCGACGGATGATCCGCTCACCGTCATCTTTCGAATAGAGCCCGTAATCATGAGTTTCCTCCTGATTACCCCTCGCCCCGTCGCCGGACAACCGGCGGCAAATCCAAACAGAACATCTCCGAAATCAATATTCTACGCTGCTTTCGTGAAATCAGATGTTAGCGTTAACAAGGTGTGAAAATTTACCAACACGCTCACGTTGACCATTGTAAAATGGCCCGACGCAAACGCTCCCGTACTCAGATCACTCGGCCTTGCCGGCAGTTGAGGCGGGTTTCGAAGAGATTGTCGGCGCGGGTGCCTGCTTCAGCGCGCGGATGGTCGGGCTGTTGTCCATCGCGTTCCATTCGATCGGGTTTGCGCGCAGCTTGAGATGCGCAAATACATTGCGGATGCCGTCGATCTGGATGGCCGGCACGGGCCGCAGATAGCCGGCCGGCGCCCGCTCCGTGGGCCACACGGCCAAGGTCACCGCGCCCAGAATGTTGCCGCCGACGACGAGGATGCGATCCGCCGCCAGTTTCACGACGATATCGCAATGCGCGGGCGCGTAGCTGCCCATGTCGCGGCGGCGATCCTCGACAGTACGATATTGAAAGCGCGCCGAGGTGAGCACGTCGCACAACAGATCGCCGGGCTCGATGGGCCGCTCGCCGGGATCGAAGGCGTTGTACGCGCCGTACATTTCCTGGCCGTCGCGGGTGCGGATGGCCTGGTCGATGTAATCGCGATGCGCGATGCTGCGTTGAAATTGGCGCATGTCGCCGAGGCCGGCTTCGCACATCACCCACGACACGAACGCCGCCGACCACGGCTCGACCCAGCGCGCGGGTCCGCCGCCCGCCGCGTACCAGAGCGCATTCTGCTTCGCGAGAACCGCAGCACCGTCCGGCGTCGCCGACCAGTAGCCTGCGATGGTCGTGTCCATGGCAGGATCGACGGGTGCCACGGTTTCCGCAGGCTGCTGCTCCACACTCATGCCCTGCGGCAATGCATTGAAAGCGGTGTGACTCACATCGACGCTATGCGAGCCGAAGAACGCCCATTCCTGGACCGCGATATCGACGATGCGCCGACGCGCATCGGCCGTGGGGCCGACGCGGCAGCGCGGTTCCTTGATTTTCATGTAGCCGCGCGGCCCTTCCACGCGATCGGGCGGCGGAATGACATCGAAGACATTTTGCGGCAGCCGCGGCGTGGCAAGTGCGGCGGCAATCGAGGAGAGAAACAGCAGCAGAGATGCCGCGGCCGCCGCGGGCAGGCGTTCCGTCATGATTGCTTTGTAGCTTGCGATTCCAGCAGGGCAAGTGACGTTGTCATGTTCGCCCGCTCCAGGAGAGCCGGCCGCGGGAAATGTGATACGCCAGCCAGCCGCCGAGAACCACGGCGGCTAGGCCGAACCAGGTGATGGCGTATTGCAGGTGGTCGTTGTGGAAAGTGACGACGGTTAGCCCGCCTTTGGGCCACCCCCCGGGATTGGGCGTCCCATTGGCATCGACGATTACAGGTGCGGCGAGCTTCACATGATCTGCCCGCGCGATGCCATTCACATCGCGCGCGTACCAGACACGCTTGGCGAGATTTGGCGCGGGCGTGAACAGCCCCGGTAAGTCCGGAATGCGCCACACGCCGGTGACGCGCTGCTCGCCCGTAACGTTGCCCGCCGCGCGCCTCGATGAAGCGCGCAACCGCTCGGGAACATAACCCCGATCGACAAGCAGCACGCGGCCGTCGTTCAGCGTAAACGGCGTAATGATGTGATAGCCGAGCCTTCCGCCCTCGCCCGTCGCGAAGGCGTACACCTCTTTCGCATGATCGAAGCGGCCGGTGAGGCGGACGCGATGGTATTGCGCCTTGTCCGCACCCAGCGCCAGCGCAGCATCGACGGAAATCGGCGGCGCGTGCAAATTGCGCTGAACCTGCGCGATCAGCGCGAGCTTCCAGTGCAGGCGCTCGAGCTGCCACATGCCGAGCGCGAGACAGCCCAGAAACAGTGGCAGCATCAGTGCGGTGAATTTCCAGAGCGGACGGAAGCGGAGCATCTCACTCCATCAGCCGGCCTTCGCCGGAGCGGTGCCTGTACTGCAGTACGAGCAGGATGGATTTCATAAGGCGCAATCCACCAAGCACGAGAATTGCAATCAGCGGCAGCCAGATGACAGCATGCACCCAATATGGCGGGGAGTATTTCACCTCCGTGATAAGCGCCCCGCCGCAGACGATGAAGCCCGCGAACAGGATGACGAACACGGCCGGGCCATCGCCGGGATCGAAGCTCGCGTAATCGAGTCCGCAGGACGAACACCGCGGCGCGACGCCAAGATAGCCGGAAAACAGCGATCCCTTCCCGCACCGCGGACATTTGCCGAGCACGGCGGATTGGATGGTCGAAGGTGCAGAATTCGGCACGATCCGCCGTTCATTTTTCCCTCTCCCCCACTTCGTGGGGCGAGGGAAACATCAGACTACGCCTGCGTCACAGCGCCGGCGCCGGCGATGTAGATGCAGCAGAACAGGAAGAGCCACACCACATCGACGAAATGCCAGTACCACGCCGCGGCCTCGAACCCGAAATGGCGCTCCGGCGTGAACTGCCCGGCAATCGCGCGGCCCAGGCACACGATCAGGAAGATCGTGCCGATGATCACGTGCATGCCGTGGAAGCCTGTCGCCATGAAAAACGTCGAGCCATAGATCGCGTCGAAATTGCCGGCGCCCGCGGCGAGGCTCACATGGGCCGGATCTGTGAACGGCACCAGCGCCAGATGATTGAAGCCGAAGGTGAACGGCGCGTGGCTGTATTCATATGCCTGCACGGCCGTGAAGGAGAGCCCGAGCAGCACCGTCAGCAGCAGGCCTTGCCTGGCGCCTTTGCGGTCGCCTGTTTGGATCGCGTGGTGCGCCCAGGTCACCGTCGTGCCGGACGTCAGAAGAATGAGCGTGTTCAATAGGGGAAAATGCCATGGATCGAGCGTGACGATTCCCGATGGCGGCCACGCACCGATCGAGGCGTCGTTCGGAAACAGCTTGAAATTGAAGTAGGCCCAGAACCACGCGACGAAGAACATCACTTCGGACGCGATGAACAACACCATGCCGAAGCGCAGTCCCAGCTTGGTGACCGGCGAATGCTCCTTGAGCACGACGGACTCGCGGATCACGTCTCGCCACCAGCCCGCCATGGTGTAGAGCACGAGCACGAAGCCGACGATGAACACGTAAGGCTGGCCCGCGAACCAACTGAAGAATTTCGTTGCGCCGGAGTTCATCCAGAACACCGCGCCCACCAGCATCACGAAGGCGCCGACGGAGCCCACGATGGGCCATGGGCTCGGAGTCACCAGATGATAGGGATGTTTGACCTCTGCGTGCGCCATGTGCCTCGCCTCTTTTCGCCCCTTCCGATCAGTGCCCGAACCGGATGCCGAGCCGCACGATCGTCATCACAAAAAACAATATCACCAACCCGCCGAGCACAAGCGCGATCGCCCAACTTCGCCTTCGCCGCTCGCGTGCCGCGCGATCCTCATTCCCCTCGTCACCCGCCATGACCTCACATCCAGGCGCCGAACACGTGCGCGCCCAAGGGGGCGATGCCCATCAGCCGCTCGACGATCAGCGCGGCGAAGACAACGAAGAGATAAAGGATCGAAACGCCGAACAAGCGCCGCGCCGCCGGCTCGCGAATCTGATCCTGCTCGCGGAACACGGCGACGGCATCGATCACCAGCCATCCTCCGAACAGCGCTGCAACGGCGGCGTAGAGCGCACCACCGAGGCCAGTGAACGCCGGCACAAGCCCAAGCGGGAACAGCGCCGCGGCGTAGAACAGAATTTGCTTCCGCGTCGCGGCCTTGCCTTTCACCACGGGCATCATCGGCACGCCGGCGCGCGCGTAATCATCGGAACGATAGAGCGCCAGCGCCCAAAAGTGCGGCGGCGTCCACAGGAAGGTAATGAGCACAAGAACAAGCGGCGCAACGGAAACGCTGCCGGTCACGGCGGCCCAGCCGATCGCCGGCGGCAATGCGCCCGCCAATCCGCCGATCACGATGTTCTGCGGCGTCCGCCGCTTCAGCCACCGCGTGTACACGCCGACATAGAACAGGATCGTGAAAGCGAGCAGTGCCGCGGCCAGTTCGTTCACGAACAGCGCCATCATCGACACTGCGCCAATCGCAACCCACCACCCGAACGTCAACGCCTCTTCGCGGGCGATGCGGCCGAGCGGAATGGGGCGCGTGGCCGTGCGCGCCATCAGCACATCGATGTCGGAATCATACGCCATGTTAAGAGCGCCCGATGCGCCCGCGCCGAGCGCGATGCAGAGCAGCGCCGTGAACGCGACCAGCGGATGCACATGCCCCGGCGCCACCACGATCCCGGCAAGCCCGGTGAACACCACGAGCGACATCACCCGCGGCTTCAGCAACGCGAAGTAATCGCCGACCGTCGCGACGCGCTGTTTAGGACAATATGCCTCGACCAGCGCCACTATGGTTCCTCCCCTGCGAAGCCAGAGAGGGGCACCACGACCCCGGCCTTGAGCCGGTGGAGTGGTGGAGGGAGCGGAAGCGTCCGCCCCCCTCCCCGCCTTCGGCGGTACTCCCCCCGTAAACGGGGGGAGACCCTATGGGGCGCAACCATCATCAATGCACTCCGCCCGGCGCGATGCGCGGCAACTCGTTATACGTGTGGAACGGCGGCGGCGAGGAAAGCGTCCACTCAAGCGTCGTGGCGCCTGCGCCCCAGGGATTATCGCCCGCCAAGCGTTTGCGCAGCAGCGCTTCCGCCATGCAGATCAGGAAGATGATCAATCCCGCAAACGAGATGTAGGCGCCGATCGAGGCGACATAGTTCCAGCCGGCGAACGCATCCGGGTAGTCGGCAATGCGGCGCGGCATGCCGGCCAGCCCGAGGAAATGCATGGGGAAGAAGGTCAGGTTCACGCCGATGAACATGACCCAGAAGTGCAGCTTCCCGAGCGTCTCGTTGTAGGTGTAGCCGGTGATCTTCGGGAACCAGAAATACCAGCCGGCGAAAATCGTGAACACCGCGCCGAGCGACAGCACATAATGAAAGTGCGCGACGACGTAATACGTATCCTGCAGAGAGACATCGACGCCGGCATTCGCGAGCACAACACCCGTCACGCCCCCGACGGTAAAGAGGAAGATGAATCCGATCGCCCACAGCATCGGCGTTTTGAGCTCGAGACTGCCGCCCCACATGGTCGCGATCCAGGAAAAAATCTTGATGCCGGTGGGCACGGCAATGACCATCGTCGCGAACACGAAATAAGCCTTCGTGTCGACCGTGAGCCCCACCGTGTACATGTGGTGAGCCCAAACCATGAAACCGATGAAGCCGATGGCAACCATCGCATAGGCCATGCCGAGATAGCCGAACACCGGCTTCTTCGAGAACGACGACCCGACATGACTGATCATGCCGAAGCCCGGCAGGATCAGGATGTACACTTCAGGGTGTCCGAAGAACCAGAACAGGTGCTGGTACAGGATCGGATCGCCGCCGCCGGCCGCGTTGAAGAAGCTCGTTCCGAAGTGGCGATCGGACAGCAGCATCGTGATCGCGCCGGCGAGCACCGGCAGCGACAGCAGCAGCAGGAACACCGTCACCAGGATAGACCACACGAACAGGGGCATCTTGTGCAACGTCATGCCCGGCGCCCGCATGTTGAAGATGGTGGTGATGAAATTGATCGAGCTCAGGATCGAGGACGCACCCGCGATATGCAGCGAGAAAATCGCAAGATCCATCGCCGGGCCGGGCGAACCATAGGTCGAAAGCGGCGCATAGAGCGTCCATCCGCCGCCCACCCCGATGCCGCCGGAATCCCCTTCCACGAACATCGACATGACGAGCAGCGTGAAGGAGAATGGCAGCAGCCAGAATGAAATGTTATTTAG
>DATJGT010000050.1:0-19679 GCA_035494695.1 Rhizomicrobium sp. | reverse complement strand
GTCGTTGTGCTTGCCGCCGGCGCGCACGCATTTCTGCACCGAGGATGCGCGGGTATAGGGCCGCTTTTCGGCCCCGGTGAACACGTTCTTGAACTGCACCATGCCTGCGTTGGTGAAGAGGAGCGTGGGATCGTTGCGCGGTATCAGCGGCGAGGACGGCACGATCTCGTGCCCGCGGCCGCGGAAAAACTCGACAAAACTCGCGCGAATCTCGGAAAGCGTGTTCATGCAAGAGGTTGTAGCGGGGGCTTAAAAGCTTGTCATGGCCCGCGAGAGCGGGAGGCACCGGGCAAGCTTGGGCTATGTGCTGGCCCGCACCGCGAATTGTTTTGCAAAAGATGGGGGGTGGGTCCCCTCCGAAGGGCCAGAAGTGGCGAAGGAGCGGCTCTTTCGAACCGCCCCTTCTGGAGTCGTTCCCGACATGCCGGTGCGGGAACAACAAGCTGGTTCGCCCGCCGACGGACCTAGCCATTTCACTCCGCCGCTGCCGCACCTCCCGCATCCGGATCACCCAGCGCCAGTGAGGCGCTGAGCAGGCCCATGTTCTCTCGAATCTTCGTCTCGATCTTCGTCGCCACATCGGCGTTCTGCTCGAGAAAATTGCGTGCGGCCTCGCGCCCCTGCCCGATGCGCATGCCATCAAAGGAGAACCAGGAACCGGACTTCTCGACCACGCCCACCTTCACGCCGAGGTCGAGCAGCTCGCCCGTCTTCGAAATGCCCTTGCCGTACATGATGTCGAACTCGACCTGCTTGAACGGCGGGGCCACCTTGTTTTTCACCACCTTCACGCGCGTCTGGTTGCCCACGATTTCGTCGCGGTCCTTGATCGAGCCGATGCGGCGGATGTCGAGCCGCACGCTGGAATAGAATTTCAGCGCGTTGCCTCCCGTCGTCGTTTCCGGGCTGCCGAACATCACGCCGATTTTCATGCGAATCTGATTGATGAAAAGCACGATGGTGTTCGAGCGCGAGATCGAACCCGTGAGCTTGCGCAGCGCCTGGCTCATCAGCCGCGCCTGAAGGCCGGGCAGCTGATCGCCCATCTCGCCTTCGAGCTCCGCCTTGGGCGTGAGCGCCGCCACCGAATCGATGACCACAATGTCAACCCCGCCCGAGCGCACCAGAGTGTCAGTGATTTCCAGCGCCTGTTCGCCGGTATCAGGCTGGGAAATCAGCAGCTCATCGATATCGACGCCGAGCTTCTTCGCGTACACCGGATCGAGCGCGTGCTCCGCATCCACATAAGCCGCGATGCCGCCCTTCTTCTGCACCTCGGCCACGGCGTGCAGCGCCAAGGTCGTCTTGCCGGAAGATTCCGGGCCATAGACCTCGATCACCCGGCCGCGCGGCAGCCCGCCGATGCCGAGCGCGATGTCGAGGCCCAGCGAGCCGGTAGAAACCACGTCGGCTTCGGTCACGGGCTCGCGCTGGCCGAGCTTCATCACCGAACCTTTGCCGAAGGCGCGGTCGATCTGCGACAGCGCCGCCTCAAGCGCCCGTTTGCGCTCGTTATTTTCTTCTTTCTCCTTGCCGACCACCCGCAAAATCGCCTCTTTCATCACTGATCGCCTCCCTTATTCCACGAGCCGCCGCTCCCGGAAAGGAGAACAGCGAGGGTGCGACTGTGCATGTTTCGTTCTGGAATTGCAAGTAGTGCGTAAGCCATTGAAATATAAGATTAATTATTATGGCCGTTCGGTAGTAGTTCTTACCCCGCAGGGCAAATCCAGATAGCGGAACAAAGCATAAAACCCCAGGGGTCCCGAATTCTCTAATTGAATCAGAAGCTAACACAGTCCTCGCCGTCCACCCGCATAACAGAACGCTGCCGAAACTGCGTCTTGTAGGCTGTTCGGATCGCCTCGATTTTCGAATCGGAGAAGGCATCCTCCAAGTGCCAAAGCAGGAGGATTCGCGAACGCTCTTTCCTGATTGCACCACGCGGCGATTTCCACTGGCCGTAGCCTTCGAAGGCGGTGAGCCCATTTGGAAATCGCGGCGTCACTTCGCGCGCGAGAAACCGCTTCCACTGCGCGTCGCTGACGCGGCTCGCGCCAAATAGCAACTCCGTCCGCGCCATCGTCGTTGTCGGGGGAGCGCAATTGCTCGCGATTGCCGGAGCAGCGGCGGCGACAAGGAAGAGCACGAATGAGGCTCGCACCGTCGCTTTAATCTCAACCGTCATAACCGGCCCATGTCAGCTCGAGACGAGCATTGGATCACCGACGGTGAAATTAAGACAGCTTACCCATTCGCCATTGAAGAATGGAGTCGCTGTCGCGCATCATGCTGTGGGCGAGAGCAGGGGACGGGGCATGGCCGGCATTCCGAAAATCGTGATGGCGGTGTGCGCGTCGATCGTCGTGGGAATTGTAGCAGGTCCTGCGCAGGCGCTCGTCGTCGGTGCGTATCACATCCTGCCGCTGCCGCAGTATTATGAGAGAACCGGAACGCGGCCGCCGGGCGGCGGCGACGGGCCGCTCTATTACTATGGCGGCTCGGTGTTCTCGAATGTGAAGGTGATCACCGTCATCTGGGGTAAGGACGTGAACCAGGAGACGATCGACAAAATCCCCGCCTTCTCCGCCGCCATCGTCAACAGCACCTACATGGACCAGATGGCGGAATACGGCACGCGACACCACAAGGGCGTGAACGGCCACGGCAGCACGCGGCAGGACATTCACCGCGGCAGGTATCTCGGCCAGGTGCAGATCAAGCCGAAGCACAACGGCGTGGAGATCACCGACGACGACATTCAGCGGGAATTATCGCATCAGATCCGCATCGGCGCGCTGCCGGCGAACGATCTCGACACGCTGTACATGATCTATTTCCCGGCGAGCGTGACCATCGATCTCGACGGCCTTGTGTCATGCAAGGATTTCGGCGCCTATCACTTCGCCAAGCGCACGGGTAGCTTGCGCGACACCAATCTGTTCTACACGGTCGAGCCGGAGTGCGACGGCGGCTTCGATTACCTCACCTATGCGGCGTCGCACGAATTCGCGGAAAGCGTGACCGACAACATCCCAACGCCGGGCAACGTACCGGATTTCCCGCAGGCCTGGAACGACACGAGCGGCGCGGAAGCGGCCGATCTCTGCCCCTTCGACGGCACGCTCACGGACGGAACGACCAGCTGGACCGTGACGCAGTATTACCTCAACAGCATCCTCGGCTGCAGCACGGGTGATTACACGAGCCCCTAGGACGCTGGCGTGAGGCCCCGCCGCGCCAAATTTCCCGGTGGCGTCGTTTACTTCTTCTTTGCTTCCCAGAGGCCGAGTGTCGCGCCGGTGGGGTCGGTGATGATCGAGAATGCACCCATATCGGGAACGGGCTGATTCTCCTTGATCATCGTCGCGCCAAGGTCCTTGGCCTTCTTCGTCGCCGCGGCGAGATCGTCGACCAGAACATATGGAATCCACAGCGATGGCGCTCCGGACATGGGATGAGTCATCATTCCTCCGCCGGTACCTTCCCCGACGCTGATTGTCGTGTAGGTACCAGTGGGGCCCATGTCCATGTCCTGCAAGCTCCAATCGAACAAACTCCGGTAGAATTCCTTGGCCTGCCGGAGATCGGTGGTGTTGAGTTCGATGTGCACGAACGGATTGCTCATGAGCTTTTTCCTTGCATCATAAAATAACGTTGAAACTCGCCAATGTGATGTGTGCGGAAAACGTCCATCCTGTCGTGCCGTTCCATGCGTTTCGGTAGTATCTTGGGTTCCTGCCAAGACACATTTGTGTCGGCGAGTTCTGGATAAACGTTGGAGGATACCGGCAATGTCTGAACTCTGGCCCGAGTTGCCCTATGCGGCGTGGAAGGACACCTGCGCCACCTTGCAATTGTGGACGCAGGTGGTGGGCAAGACGCGGCTTTCGCTCACGCCGTGGCTCAACCATTCCTGGCATGTGACGCTGCACGTGACCGCGCGCGGGCTGGGAACGCCGCTCATCACCGCCGCCGAACGCGACTTCCAGGTCGAATTCGATTTCCTCGATCATGTGCTGTGGATTAGGACAGCGGACGGCCATTTACGCCAGCTGATGCTCCGGCCCATGCCGGTGGCGGAATTCTATGCCGAATTTCTGCACACGCTCGGTGAACTCGGCATTCGTCCGCACCTGGACAAAATACCGAACGAAATTCCCGATGCGATTCCGTTCGACGAGGACACGGCCCACCGCGCGTACGATAAGGAATACGCGCGGCGCTTCTGGCGCGTGCTGCTGCGCGTACAGGAGGTGCTGTCGCATTTCCGCACGGCGTTCCTCGGCAAGGCGAGCCCGGTGCATTTTTTCTGGGGCAGCTTCGATCTCGCGGTGACGCGCTTCTCCGGCCGCCGCGCGCCGTTGCATCCCGGCGGCATTCCGCATTTGTCGGACGATGTGGTGCGTGAGGCTTATTCGCATGAAGTGTCGAGCGCGGGATTCTGGCCGGGTGGCGGCGGGATCGACTACGCCGCGTTCTACTCCTATGCATATCCCCCACCGGAGGGATTCGCGTGTGCGCCCGTCAAGCCCGAGGCCGCGTTCTTCAGCAGGGAATTGGGCGAGTTCGTTTTGCCATACGATGCCGTGCGCACTGCGCACGATCCCAAGCAGACGCTCATCGAATTCCTGCAAAGCACCTACGAGGCCGCCGCCGGCTACGGGCGCTGGAATCGTGCGGATCTCGAATGCGACCTCGGTGAACCCGCGGTTCCGCGCGCTCTCGACTAGTAGCGCTTAGGGCTTCTTGAATTTAAGAATGAACTGATCGGTTTTGCCTCGAATCGATTTGTCGAACACGCTTTTGGTGTGATCGTCGGCGGGATTCTTCAGGATATCGCTCTCGCCCACCAACTTGAATCCGGCACCTTCGACTTCCTTGACGACGATTGCCTTGTCGATGCGGTGTAGCGCGGGCGGTGCAGCTTCGCCCGAACCCGGCGCAGCCATGTGATCGACAATGAAATAGATGCCGCCCGGCTTTAGCGAGGCGAATACGTGCTTGTTGAACGCCGCCATGTCGACTTTGCCGTACTTCTCAATGTGCAGGTCGTGGTAGTTCAGCGTCGTCCAGAACACATCGACCTTCTCGGGCAGGTTGAAGGCGCCGAAGGGCGAAAGATCGAGCGTAACGTTCTTGAGTCCCGCAATCCCCTTTTTCGTCGCTTCGATGTTGTCCTTGCCCCAGCGCGTGGTTTCGAGCGCATAGACCTTACCCTTTGGTCCGACGACGTCGCTCAAGAGCCGCGTGTAGTAGCCGCCGCCGGGCAGGAATTCGCCAACAGTCATTCCCGGTTCGACTCCGGCGAACGCAATCGTCTCGGCGGGCTTGCGATGTCCGTCCAGGTCGCGATGATCCGCGGGCCGCGACGGATCGCCGACCGCTTTGGTGATGTAGTCGGGCATCGCGGCATTAGCGGCCGGCGCCGCAAGACCAAACGCAAGCACCAATGCTGCAGAAAGTGTGCGAAGCATGATGGAATCCCCCTTGGTCGCGGCGGCAATCTATCCCCGCCTCGCGAAAGTCCGCCTACACATTCGCGTTAGCGCGCGGGCATGCCTGAGAGGACGTCCTTCACCTTCGCCGCCAGCTGCTTCAACCCGAAGGGCTTGGGCAGGAAATGGAGATCGGCCGCCTTCTCGTCATTGCGGCGGAAGGCTTCCTCCGCATACCCGGACATGAAGATGATGTGCATGTCGGGTTTGAGCCGCTTCACTGCGCGCACAAGCGTGGGCCCGTCCATATTCGGCATGACGACATCGGTGATCAGCAGCTGGATATCGCTCGCCCGCGATTTCACAATCTCGAGCGCCTGCTCGCCGCCGGAAGCTTCGAGCACATTGTAGCCGCGCTGCTTGAGCGCGCGCGCGGCGAAGCTGCGCACGGCTTCCTCATCCTCGACGAGCAGGATCGTTTCCTGCCCGGTGATGTCGCGGATCGCCGGCGCCTCGTTGCGTGCCTCCACTTCTCCGTGATGGCGGGGCAGATAGATGCTGAACCTGGTGCCTTTGCCGACATCGCTATCTACTGTGATGAGTCCGCCCGTCTGCTTGACGATGCCGTAAACGGTCGCGAGCCCGAGCCCGGTGCCGTGGCCGATCGCTTTCGTGGTGAAGAACGGATCGAAGATCTTGCCCAGATACTCCTGCGGAATTCCCACGCCGCTGTCCCGCACATCCACACGGACGTAATCGCCCGCAGCGCCAGTCGCCGCGCCGGCAGCGTCCGCATTCGGAAGCGTGTCGTTGCGCGTGGTAATGGTGACGGTACCGCCTCTCGGCATGGCATCGCGCGCATTCACCACGAGATTGATGATGGCGTTGCTCAGCTGTGCTTCGTCGGCGTGGACCGGCCAGAGATCGGGGCTGCGCTCGAGCTTGAGCTCGATGCCTTCGCGCAAAAGCCGCCGCAGCATTTCCGCGAGTTCGCCGATGACAACCCCGAGATCGAGCACCCGGGGCTGCATCGTCTGCTGACGCGAAAATGCGAGCAGCTGGCGCACCAGATTGGCGGCGCGGATTGCGTTCTGGTGAATGTCGTTGATTTCGCGAAACGACGGATCGCCAGCCTGATGTCGCATCAGCAGGAATTCGGAATTGCCGATGATGACGGTGAGCAGATTGTTGAAATCGTGCGCGACGCCGCCCGCGAGCTGGCCCACTGCCTGCATCTTCTGCGACTGCGCGAATTTCGTTTCGAGCGACTTCTGCTCGGAAACATCGACGAGATAGAGAAGCGCGCGTTTGCCGTCGCCGTTGCCGGCGGGCCGGACATAAAGCTCCCCCATCCGCTCCGTCTGGCCGAGCGGGCACAGTTCGATCGGTGACGCCGCCGATTCCGGTTTTGCGATCCTTTCCGCGAGGCTCTCCCGATGCGCGGGCTCGATGAGATCGGACAGTGCGCGCCCTGCCAGTTTTGTTCCTGCGCCAAAAAACCCGCAGAATGCCCGGTTGGCTTCGACCAGCATGCCATCCGGGTTGGCGATGGCGATCCCGATCGGCGCATCTTCCAACACTGCCCCATGAGCGGACGAGGCGTCTGGCGGTGGAGCACCGGGCCGCTGCTTCGCACTGTGCGGCACGGGCGTGAACCACCACGCCGCATAACCACCGCTCAGCGGGCGAACGCTGGCGGTCACCTCGCCCTCCATCAGCGGCACGCATTCCTCGTGCGCCCGGCCCACAGCGGCGTGGCGCGCCAGCCGGTAGAGCACGGCGGCGGAATCGTCCGAGCCGAGTGCAAGCTCGGGTGGGTTGACCGCCTCGCCGGGTTTGCCGCCGGCGATCCGGCGGTAAGCGTCGTTGCAGTCAGTGACGTCGCCGTCAGGGCTCGTGACGACCCAGGCGATGTTGGCGCGGATGGCCGCCTCGGCGACGCGCCGGACATCCTGGCTTGCCACCGCTTTGGATCGCGGCCAGACCGAGAAAAGTAGCAGAGACCCGACCGCCCCCAATCCGGCGACCAGGACAAAGCCCGTCCAGCCGGCGGCATCCGGAAAAACGATCGCTGCGACCGCGCCGCACGCCGCGACGGCGCCGAAACCGAGCATCGCCCAGCGCCAGCGGGCAGGCGCAAGCCTCAGGTCCGGTGCGGTGAGGGAATCGATACCATCCATCGGGCAAAGAATAGCCGAGTCGGTAAATGAATTATTGATTTTTCTCCGCCGCTCGAACCCGCCGCTCGCGCAATGTCATGCACTACTCCGCCGCCAACCTCAGGCGGGCGCGGTTGAACGGCTTGTCACCCAGAATCGTGACGCGGTGCATCACGCGACGATGCGGGATGTAGTCGTCCACCGTGTAGTGCTGGGTCACGCGATTGTCCCAGAAGGCGAGCATGCCGGGTTTCCACTGGCGGCGAATGACAAACTCTGGGCGTTGGATGTGCTCGGCGAGGAGCTCGAGCACTTTGGCGCTTTCCGCCTTGCTCAGGCCGAGAAGTCTTGTGGTAAAGCCGGAATTCACAAACAGGCCATCGCGGCCGGTTTCCGGATGGGTACGAACGACAGGATGCACCACCGGCGGATATTCGCGCCGCGCCCAGGCATAGCGTTCGATGCCGATGTTCAGCCGCACAAGGTGATCCGGCGGAAACGACATCGCGAAATCGTGCTCGGCATCAAGCGGCGCGAGAAATGCGCGCACGCTGGATGACAAGGCGTCATAGGCCGCGCGCATGCTCGACCACAGCGTATCGCCGCCGCGCTCCGGCACTTCGTGCGCGTAGAGCAAGGTCGCCATCGGCGGCGTTTCGATGAACGTCACATCCGCGCGCCAGTTGCCCGTGTCGGTGTCGCTGCCGGGTTCATTGTTGAGGATCAGCACCTCGGGAACGCCCGGCACGCTCGGACGGATGGGATGAAGATGCAGTTTGCCGAAGCGTGACGCGAAATCGCGCTGCTGAACCGGTGTGAGTTCCTGATCCTCGAAGAAGAGCACTTCATGATCGAGGAGGACTTTGCGAAGGTCCGTGATGACCGTGTCACCAAGCGGGTCAGAAAGCTTGAGCCCAGAAACGGTGGCGCCCAGTGCGGGCGACAGCGGCGTGACATCGAACGACGACTGCGTGGCCATGGCTCTGTTCTCCTCCGGAGACATCCCGCACTAAACACTACTAACTCGGTAGAGTAAAGAGAGTTGCAGAAGGCTGGGGTTATTCTGCGGCTGTCTTGAGCGCTTGCGGCATGCGCGATCGATGGAACGGCCGGTCGCCGAGAATCGTCGCGCGGTGCATGACACGGCGGTGCGGCAGGTAGTCGTTCACCGCGTAATGCTGCGTGATGCGGTTGTCCCAGAAGGCGATCGCATTGTCCTTCCAGCGCCAGCGCACCTGAAATTCCGGCTTCTGGATGTGATCGAACAGCATGTTGAGAATCGCGTCGCTTTCCTTGCGCCGAAGGCCCTTGATCCGCGCCGTGAACCCGTAGTTCACGAACAACGCATCCTCGCCGGTTTCCGGATGCGTGCGGATCACCGGATGGATTACCGGCGGATGCTCGCCGACCGCTTTCGCGTGCTTATCCGCACCTGCCGCTTTGGCGACCGTACCGCGCGCCGGAAAACCGCGCGCAAAATCGTGCACGGCATCCAGTTGCGCCAGGAATGTCTGCATCGCCGGACTCAGGGCTTCGTACGCCGCGCGCATGTTGCACCACAGCGTATCGCCGCCGTCGGCCGGCAACTGCTTTGCGTAGAGCACCGCGCCGAGCGGCGGCGTTTCGATGAAGGTGACATCGGTGTGCCACGCATCGTTGTCCGTCGGATTGTTCGCGTGATTATCGAGAATGAACAGCTCCGGCGCTTCCGGCACGCCAGGGTAGAGGGGATGTGTGTGCAGCGCGCCGAAGCGCGCCGCGAAATCGCGATGCTGCATCGGCGTGATGTGCTGATCGACAAAAAAGACCACCCGATGCCGGAGCAGCGCCGCGCGGACCTCGGCAATCACCTCATCATCCAACTGCTGCGACAGGTCCACGCCCTCGATCAGCCCACCGATGGTGGGCGTCAGCGCGGTCACTCGAAGCTTGGCCATGGCGAGCAGTCCCGCTCTTCCATGACTAACATGCAGTCTGCGCCGCGAGAGCGGAAGCAGTATCTCTTCGCCCCGATGACCCCTCGTTGAGACGAGCGAACGCGCCCGGCTGGCGGACACGCGTACTAGGGAGCGTGATCGAGAGTTCAAGACCTGACGCGGCTGACGCGAGCGGCCAGGCTTTCGTTTAGATTGGTCGGTGAGACTTGAGCTAAGTGCCTGTTGCCACTGGTGATCCCCTGATGCGGCGTCCCGCCGCGGCCATGTGTCCCCCAGAACATCCGTCCTATGCGAAAATTGCACTTCTCAACAATGGAGTCGAACACTATTGTTCTAAACACTGAATGCTGAAGGAGGTATTTACATGACCAGACTATCCGCGATTGCACTGGGGGCAGGCGTCGCACTTGCCTCCATCTCTCTCGCTTACGCTGACCCTGTCGTGACCGGCGCCTGGAAGCTGACTGTCGGCAAGTTCGATGATCCCTGCACCGTCACCCTCACGGCAGACGCCAATTCGGCCAATGGCGGGACCGCGGCCTCGCAGGGCGACTGCAGCGGCGTTTCTGTCGAGCACTGGAAGGCCGCCGGCAATAGCCTCCAGCTCCTCCAGAGCAATGGCACCCTGGTCGCCTGGCTGCATGCCAAGGGCGACGCGTATGAAGGCAAGCGCACCTCGGACGGCAAGCTGATTGCGCTGAACCGCTAAATCTTCGATGCTCCCTGACTTGAGGGCCGCGTTGCCACGCGGCCCTTCTTTTTTGCGCGCTTATGCGCGTTGCCCGCCGCCAACGCGTTGGTTAAACCAGCCCCGCCATACGACGGGCCGGTGGGGAACGGTCCTGAACCGCAGGAAAGCGCACCCATGAAAGAGTTCGGTCATTTTATCGCCGGTCAGCACGTGAAAGGCACATCCGGCCGTTTCGGCGATGTATTTAACCCCGCAACCGGCGAAGTACAGGCGAGAGTGGCTTTCGCCTCACGCGCAGAAGTCCGCAAGGCGGTGGACGCCGCGCTGAAGGTTTTTCCGGAATGGTCGAGCGTAAATCCGCAGCGTCGCGCGCGGGTGATGTTCAACTTCAAGGCGCTCGTCGAGAAGAACATGGACGAGCTGGCGCACTTGCTTTCGTCGGAGCACGGTAAAGTACTGGCGGATTCCCGCGGCGACGTCCAGCGCGGTCTGGAGGTGATCGAATTCGCCTGCGGGATTCCGCATCTGATGAAGGGCGAATACACGGAAGGCGCCGGTCCGGGGATCGATATTTATTCCATGCGACAGCCGCTCGGGGTCGTCGCCGGGATCACGCCGTTCAATTTCCCCGCCATGATCCCGATGTGGATGTTCGGAGTCGCAATTGCCTGCGGCAACACGTTCATATGCAAGCCCAGTGAAAAGGATCCCAGCGTTCCTTTGCGCCTTGCCGAACTCTTCCTGGAAGCCGGCGCGCCCGCCGGGGTGCTGAACGTGGTGAACGGCGACAAAGAAGCGGTCGATGCAATTCTCGAAGATTCGGACATCCAGGCTGTGAGCTTCGTCGGCTCTTCGGCGATTGCAGAATACGTTTACTCGCACGGCACTGCACATGGAAAGCGGGTGCAGGCGATGGGCGGCGCCAAGAACCACGCCATCATCATGCCGGACGCGGATCTCGATCAGGTGACGAACGAATTGGTCGGCGCAGGCTACGGGTCCGCCGGCGAGCGCTGCATGGCGATTTCCGTCGCGGTACCGGTCACCGACAAATTGGCCGACGCGTTGGTGGAAAGACTGAAGCCGCGCGTGGAGTCGCTGAAGGTTTCGACGCCAACGGATCCCGAAGCCGCTTACGGCCCCCTGGTCACAGCGGCGCACCGCCGGAAGGTGATGGACTATATCGAGCTCGGCGTGAAAGAGGGCGCAGAACTCGTGGTCGACGGGCGTGACTTCAAGATGCAGGGATACGAGAACGGATTTTATCTCGGCGGGTCTCTGTTCGATCGCGTCACGCCCAATATGAAAACCTATCAGGACGAAATCTTCGGGCCGGTGCTGCAAATTACCCGGGCACAGGAGTTCGACGAAGCGATCTCGCTGCCTTCGAAACACCAATACGGCAATGGCGTTGCAATCTTTACCCGCGACGGTGACGCGGCGCGCGAATTCGCGAGCAGGGTGAAAGTGGGCATGGTGGGCATCAACATTCCCATTCCCGTGCCGCTCGCGTATCACACCTTCGGCGGCTGGAAGCGTTCGGCCTTCGCCGACGTAAACGTACACGGTCCGGAGGGCGTGCGCTTCTACACCCGTATCAAGACGGTGACGCAGCGCTGGCCGAAGGGTGGGGTGCGTGAGCATCCGGATTTCGTTATCCCGACCATGAAGTAAGGGGCGCTTAAGGGGCAATTCACGATGGCACAGCACGAATCAGGCGCCGGTGCGCGAACATGGCTGCGGTGGGAATGGGCGGCCGCGCTGATCACCATCGTCGGTGGAACGATCTTGGCGCTTACAATAGCGGCCTATTTCACCTTCCGCCCTTCGCCTGAGGAGCTCGCGATGCGGGGAAGGCCGCGAACCGCCGCGGAACGCGCGAAGGTGGATGCCGAAGCGGCGCTCGCTCTTTGCACGGCCGCTCTCGATACTTCGAAGGCCTACGGTATCGTCCCGCAGTTCGGCAAACTGGCGAGTGCCGGCCTGCAGGTCACCAATGTAAAGGGTCGCTACAAATGCCTCGCATCCACCGACGCGGCACGATACGTGATCGCCGCCGATCTCGTTTGCCGCGACCTGCGCGATCGCCGCTGCGTCAATCTCTACAGTGTGACGCAGGACGATGGCACCGTGCTCTACCAGCGCCAAGGTTGACTATCTTATACCGCCAAGTTTGCAGATGTGATCCCACTCGGCTTCCGTCACCGGCTGAACGGAAAGTCGAGAATATTTCACCAGCACCATGTCCTTGAGCTTCGGATCGGCCTTGGCCTGAGCGAGCGTCACAGGTTTCGGCACATCGCGGACGGCCTTCACATCCACAAGACCGAAACGGCCGGTTTCATCGGTCGTATCTTTCCGGTACTCGCCGATCACCTCCACGATTCCGACGATCTGTTTCTCATCGCCGGTGTGATAAAAGAAGCCGAGATCGCCCTTCTTCATCTCCTTCATGTTGCGCGCGGCCTGCCAGTTGCGCACGCCACTCCACGGCTCGCCTTTGGCACCCCTCTTCTTCTGCATTTCCCACGAGAATGTGTCGGGTTCGGTCTTGAAGAGCCAATGGGCCATCACTCGCCTTTCAAAATTGCGCGCCGATTGGGTTGAAGGTGGGCTTCCAGGGGCGCACGTCGGAGTGCGCGAAGAGACCCGCCTTCACATAGGGATCGTTCGCGTGCCACGCCTTCGCGCTTTCGAGATCATCGGCTTCAAAGATGATCAGGCTGCCGATCATGTCGCCATTCGCATCGAGGAACGGGCCGCCGATCTTGATTACACCGGTTTCCCGTGCGTAGGCGAAGTGCGCCTCCCGCGTCGCCATTCTTAGGGGGAGCGAATTGGCCTTGTCGGTTGCGGTCACCACAAAGAGCATGTCGAATTCCTATTCCGGTTTCAACGGCCTTGCCATCAGGTGCGGGATTGCGGCGTCCAATGCAAGGGACCCATCGAGAATCGCCGCGGTGGCTTCTGCGATCGGCAGCTCGATATTGTGCTGCCTGGCGCGCGCAATGAGCGCTGGCGCGGATTCGACGCCTTCGGCAAGTGGATGACCGTGTCGCGCAAAAGCACTGCGCGTGGCCCTCTCCGCAGTTGCAACGCCGAACGAATAATTGCGCGAAGTCGCGCTTGTCGCCGTGAGCACCAGATCGCCCAAACCCGAAAGTCCCATCAACGTTTCCGGCTTTGCGCCGAGCGCAGATCCGAGGCGTTGCAGCTCGGCGAAGCTGCGTGCAAGCAACGCGGCGCGCGCGCTCTCCCCCAGCCCCATTCCCATCACGATGCCGCAGGCGATGGCGTAAACATTCTTGGCAGCGCCCCCGAGCGCCACGCCGGTGATGTCGTCGCTGGCGTAAGGACGGAAGCTCGCGTGCCCGAGCGCCGATTGAAGGCGCTGAGCAATGTTCATTTTTGCGGCGATCGTCACAGCGGTTGGCAGATTGCTCGCGACGTCGCGGGCAAAGGAAGGTCCTGAAAGTATTCCAATCCTGTCGTTACCGAGGCACTCGGCAAGTACCTCTGTCATCAACTTGCCGGTCCCGCGTTCGATGCCCTTGGCGCACGCGACAACGGGTTTGTCCGGGGCGAGATGGTCTGCGAGCAGCGAGAGCGTGCTGCGGAGATGTTGTGCGGGCGTAACAATAAGGAGCGCATCTGCCGCAGCGGCCGCCGGCATATCTGATGTCGCGCGGATTTCGTTGGGCAGGGCAACGTCAGGGAGGAATTGCGCGTTCACGCGGGAGCTTGTGATGGAGTCCACTACCTCATGCTCGCGGGCCCAAAGAGAGACCTTGCGACCAGCCTTTGCCGCTGCGAGCGCCAGCGCAGTCCCCCAGGCACCTGCGCCGATCACGCCTATATGACGGTAAGGCTCAGAATTAGAAGGCTTTTCCCCCATACCTGGCTTTCGTGTTGTGTTCGCGAAGACTGAATCGTTTGTTGATTATTCAGAAATACCCACTATCTTCTTGGGAAAATAACAACAAGTCGGGGAAGGAAACAGAGACATGAGCAAGGACGCCGTCCGCGACAAGATCATCGAGGCCGCCAAATGCCGATTTTCCCACTTCGGTTACGGCAAGACCACGATGGCCGAAGTCGCCGGCGATTGCGGCATGTCGCCCGGAAACCTTTACCGTTTTTTTCCCGGCAAGCTCGACATCGCGGAAGCGATTGCGACGGAAGATTACGAAAGGCACCTGACGCATTTGCGCAAGCTCGCCATCGCGACGGGGAAGGATGCGCGCGGTCGCTTGCGCGATCTGCTCTTTGAAGAACTCCGCCGGACGTACCACAAACTCGAGAAGGATCCGCGTGCACTGGAAATGGCGCAGGTGATTGCGCATGAGCGGCCGCAATTTGCCAACTGGATGCTTTCCCGTGAGCGCGAAATTCTCGTCGAGCTGATGAACGAAGCCGAACGCCGCGGCGAATTCCTCCCGCCCGGCGACAAGGAGGAAATGGCCGAGATGATTCAGGCGGCGACGATGAAGTTCCGTTATCCGCAATTGTGGACCAAGCTCACCCTGCCAAAGCTCGAGCGCGAGCTTGATGGCGTGCTCAAGCTCATTGTGGATGGATTGTGCCCGGAGCGGGCACAGCAGCGGGCACAAGCGGAACATCTGCCGGCGGCCTGATCTTCAAATAGCCGCAAACCGCTCCTAGCTCATACGCATGCGCATCTTCTCCGTCCTTGCCCTCTTCACTGCCCTGCTGATCGGTGCGCCTGGCCAAGCGGCGAATTTCAAGCCGCAGGATGCGGCGGAGCTCGACCGCATCAGTGCCGCGCTGAATGGAATTCATTCCCTCAAAGGCGATTTCGTGCAGATCGATCCCAATGGGCAGATCGAGCAGGGTCAGCTTTATATTCAGAAACCCGGCAAGATGCGCTTCGAGTATCAGCCGCCCAGCGCAACTGTCGTCGTTTCGGATGGGATCGACGTTGCAGTGTTCAACAAGAAGCTGAACACGGCCGACCGCTATCCGCTCTCGACGACGCCGCTGAACATTCTGCTTTCCGATCACGTGAATCTGAGACAAAACAAATATGTGGTCGGGATCGAGCATCGTTCCGGCGAGATCGTGGTCAGCGCCCGCTCTAACGATCGCCGCATGACCGGCAATATCACGATCGTGTTCTCCGATCCCGGGCTCGAGCTGCGCCAATGGACTGTGGTAGACGCACAAGGGCTGGCGACGACAGTAACGCTGCGCAACATCGAAACCGGCGTCTCGCTTCAGTCCGTGATGTTTCTGACGCATGGCTGAGTGTTTGCGCGCGCGGGTTGTCCCGTTGTTCGCGGGTGCATATAGCGACATATTCTCGATGTGAACCGACCGATGCCCGCTCATCCCCCGATCGTTGGAATTCCCTGCGACTACCGCATGATCGGGAAGCATCCGTTTCATATGGTCGGCGACAAGTACATCGCGGCCGTGCGCGAGAGTACCGGCGCGGTGACACTGCTAATCCCGGTTCTCGCAAATCCCATCTCTCCGGCTGAAATCCTGGCAACTGTGGACGGCCTTCTGTTTACAGGCTCGCCATCGAATGTGGCACCGCGCCATTACGGCGGAACGGGGCCGCGGGATGGCGTTCTGCAGGACGAAAATCGCGACGCGACAGCCCTGCCGCTGCTAAGGGCCGCAATTGCCGGAGGCACACCAGTTCTGTCGCTGTGCCGCGGATTTCAGGAGCTCAATGTCGCGCTCGGCGGCACCTTGCACCAGCATGTGCATGAACTCGCGGGACGGCTCGACCATCGCGAGAATCACGGCGCGCCGCTGGATGAGCAATACGGGCCTTCCCATAAGGTGGAAATCCAGGGCGGATTGCTCGGGACGATCGTGCGGGAGCGCACCTTCCGTGTGAACTCGTTGCATTCCCAAGGCATCGATCAGCTCGCACCCGCCCTCCATGCGGACGCTGTGGCGCCGGACGGAACGGTCGAAGCGATCTCCATGCCCGGCGCGACGGGATTTGTGCTTGGGCTCCAGTGGCATCCCGAGTGGCGCTGGTCCGAGAGCCCGGTGAGCCGGGAAATCTTTGCCGCCTTCGCCGAAGCTGTGAGGGAACATGCGCGGAAGCGCTGCTCCTGAGTTTGTTTCCCTGATTTCACGTTGACGGCGTTTCCGACCATGATCCGATGCGCTAGAGAGCGCAATCTTCAAACTGTGCCGCCGCCGTGTAAGGCTCCATGGGCAACTTTCGTTTTTCCATTCTGATATGTCTGCTGGCCCTTGGCGCTTGCGGCTTCCAGGCGCCGCAGCCCAAGCGAACTCCGCCGCCGCCAACACCCGAACCGCCGGTTTCCATTGTCTCGGCCACACTCAGGATTCCCGGCTCAGAGCTGGTATCGCTGCTCAACGACCGCACCCGATCTCAACTCGCGCGCGTGGATGATGCACAGGTAAACTGCCTGCTTGGCGCGTGCCAGATCGACCTGGTTGCCGTGCGGACGGGCGACATCACCGGTGAAGTCGTCGGGTCCGGCATGCACCTCATGCTGCCTTTCGCGCTACGCGCACACCTCGATCTGAACTCAAATCTCTTCAAAACGGGCGGCGAAGCGGCCGCGCAAGGTCTGGCCGATGCGACCACGCAAATTGCGCTGCTGCCGGACTGGCGCATCGAGCCGCATACCGACGGCCATGTGCAACTCTCGAACGCGAAGCTGCGCATTGGTCCGATCAATATGAGCGTCGGCGAGTTGTGGAATCAAAATCAGCAGCAACTCTCGGGTCCCATTTTCAGGGCACTCGACAAGCGCATAGCGGCCGCCATCAAGGTGCGCGAGAGCGCCGAGCGGCTTTGGCGCAAAGTACAGCAGCCGATTCACATTGGAAAGAACCCGGAAGCATGGCTGCTGCTGTCGCCGGAGCAGATCAAGGTCACACCCATTCACACCGAGAATGGCGCTCTTGTGATCGCGCTCGCGGCCGATGTGCGCGCCCATGTGATTGTCGGTCCGCGTCCGGAGGTCCCTGAGAAACTGCCGAAGCTTCCCCCGCCACAAACGCTGCAAGCACCATCAAATACCTTCGCGGTATCCGTTCCGGTGATGCTCCCCTATCATGAAGCCGCGCGACTGGCGGTCGTACGGTTGAAGAGAAAACCAATCTATGCCGGCACGTCGCAGATCCTGATCGACAAATTGCAGATCCTTCCGTCGCACGACGACGTGATCGTGGAAGCGCATTTTTGCATGCGGCAAAACTGGGATCTGTTCGGGCTGTTTGATTCCTGCGGCGAGGGCTATCTGCGGGGGGTACCAGAATACGATTCTAAGAGCGGCAGGATTCACGTGAGCCATGTGCGGCTCGACATCGCAACCTACAATCTGCTCCTGAACGCAGTACGCGGGATTGCCGGCGACACAATCGCGAAAATCGTCGAGCAGCATCTTGTGTTCGATGAATCGCGCCAGATTGCGAAGCTGAAGGATGAAGTCCGCGCGGCGCTTGCGAAGCCCCAAGGCAAAGGGGTGGCAATCACCGGCGAAATCCAGTCGTTTGGCGATCCCACATTGCATTGGACCAAGGATGGTTTCATCGCCCTGTTCACGGCCAACGGCACCCTTTCGGCCAATCTGAATGTGAAAGGTACCCCGACGTAGCTGGCGAGAACTCCGGCCCGCGCGCTCGCACTTGACATTAGGTAAGTCACAGCTTACTGTAAGTCATGGCTTACGGAATCGCGCTGGTTGCCTTGGCGGACCCCACCCGGCGAAGAGTGATGGAGCAATTGCGCTCCGGACCAAAGCCGGTGGGCGAAATCGCCCGGCGCATACCCGTCAGCCGGCCGGCCGTGTCGCAGCACCTGAAGGTCCTCAAGGAGGCAGGCCTCGTGCGTGAAGAGCGGCGCGGGACCCGGCACATCTACGAGATCGATCCCGAAGGACTGGGCCCCTTGCGTGCGTGGCTCGACCGACTGTGGGACTCTGCCCTTGCGGCGTTCAAAGCCGAGGCCGAGAAATCCGAATCCGAAGGGGAAAAGCAGTGAATGCTCCCGTGAAAATCACGCCGGCGCCCGTGCGCAAGTCGATTCGGGTGAATGCGCCTCGGGCGCGCGCCTTTGAAGTGTTCACCACGCGCTTCGGAACATGGTGGCCCAAAACGCATCATATCGCGGCGGCCGAGATGAAGGATGCGGTGATCGAGCCGCGCGCGGGCGGCCGCTGGTACGAAAAGGGCGTCGATGGTTCGGAATGCGATTGGGGAAAGGTTCTTGTTTGGGAGCCGCCATCGCGCGTCGTGCTTTCCTGGCATCTGAACAGCCAATTCAAGGTCGATGACGCAGTCGATAGCGAAGTAGACGTGCGCTTCATCGCCGAGAGCGCAGATTCAACACGCGTCGAACTGGAGCATCGCTTGACGGCGGTCGATGGGGAGGCCATCCGGGCACAAGTCGATGCGCCGAATGGATGGAGTGGACTGCTGGCGCTTTATGCGCAATCCGCGAGCCGAGGCTGATATGCGCAAGTCGATGCGGGCCATCGTTATCGGCTCCGCGGTGGCAGCTGCGCTGCTCGCCTTTGAGCGAATCTCGGCACGCGCTGCGGTCATCGAAACGACCACAAATGGATTTTATATCGAGCAGACAACGCACATCAATGCGTCACCTGATCGTGTTTACGCCGCGTTGACCGAGCCGGCGAAATGGTGGGACCCCGCCCACACATTTTCCGGCAGCGCAGCTAGCCTGACACTCGATCCTCGAGCCGGCGGATGCTTCTGCGAAAACCTTCCGAATGGCGGCTCGGTGCAGCATCTCATCGTGGTTGAGGCTGATCCAGGCAACACACTTCGGCTGCGCGGGCCGCTCGGGCCGTTTCAGGGACAAGGCGTCGACGGTGCTTTGACATTTACACTCAAGGCGGTGACGGGCGGCACTAATCTCACGCTCGACAACGTGGTTGGCGGATACCTGAAGGGCGGTTTCGCCAAATGGCCCACGCTCGCCGATACAATGCTGGCTGAACAGCTGATCCGCCTGAAACGCTATATCGAAACCGGATCGCCGGAATTAAGAGCCAAATAAAGGGGCAACACGTCGATGGCCACCGTCATTGCACGCGCTTGGCGCGGGGAGAGGCATCATTTGCGCATGATCGCGCAGCGCGCCTTCCTTGGTTCGGCTGCCACTCTCCTGATTATCGGTGGCGCGATGCATGCGCTGGCCTTTTCAAAGGCTGCATCGGGCGTCGCCGCCTCCAATCTCTCAGCGTTCTTTGCTGGCAGCCTGAAGGGGCTATGGCTTGCGGATTCCGCCACGATGTTCATCCAGGCGGTGACGTTTGTCTACATAGCTTTGTATCCTGGCTCAGCCAGCAGATTGGTGGTGGCGCTGATGGCGCTCATTCCGCTCGGCACGGCAATATGCGTGTACGGATTTCTCGGCCCTGTTCCAGCCGTCCCGCTTCTAAGTCTGGTGTCTGTCTTTCTGTTTCTCGCAGCC
>DATJGT010000049.1:0-27860 GCA_035494695.1 Rhizomicrobium sp. | reverse complement strand
GGCATCAACCGCGTGGTGTACGACGTGACCTCAAAACCCCCCGGCACCATCGAGTGGGAGTAGGTTGACGCCAATTACATGCAGGCGTATGTAAAGCGCATGGGCTACATCAGCATCCGCGAACTTCAGAAAATGTCAGGCGAGAAAATCCAGCGCCTGCCGGGCATGACGCCGATCAAGTCGGGCGATCGCACGGTCGGGCTGCTCATTCCGTTCAAAAAGCCAAACGCGAAACGCCTGCGCGCCGCCCTGAAAATGGCCGAAGAGTTGGCGAAGAAGCGCGATCCGAAGGAAGACGAAGCGTTCCTACGGAAGATCGGCGCCGACCCGACCAACTACGATGAAGAAACGGTCCGGGCCATTCAAAAGGACTGGCTTGCCCGGCGGTGAGGCCGCTGCCCGCGATCCTCGTTTTGGACGCAACGGTGGTGATCTCCGCTGCGCTCGGGCGTACTGCCGCCGTCATCGAGCGCGCGCACAAACTGGCGGTGCTTGTCACGACGGATCGCGCCATCGAAGAAGCGCGGCGGAGGATCGAGCTGGGATTGAAAGCACCCGAGTTTTTGCCTCAACTCGCCGCGATCGCGGAGTCCGTGGCTGTCGTCCCCTCGGAGCAACTGGCGCCGCGTCTGCCGGACGCGGTCACCGTGCTTCGCGATGCGGTTGCCAGCCGCAACGGCTCAACCCGGGACGCGCATGTTCTGGCGCTGGCCTGGGCCTCCGGCGGCGATATCTGGAGCGCGGATCGCGACTTCGCCGGCACCGGCGTGGCAAGCTGGTCAACGCTCAATCTGGTGCGGGCGCTGGCCCAGGCGGAAGCCTGATCCATGCGCACCACCACCCGCATTATCAACGAGGTGAAAGGCATCACCCGCGTGGTCTACGACGTGACCTCAAAGCCGCCGGGGACGATTGAGTGTGAGTAGCAAGCGGGCGCGGACCGTAGCACTAGGCGAGCTGCACTATCTTTTTGCGCTCAGCCTCCCGAATTCCAGAAGCTGTTATCTGATACATCCCTTGGGACATATGAATTTGGGCCTTGTCATGCTCCAATTTTTCCAACGTGCGCCTAAGGTTCTTGCGCATTTTTGGATGTACCCAACGCGAAAGCTGATCAAACGTCGCGCGCTCCGCACCTCGTTGATACAATAGAACAAGAATCCGGTCGCTTACCAGCAACTTCGGGTTTAAGATTTTAAGGAAGCCATCAAAATTTTGAACCACAGGCGTTTGCCGGGACACGAGGTTGGAAATGATGCGTTGCGCCTCATTTGCTGATACGCCGTGGTAGAGACGCACAAATTCAGCGAGCACCCAATCAATCGCCGAAATGACTAAGGTGGCATCTTGATCATTCGGGTCTATCCCATCACCAAGATGAGCGGTGTCTCTCTTGTTTCGAATATCATAGATTACCCGAAGGGCACGAGGAATGTGGATCCGCATGCTGTCGGAGAGGCCTGTGTTCAACAGCATCTTCGAAATTTTTTCGGTGTCGATCTGCTTGCCCAGCGAAGTAAACTTTGTCGTTGCCGCTTGCTCTAGTAGCCGGTATGCGGCTTCGCAAAAGCGCCCGCCCTCGACCGCACTCAAGCGAAGTCCGCCGAGATAGAAGTTCGTCTTTGCTTCGCGATGCGCAGCCAATAATTCATCTACGAGCGTTGCATCGAGCTTAGCTTTGAGTCCGCTTTCTATTTTGGCGAAGTCCGCCATCGCTCACTTTGCCAGTTCGGCAATTAGAGCTGCGCCGTGCTTCAGACCGGGCGGCGTTAAAACCCATCCTCGTTCCTTTGAGCCGATGAACTCGCTGCCTCCTTTCATATATTTCGAATGATTGGTGTGATCGAAGAAGCCTCCTCTCTCACAGATTTGTCGAGCAGTTTTGTCATCGAATTTTGTTTCCCCGTTTAACAGAAACCGGGCGATACCGGAAAGGACATAGGCGTTACGCACTTGTTCGCGCCTACTGCTTCCGGGGATCGGTGCAATTATTTCCATGCCATTCTCATCGGAGTGAAATACTTGGCTCATCTGTTCGGCAGTGAGGCCATATTGCTTCATCCACATGCGGGCTTTCGCAGGAAATTCGTCGTCATTTTTTTCCCCCACATTGTCGCCCAAGGATGCAGAAGCGTCCCCAAGCAGAGTCAAAGACGCTTGAACGATCCGCCGTCTCTCTTCGGGTGAAAAATCAGTTAGTCCATCGACCACATGGGCCACAGCCTCGGTGATACTTCTCTTGCTCATTTTCAGCGCACCTTAGCTCACGTATGTCCACCGCTTAGCATCTTTGATGCGACGCAGAGTCTTCCGGCGCACCAGGCGAAGCATGAGTGGTGATAAGGTTGTGGTCGGATAGAAATGTCCCTGCTCTTCTAACGCGCGCTTTACGGAGCTGAGTTCTTTTGGCGTTTTGAAGAAGCCGTCGGGTCCATGGTGACGCAACTCGCGCGAGAAGCCGGCGCTTACGTGATCGGCACCGGTCGTGCTGCCGACCGTCAGAAGGCGCTCGACTTCGGTGCGAACGAGTTCGTCGACCTTGGCAACGAGGCGCTGGAAGATATTGGCGGCGTCGATCTGGTGTTCGATGTCATCGGCGGCGACATCGGGAAACGATCCGCGCGCCTCATTCGCGCCGGAGGAACGCTGGTGTCCGTCGTCGGTCCGCCGGCCCGATGACGGTTTGGCGGTCGACTTCGTTGTCGAGGCCGACCGCGCCCAGCTCACTCAGATCGTCCAGCGGGTGCGGGACGGCCGGCTGCGGACAAACATCGGCACCGTCGCAACCCTCGACGATGCCGTCGCCGCCTTGAACCCCACCGAACGGCGCACGGGAAAGCCGATCATCCGCCTTCGTTCGTGAGGACTGGGAGGCAGCGCATCGATTCACCGCAAGCCGATGGTCGAGCCACGCGACGCTCTGTAACGCAACGTCCTATGCGTTGAGGGATTTTGGGCCGCTGACGAACGGAGAGCCGCGGAGGTAAAACCGCAGCAGGCGCTGCGCGTCGCGCGAAATGCCGATCCGGATGCTGCGCCCGATCTTGCCGGGCTTGTGGTCATCGCACGCGAGCCACAGCGGACCTTTGCGGCAAAGATCGAGCCCATCGAGGCGCAGGTCGATCTGCAGCGCGGCGGCGAGCCGTCCCGGTCCGCGCGCCAGATCGCGCACGCGCTCGAGGCCGCGATTGGACTGCATGATCGCAATGCCTTCGAGCGGTTCGAGCGCCCGGATCAGCACGCCGGCGCCGATCCCCGGCACTTCGCTCGAGACGTTCAGCATGTAGGACGTGCCATAGGCGAGATAAACGTAAGCGTGTCCGCGCTCGAGAAACAGCGAACGGTTGCGCGGCGTCATCCCGCGATAGCCGTGCCCGGCTGCGTCGCCCACGATGTAGGCTTCCGTCTCAACGATGCGGCCGCTGACAATCTCCTTGCGCAATTCCCGCACCACCAGCTTCCCGATGAGCGTACGCGCCAGCGCGGCCGTAGCGATCGGCAGGTCTTCGCGCGTGAGCGGGCGGGTCGTGATCAAGCTTAACTCAGGCGCATCTCATTCTCGTGCACTTCCTGGTCGAGGGCGCGCTTCACGAGATACACCGAATCGATGGCCGCCCCGAGCTGGATGCGAAACTCGTCGACGGCGTCTTGCATCTCCTGGGGCAGCTCGGCCCAGCAATCCAGCACCTGCCGCATCGCGTCCTCCACCGTTCCGATCATGTTGTTGATGGCAACTTCGCGGTAGATCGCCACGGCGCTGATCCTTATCCCGATAACCCGGTGCGGAATTTCCACCTCTCGGCCGCGAACCTCAAGTTCCAAGCGGTATTCGGAAGCATCCGCCGGCGCGCATGGCTGCGTCTCCGCCTTGCCCTATCGTCCAACAGGGCGAAGCTTCCCATGTTGGAGCGAAATACCAAGGGAGCCTCGAACCATGATCAGGACCATTCTGCCCGCGCTTGCCCTTGCCGCCCTCGTGCCTTCCGCGGCGCTGGCCGCGCAGACAATCAGCGTTCCGCCGTTCCGCAGCATTGAGCTGTATGGGGGCGGAGAAGCGACGCTTCGCCATGGCGACCGGCAGCGTGTCGTGCTGATCAAGGGCGATCCCAAAATCGCGCAAATCGAGGTCAAAGGGGGCGGCAAGCTCGTGCTGTCTCCCTGCCGCGACACCTGCTGGGGCAATCACGAGCTGGAGGTCGAGGTGACGACGCCGTCCGTCGCGGCCGTTTCCGTCCATGGTGGAGGCGAGCTAAGGGCGCAAGCCGGCTTTCCGAAACAGCCAAACTTGGCGCTTACCGTGCACGGCGGCGGCGATGCAGATGTTCGCGCGCTGCCCGCCGATACCGTTTCGGTTGAGGTTCACGGCGGCGGCGATGCGAAGGTCCGCGCCGAACGTTCGCTTGCCGCCGACGTTCATGGCGGCGGCGAGGTGCGGTTCTGGGGCCATCCGCAGGTGAGTTCGTCCACGCATGGCGGCGGCTCGGTCGAAAGCGGCGAGTAGGCGCTCGGGACGGAGATATTGGCCGCCGCTAGTCGGTGGCAGGTACGGAGTGATGCTCGTGCGCGACGCGCCACTCATCGCCGACCTTGCGCAGTCCCACGGTCAGTCGGAACAGGAAACCGTCCTTGTCCGCGGGGTTGCTGGACGCGTTAGGCCCGCAACGCATGATCGCCACCGCGAAGGCGACGTCCTGGCCAGCGGTCACGGCGATCTCCTGGATGTCAAAGGCCGTTCCGGGCGTATGGTAGCGAAAGAACAGATCCCAGGTGCGCTCGTATGCTTCGATGCCTTTGCATTGCAGAGGCGGTGGCAGATCGAACATGGCCATGTCCGGCTCGTGATGAGCAAGGATCGCCGGAATATCGTGGCGGCGAACCGCGTCGGCCCAAGCTTCGAGAAGACGCTTGATCCGGTTTTCTTCCGTGCTGGCGTGGTCGGACAAGGCTTGGCTCCTTACAAGATTTGTGAATGCGACCTTCGCACTGATTGATTTTCCGGCTCGATCAACTCCCGCACACCGGATCGGCCGCGGCGAACCTTCAGCCGTCGCGCTTCATCCGCTCCCGCCGGGCGCGTTCAGCCTCGCTCGGTGAATCGAGTCCGGTGTCGCGAATCCTGATCCCGCCGGCGCGCTCATAGTGTGCGATCATGAGTCCCATGCTCGAGACCCGCGACCCGGTCAGCGTGTAGCTGTGCGGCACCGAGCCGTCTGCGAACAGCTTCTTCCCGCCGCCGAGCACAACCGGCACGGTGAAGATGCTCATCGCGTCAACGAGGTCGTTAGCGAGCAGCGCGTGCACAAGTTCGGTGCTGCCCTGGGTCACGAGATTCGGGCCGTCCTCTTCCCGCAATCGTTTCACATCGGAGATGTCTCGCAGCAGCACGGAACCCGGCCAATGCGTATCGACCTCGCCCGAGCCCGAAACCACGTACTTAGTAATCTTATTGAACAGCTTGGCGATGCCGCCGGCCGGCGCGGTCGCGTCGTAATAGGGCCAGTATCCGGCGAAAATCTCGTACGTCTTGCGCCCGAGCAGGAGATCGCATTTTTCCCCGAAGACGCGGTCGATTTCTTCCCCGAACACCGGATCGAAGTAGGGCATCACCCAGCCGCCGAACTTGAACCCCTTGGTAGGATCCTCCCACGGGCCACCGGGCGCCTGCATGACTCCGTCCAAGGATACCTGCGCGCCAACAGTGATCTTCCGCATGAATCACTCTCCTTTGTGCCAATGTTTTCCTCCCCGTACCGGGGAGGAAAACATTCGTGCGCTACTGGTTGATCTCGGGTTCGACCAGCTTCGTCAGGTTCTGCAGCGATTGCTGCCAGCCGAGGTAACACGCTTCGGGCGGAATGAGATCCGGGATGCCATCCTGAACGATCTCGATCTCGGTGCCGACCGACACGGCCTTGAGCGTCACTGTCACCTTCATGGTGCCAGGCAGATTGGGATCATCGAAGGTATCGGTGTAGCGGATGCGTTGGCCGGGCACGAGTTCCATGTACTCGCCGCCGAACGAATGGCTCGCACCCGTGGTGAAGTTGCGGAACGACATTTTGAACGTGCCGCCGGCTTTGGGTTCAAAATGGTGAACCGTGCAGGTGAAGCCGTCGGGCGGCAGCCATTTGGCCATCGCATCGGCCTCGGTGAACGCCCGATAGAGTTTGTCGGGCTTGGTGGCGAGTACGCGGTGAAGGCGAACGGTGTTGGGCATTGTCGTAGCTCCTCTTGTTGTGAGTGTGGACGCGTTCAGGCGAAATCCGCGGCGTCAAATTCAGGGCGAATTTCGATGACGGAGTCGCCCGGCATCGGATTGGGACAGCGCTTCACCCATTCGACCGCTTCTTCGATGGATTTGACCTCCCAGATCCAATAGCCGGCGACCTGGTCTTCGACGGGCGTAAAGGGACCGTCGTTGACGCTTCGGTTCGTGCCAGAGAAGCGGACGCGCTTGCCCCGCGAGGTCGGGCGCAAGCCACCGCCGTCTTTCATGATGCCGGCCTTGATCAGCTCTTCATTGAACTTGCCCATCGCGGCCAGTAAATCCGGCGTCGGCATGACGCCGGCTTCGCTGTCAGCAGTGGCTTTGACGAAAATCATGCAGCGCATTGGCTTCTCCGTTCGGTTGCTGCTCTCGGTTTGGCGGCGCCGTTCACGCGCCGGGAATGGGCAGAACCGGCATCACTTCCACCGCCTCGCCCGGGAAGATCGTGAAGTGGGGATGACCTTCGAACATCTTCGCCGCCGCGTCGTGTGAGGCCGCGCGCACGACCGTGAATGCGCCCAGTTCGTTGCGAACGTCACGAATGCCGTCGCGCGTGATGCGCTTTGTCCTGCCCAGGGGGCCGCCAACGGCGACGACCGCGTCGCCATGCTTGTCCATCCATCCCTTCCACGCGGCCATGCCCTTTTCTTCTCTGGCCTTGCGTTCGGTTTCGGGCATCGCGTGCCACGCGTCCCTTCCCGCCTGCGTGCCGGTAAAGATAGCCAGGTATGTGTCGTTGGTGCTCATGATTTTACCCTTCCCTTGTGTTGCTTCGGTTGAAACAGAAGTTCGATGTAGCGGCGCAAATGATCGATACTTTCGGCGGCCACGCCGGCGCCGCCTTTGGCTTTTGCGAGAATGAAAGCGCCCTGCAGAACGGCCTGTGTGTGCAGCGCGAGGCTCGCGGCGCTCACGCCCTTCACGTCGTGCTCTTTCATTGCCTCGGCGATGTCGGCTTCCAGTGTCGCGGCGTGGCCGCTGATCGAGGCATCGCAGGCGGCGCGGATGTCGGGATTGGTCTCATAAGTTTCCTGCACCATGGTGCCGACGAGGCAGGTGAATTCGGGCACGGCGCCTTTGAGCAGCGATTTGCGGAACTCGAGATAGCCGAGGACGCGGTCGAGCGGATCCTTGTGTCGATGGTACGGCGCCTGCGCAAACAGCTCGCCGGTCATGCACGACCAGTGATCGGCCGCGGCCACCGCGAGGTCGTTCTTGCTAGCGAAGTAATGGAAGAAGGCGCCTTTGGTGACGCCGGCGCGCGCGCACAATTCGTCGACGGAAGTGGCTGCGAACCCCTGGGTGCGGATCGCCGCGAGCGCCGCATCGATCAGTTTCTGCCTTGCCGTGCCTTCCCGAACCATGGGGTCCTCCAGTTCGGTTCACATACCAACTGGTCGGTATGTTGTCAAGCCCTATTCTCCGCGTGTCCTATTCATTCGGGGAAAGTGCCGGCCAGGCGCACCTGCGTCTGGGCGGCATGAGACACCGGGGACTCGCCACGCGGCTGGCCGTAACCGCGCGAAGGTAAGCCGAACATGCGCGACGATGGCCGCCCCATCTGACAGTGACCGCCGCGACTAAGCGCTGGCCATTCTGACGATCTGGGCTCATACGGCCGCTGAACCATAACCTTTCGCCCCAGCCCCTCGCGCAGTTTGCATCGACTTCCGTCGTCTGATTGGATCCGTGGAGAAGGTCGGGGATTGTGGCATGACAATCGAAGCCGCAATCGGGCTTGTGCCAAAACAGAGCCCGTCTTTTACGCCCTACTGCAAATCCGATCGCAATTTCTTCCTCACTTATGTCGTGCTGCTCTGGCTCGGCATTCTCGGTGGCTTCGTACCGGAGATCGTCAGCCATATTGCCCGGCATAAGCCACCGTTCCCGCTCATCGTACATATGCATGCTGTCGTGTTCTTCGGCTGGCTTGTCGTGCTTACGACTCAGGTGCTGCTCATCCGCCGCAAGCGGCCCGACCTGCATCGCACTCTCGGCCAAGCCGCCATGGTGCTGGCAGGGCTCATGCTGGTGATCGGTCCCGCGACGGCAATCTATATGCAACGCTACCACTGGGGCACGCCTCAAAGCGATCCGCCGTCCCTTGCCATCCAGCTGACGGACATCCTCGCTTTCGCCGGACTTGCAGCGGCTGCCTTTGCCTTGCGCAATGAATCCTCCGCGCACAAGCGACTGATCCTGCTTGCGACGCTTTATATCAGCGACGCGGGATTCGCACGGCTGTTCGGGGATGGTGTGCAAGGCTTGTTGGGCAATGGTTTCTGGCCGTTTCCGGCCGAAGCCTACCTCGCCAACAATTTGCTGGCCGTGGGCATCGGCGCGTACGATCTGACCACGCGCAAGCGGCTGCATCCGGCCTATGTAGCAGGCATGGCGTGGACATTTGGGATGCAGCTGACGGCGTCCGCCTTATACCACGCACCGGCTTGGAAACCTGTTGCGCTCGCACTGATCGGCCATTGATCCAGAGAGCCTGCGCACGGGGGTGCCGTCGCACCAGAACGAGAAAATCGACGCGAAGACGCCGAATGAGGCAGCGACTCAGCCAATCCGCTTCCACTTTTCCGACAAAGGCTTTCCGCTCGTGAGCGTACCCGTCTGCGTGAACGTGTCGCCCTCCACCGTCACAGTGAACGACTGGTCCCGGCCGATGAGACCGGCAGCGATCCTATCACTCGCGAAGTCCATGTGCTCGATGTACGAGCTTCCGTCCAGACTGAAAGTTCCACCGGCGGCATAAAGCGGCCTCCCTGTCTGCGTGTTGTACGCAGCAAACATGAAGTGTCCTCCCGAGAGAATCTTGATATCCCTTGCGCCTTCGGGGAGCGGCTGTCCGGAGAGAAGTTCCCAAGTGCCATCCAGTGGACTTTTCATAGTGACCTACTCCTCAAAGCGGCCCATGGCCTCGCGGTCGCGCTCGTATCGTTTTGCAAGTGGGAACGGCGGCAACCAGGACTCGCGGCGGACGGTCCAGAGCTCGTAGGTGGGCATCAATTGGTCTGTCGCATCTAGCGATCCGAGGTTCACCTCGATTTCGTCTGCGCTGCGTCCGAAAACGGACGAGCCGCAGCGGGAACAGAAATGGCGCCCGGCGTAGTCGCGTGTTTCGCCTTCGATTGTCACCGCATCTTCCGCGAAAATCGCGGACGCGGAAAACAGCGCCCCGTGATGCTTGCGACAGTCGAGACAGTGACAGATGCCGACCCGATACGGGCGTCCCTGCGCCACGATCCGGACGTTACCGCACAGGCAACCGCCAGTGAATCGTTCCATGGCTCGCGTCTCCTCCAAAAAGCAGTAGTTCGGGGACATAATACGCTTTCCGTGGCGGACCGGCGATTAACAGCAATCCCTATTCTGTCGCCGGATTCTCGCTTTCAAATCACGCGTTGTCTGCATCGCTAAGTTTGCGGACGCGCCGAGCATTTGTTCCGCCGCGCGGCGCATCTGTGCGCTGGTATTTCACGTGGTCGATGAACGCACGCAGCTTGGGCAAGACCTGACGTCTGCCGGGGTAGTATAGAAAAACGCCCGGTGTTGTGGCGGCAAAGCGCGTCAGGACCGATTGCAACAGGCCTTCCGCCATCGGCGCTTTGGCGAGCGGCCTAGGCACTTGTGCCAGTCCTAAGCCTCGGATCGCCGCTCCGAGGAGCGTTGGGTAGTCGTGCGCGACGAGCGGCCCGGAAACCATTGCCTCGATTGCCTTGTTGCGGTCGACAAAGGACCAGGCCGCGATCGCTCCGTTCGAGCGGCGCAGGCGAAGACAGGCGTGCTGACGCAGATCGTCGATGCGTTCCGGCCGCTTCCGCCCGCACAAATAATCGGGGCTGCCGACCACCACGAACGGGAACGGCGGCGTCAACGGAACGACGATCATGTCTGGCGCGATGAACTGGCCCAGGCGAATACCGGCATCAAACCCTTCGGTCGCGAGGTCCACCAGTTCCTCGCTTGCGGCAATCTCCACTTCAATTTCGGGATAGGCCTGGCAAAACGAAGCGATCAGCGGCTCCAGCAGGATTGGAACCACCGCGCGCGGGACCGAAAGGCGCAGCAGCCCGGCCGGCCGCTGTCCAAGTTCACGCGCAACTTCGCTAGCAGCGATGAGCTCCTCGAAGGCGGGCTTTGCGCGCGAGAGGAATCGCTCGCCGGCTTCGGTCAGACCGACGCTGCGCGTGGTGCGGACGAAGAGTGCTGCGCCGACGCGCGTCTCAAGTGCGCGCACCGCCTGGCTGATCGCCGATGGAGTCACCCCGAGTTCGGCCGCGGCTCTGCGAAAACTGCGATGCTGCGCAACGCTCAGAAACGCTTCCATGCCGTCGAGCGCGCCCCGCCTGACTGTGAAGTTCTGCTTCATAGCCTATCGACATTATCGCGAGTAGTCGCTCGCCGGAAGGCGCCCTATCTCTGTAATATGACCGCCACCGCTGTTCCCCCTAATATCGTGCCGCCGCGTGCTGTTTGGCATGCCCTGCTTTGGATTTTCCCGGTCACGGTGCTGTGGACGGCGTTGATCTATTGGCAGCCGATCGTCCACGCCAGTGGTGTTCCGACCACGGCCGTCCGGCTGATGACGCACGTCGTGATCGCAATTGGTTTATGGCTCGGCCTCGAAGGGACGGACCTGACCTCCGGACAACGCCGTGCGATCTGGCTGGCGGTGATGATCCCATACACGCTTTGGTTCGCTGTCGCATGGAACGCCGCGATCAAGGGCGCCTTTCGCACAAACGCTTCGCCCTTACCGTTGCTGCCGTTGGCGATTTTCCTGCCGGTGATCATTGGCGCGCCGCTGTTGCTGTTGTCGAAGCGGCTTGGGCAGGTGCTCGATGCAATGCCGGTGACCTGGCTCGTCGCGCTTCAGCTTTACCGGGTGTTTGGCAGCGCCTTTCTCGCCGCCGGATTGCATGGCACGCTACCCGGCGTGTTCGCCGTTCCGGCGGGAATTGGCGACATGCTGACCGGCCTGCTCGCCGTGCCGGCGGCGATTACCGCGGCGACAGCGACAGCTCAGGGCCGAAAGGCGGCGATTGCGTGGAATATCTTTGGGCTCGCCGACTTCGCTGTCGCGGCCACCTTGGGGATGATGACCTCGCCCGGCCCGCTCCAGTTGATCTATCCGCATGTGCCGAGCATTGGCGACAGCGGTTATGCGAACGTTCTGACTCCGGCTTTCGTGGTGCCGAGCTCCATCCTGCTGCACGCGCTGTCGCTTCGCCAGTTGCGCCGTCGCAGCCGGGTGGAAGCCCTCGGGAGAGGCGCGTGACTATCGAGTTCAAGCTGCTGGTCTGGTCGACGGCGCTGGCCTTGATTCAAATGATCCTCGCCGTCTCGGCCGCGATCGCGCAAGTTGGGCTTTTTCCACTCGTCGGGAACCGCGAAAACTTACCGGCTCTTGAGGGCTGGGCAGGTCGCGCACAGCGAGCGCACCGGAATATGTTGGAAAGCCTGATCGTCTTCGCGGCACTCGTGCTGGTGGCGCAGTTTGCAGGCAAGACCAATGCTGCGACAGCGCTCGGCGCGCAACTGTTCTTCTGGGCCCGCCTCGCCTATGCGCCGGCTTATGTCATCGGGGTCCCATGGCTTCGCACCGCATTGTGGGGCATTTCGTTTGCAGGGCTGTTGCAAATCCTCTGGCAAATTCTGTAGGCATCGGAGCACCCTCGACCGGAAAGTGTGACAGGGTGCCGATTGCGACGGGAGGAACGCGCATGAAGAAAAGCGGTGTGCAGGAAACAAACGCTCCTTCTCAGCTGATCGATGCGAAGATCGCGAAGCTCGGGGATTGGCGGGGCGAGATGCTGAAGCGGCTCCGCGCCCTCATTCACGAAGCCGACCCGAAAGTGATCGAGACGCTGAAATGGGCGAAGGCCTCGAACCCGACAGGCGTGCCGGTATGGGAGGACGATGGCATTATCTGCACTGGCGAAACCTACAAGGACAAAGTCAAGCTCACCTTCGCCAACGGCGCCGCCCTGGCCGATCCGTCCGGCCTATTCAATTCCAGCCTAGACGGCAATGTACGCCGCGCGATCGATTTCTACGAGGGCAACAAGATTAACGAGAAGGCTTTCAAGGCACTCATCCGCGCAGCCGTGGCGCACAACATGGACGAATCCAAACGCTGATCCGTACGATAGAGAGGGCCTGAAATCCGGTCGGGTATTTCGGTTTAAACGTGCGGAAGAATCGTGGTCAAAGCTCACGTCCGTGCGGCACTCCTGCGTTTCTCGTCGTCAAGGCGCATTTCCTGGCGCAGCGACAGACGTCCGGCGAATGCGCCGCATACGAAGGCAACGCTGCCGGCGGCTGCCAGGGAAAGCAATGGAAGGTCAGCCCTGCCATCGGGTCGCATGTGGTTAATGATTTCGCTCCCTTGCACGAGGAGGAACCCACTCCAGACGACGGCCATATACGAATCCAGCCGTGCACCACGCCGAACGCTCGCTTCTTCTTTGGAAGACCGTAACTGCTTCACCGCAAGAACCACGCACGCCGCGACGGCCACGCAGACTCCGACAATCATCACGATGTCCGGCAAGGTCATTGGTTGCTCCAAATTGCGGGCGCGCTTTCGACATGAGGCCACACTCGCCGCTTTGTTTCCGCCGCGCGTGAGATCGCCCGCAGTCGTCGCACTCAAACACATTAGAGCTAATGATCGTTAAAGAATTGGGCGATTCGATAAACGGCGTTAACGCGATAACTGGGTCGTGCGATCGCCATCCACATGCGGCGTCAACACCCTCCAGATGAGGAGACCGCTCCCGAATTGCGTGATCGATCCGAACAATCCTATGCTGGCCCGAAACGCCTTGGCATGCACCAGGACGCGCGAAGGAAACACCATGCATCGCTCCCGCATCAATGGTCTGCTGATCGATTGCAAAACGGACGATATCGATGCCGCGGCCCGCTTCTGGGCCGAAGTGCTCGGCCGCCCAGTCGATCCGGAACATCCGGGCAGCCGCGGCAACTACCGCATGCTCGAAACGCCACCGGATGAACTCAGCGTTCAGGTTCAACGCGTGGAGCACGAAAGCCGCGTCCACATCGACATCGAAACCGACGACATCCCCGCTGAAGTCGCACGGCTGGAAAAGCTGGGCGCCCGCGTGGACACGCGCAAGGAGCGCTGGGTGGTGATGCAGGCGCCCAGCGGCCAGCGCTTCTGTGTCGTGCGCGTCCAGCGCTCAGGCTGGCCGAAAGGTGCCACCCACTGGGAGTGACAGCGGAGCAGGGCCGCACACGCGATGCTCGCCGGGGCGTCTCCTATCCGAACCGCCTCACTCAATCGCGCAAGAGTCTGGCAAAAAATCCAATTAAATACCGCGCTTTCAGCCAACCCGATCTTAGTGGAAATAGCGTCAGCTTGCCGGCATGACGACGCTGCTTTGGCGTTATGGATATTCGGCATTGCGGGCCGGCGGATATCGCGGGGCGCGCGCCAGACGCTTCTGGCTCAACCTGACCATGATTGTCCTTTTGGCCTTGCTCATACTGTTGCGGGTCTGGCCAAGTCTCCATGCGGCTGTGGCGAACGCAGCTCCTCAGACGCTCAGTTTGCAGACAACCACATATTACCCGAACTGCGCCGCCGCGCGCGCCGCCGGCGCCGCGCCGATCCATTCGGGTCAGTCGGGCTACCGGTCCGAGCTGGATTCGGACAACGACGGGACCGCGTGCGAGCCATACCCAAAATAGCTGTTGCCTGAGAGCGGCGTGACATTAGATCTCGGGGCGGCAACATCGATCCCGGCAAGCCTCAATGCCCGACCTCTCCGCTTTTCCCATCACCCGCCGCTGGCGGACGAAGCATCCGGACCGACTGCAGCTCTATGCGGTGCCCTCGCCCAACGGCGTGAAGGTTTCGATCATGCTCGAAGAGATCGGGTTGCCGTACGAGCCACATTATGTGGATATCGGTCCGGCAGCCGAGAACCGCACGCCGGAATTTCTTTCGCTGAATCCGAACGGAAAAATCCCGGCGATTCTCGATCCGGACGGCCCCGGCGGCAAACCGCTGCCGCTATTCGAGTCCGGTGCGATCCTGCTCTATCTCGCCGAGAAAACGAGCAGGCTTTTGCCCGGCGATGCTGCGCGCCGCTACGAGACCATCCAGTGGGTGTTTTTCCAGATGTCCTTCGTCGGGCCGATGTTCGGGCAGGTCGGCTACTTCTATAAGTTCGCCGGGCGTGAGATCGAGGACAAACGTCCCCTCAAGCGCTACGTAGACGAGTCCATGCGTCTGCTCCAGGTGATCGATGCGCGGCTGGATGGCCGCGAATGGATCATGGGTAACGAATACACCATCGCCGACATCTCGATGCTCGGCTGGGTGCGCAACCTGATTGGATTTTATGGCGCGCGCGAGCTGGTCGAATTCGATGCGCTAAAACATGTGCCCGTCTGGCTCGAGCGCGGCCTCGCCCGCCCCGCCGTCCAGCGCGGCCTGCAAATCCCGAAACGGCCCTAGCCTTTCGCTGCCCGCCTGTCCTGAATCTCGTAAAGCGATATAATCAGAACCGGCTTCCCTTTCGGGGTTTTCCTCGTTTACCCTTAGAGACCGGTCGAGGCAGGGCGCTGGGGGGAGACGCGCGCATGCTGAAGAAACTGTTCGATTCCGTACTCAGGGAAGGCCGTTTCACGGTCATCTTGCCAAACGGGGCATCCGAAAGCTGCGGCTCGGACGATCCGCACGTCGCCATCAAGCTGCATGACTGGCGGTCGGTCGCCGAACTCGCAATTCATCCCGATCTCAAGCTCGGCGAACTCTACATGGATGGCCGTCTGACGATTGTCGACGGCGACCTCGAGAGCCTGCTGGCCTTGCTCATGCGCAGCCTCGAACTCTCCCCTCCCTCCGGGCTGCACGGCTTGCTCCGATCGTTCCGCCGGGTCACCCGGCCTTTGGCGCAGTTCAATCCGATGTCGCGCGCGAAGAAAAATGTGGCGCACCATTACGATCTGTCCGGCCAACTTTACGCGCTGTTTCTCGACCGCGACCGGCAATATTCCTGCGCTTATTTCCCGCAAGGGGACGAGGGCCTCGACGAAGCACAAATCGCCAAGAAGCGGCACATTGCCGCCAAGCTCCTGCTCGACAAGCCCGGACTCAAGGTGCTCGACATCGGCTGCGGATGGGGCGGATTGGCCCTGGACCTCGCTCGTGATGCGCATGCGGATGTCCTCGGCATCACGCTCTCCCAGGAGCAGGTCGGCGTGGCACGGGAGCGGAGTGAGAAAGCGCGGCTGGCGGACCGCTGCCGCTTTGAACTGGTGGATTATCGAGCGCTAACCGGCACCTATGACCGTATCGTGTCGGTGGGGATGTTCGAGCACGTCGGGCTGCCGCACTATCCTGCGTTCTTCAAAAAGATTCGTGACCTTCTGGTCGAGGACGGCGTGATGCTTCTGCATACGATCGGCCGGCTGGACGGCCCGGGTTCCACCAACCCGTGGATCACGAAGTACATTTTCCCCGGTGGCTACGCGCCGGCGCTGAGCGAAATCATGCCGGCTATCGAAAAGAGCGGTCTGAAAATCACGGACGTGGAAGTGCTGCGCCTGCATTATGCAAAAACGCTCGGTGAATGGCGCCGCCGCTTCAATCAGCATCGCGCGGAGATCGCAAGTATCTATGACGAGCGCTTCTGCCGCATGTGGGAATTCTATCTTGTGGGCGCGGAGATGGCGTTCCGGTATGACGGCGAAGTTGTGTTCCAGATTCAGCTTGCGAAACGGCAGGATGTCATTCCGCTCACGCGCGACTACATGTTCGACGCCGAGCGGACGATGAACTTTGCCGGCGTCGATCACGCGCAGCGGCCTTTCCGCGCCGCCTGAGCAGGGTCGGCTGCACACAAGTGCAGCCGAAAAGCAAGCGCCTGCCGCAACGATCCTCGCAGGATTAACCTGTGCATCAAACGGGATTACACTTGCGCGGATGCGTTTGCGCCGGTTGATTCGATGTCCCGGTCCACCGCCGAAGCAAGTTTCGAACCATACCGCAGATGGAACAGGAAGTTTACCGTCACGTCCCCTACGATATCGAAGTCGAGCAGGCGCTGCTCGGCGCGATTCTCATCGACAATTCTGCAATCGAGCGCGTCTCCTCCACGCTGAAGGCGGAACATTTCTACGATCCGCTGCACCAACGCATCTACGATGTGATGAATGGGCAGTTCGAGAAAGGCGGCATGGTCATCACGCCGCTGACGCTCAACGCGGCCATGAAAGCCGATCCCGGTCTCATTGAGGTTGGGGGGCATGGCTATCTTGCCGGGCTCGCGAGCGCCGCGCCTGCTATGCCGAACGTGCGCGATTATGCACGCATTCTGCAGGACCTCGCCGTGCGCCGCGGCCTGATCCGGGTTGGCGAAGATATCGTCAACGGCGCTTATGAAGCGCCGCACGAAAAGCCGCCCCAGGCACAGATCGAGGAGGCCGAAAAAGCCCTCTATCGCCTTGCCGACACGGCCCGTTTCGGTGAAGGCCCGCTTGAGTTTCACGAGGCGCTGAAGCGGACGGTAGAGACGGCAGAGCGGGCCCAGGCCCGCGGCGGGCGGATTTCCGGCGTGGCGTCGGGTTTCTCCGATCTCGATTCCCTGCTTGGCGGCTTGCAACCTTCCGACCTCATCATCCTCGCCGGGCGCCCGGGGATGGGGAAGACCTCGCTTGCCACCAACATGGCGTTCCATGCCGCGCGCGCCTACGTCGAGGATATAGAGGCCGGCCACGAGGTGTCGCGCGGCGCGCCGGTGCTGCTCTTCTCGCTTGAAATGGCGGCACAGCAACTCTCGGCACGTATTCTGTCCGAGCAGACCGAAATCGAGATGTGGAAGATCCGCAACGGCAAATTCGCCGAAAGCGAATGGGAGAAGTTCGTTCTTACCATGCAGGAGCTTTCCACCTTGCCGCTCTACATCGACGATACGGGCGGCATCTCGATCGCGCAGATCGCGGCGCGGGCGCGCAGGCTGAAACGCGAGAAAAAGATCGGGCTCGTCATCATCGATCACATCCAGCTCGTCGCGCCCTCGCGTCGTGCTGAGAACCGCGTGCAGGAGATCACGGAAATCTCCAAAGGCCTGAAGGTGTTGGCCAAGGAGCTCGATGTTCCGGTGATTGCGCTGTCGCAACTTTCGCGCGGCGTCGACGCCCGGGACGACAAACGCCCAGTCCTTTCCGATCTGCGCGAATCCGGCTCGATTGAGCAGGATGCCGACGTGGTGATGTTCGTCTATCGCGAGGAATATTACCTCAAATCCCGCGAGCCCGACGCCGGAACGCCCGAGCACGGCAAGTGGATGGAAAAGATGGAGCGGGCGCATCGCCGCGCAGAGCTGCTCATCGAAAAGCATCGCCATGGCGCAACCAACAAGGTCGAGCTCTTCTTCGACGATCGCTTCACCCGCTTCAGCAACTTGGCGACCGACGCGGCGTGACACACGCTCCGCGCGCTGGCGTAAGTCTCGCGCGGAGTCCGGCGCGAAGGTTGTTTTCAGATTTTTTCGTGCGGCGGCATCAAACGCGAATCGGAAAAATCGCGATTCGGGGCTGTCTTGGACAGATTCCGACTCTTGCGAGAATCCGGTTCGAAAAAATTGCGGGCCGCATGGGGCCTGCGCGGGTGTGGTACCTCGTTCAGATGCAGCAGCGCGGGCAGGCGTCGATCGCGAGCGGCTTGCACTGCCCATTCATTTGTTTTTTCGGAAATTTGCCGGAGATCGCGCCGCGCGCGCCTCTCCCGAGCATAACAAGTAACATAACCGAAAACGGCGAAAATGTAACATTACAAATTCACCCATCCGATCACGATATATTTCAGTCGATAGAGGGCGATCTGTCTGCGACGAACCGCGAGGGATCAAACGCGCGAATTTCCGCGGCGATTTCCTTCCCCAACAGGAGATCGCGCATCGCGTCCGCGATCGCGGGGGCGAGCAAGATTCCGTTGCGATATTGGCCGCTGGCGACAAACAGTCCGTCGAGTGCGGTTTCACCGATTAGCGGCAGATCGTCCGGCGAACCTGGCCGCAGCCCGGCCCAATGCTCCACAACCGGCCACGCGTGTAACGCTGGCATCAGTCCGACGACATGCTCCTGCAGCCAAGTCGCTGCGGCCTCTGTGGTGCGGCTGTCAAAGCCCTCGCAACTTACCGTTGCGCCAACGAGAAGCCGATCGCGGCGCGGCACGAGGTACACCTCGTTCCCCCAGATCATGTGCCTGGGCAATGTTGCGCCGGACGGCGCAAGGGCGATCATTTCGCCTTTCACAGGAATGACTTGCGGCACCGCCGCCGGCGGCAATCCTTCCAGGCGGCTGCTCCAGGCGCCGGCCGCGAGAATAAACACGTCTGCATCATACCGAGAGAATGGCGTGCGTGCGGCGACCGCGCGTCCATTCCCGGTTTCGATGCGCACCACCGCTTCGTTCGTGTGTAGCACACCCCCGGCACGCTGAAAGGCGATGGCAACGGCTGAACCGAGCGCCCGATTGTCCACTTGCGCTTCGTTCGGATCAAAGAGTGCGCCGACCATCTCTGCTGGCAGTAACGGCTCTAGCGCTCTTGCATTTGCCGTCGCGAGGAATTCAAGCCCCGCAGAGCCCTTCGCGCGGGCGCGCAAGGTCGCGGCCTGGTCCGGCGTTCGGGCGACAATCAGCGTCCCGTCCACGCGGAAGCCAATATCGATGCCCGATATTTCCTCGATCTCGCGTGCGAAATGCGGCCACAGCGCAGCCGAGTGCCGCGCAAACCGCGCTTCCGGCGTATGGTGGTCGCCAATTTCGGCCGTTGCGGAAATCATGCCGGCGGATGCCCAAGTCGCGGCGTGGCCGGGCTGTGCGCGCTCCAGCACCGTAACCTCGGCCCCCGCTTGCGCGAGGCGCCAGCCGATGGACAGCCCGGCAACGCCCGCACCGATGATGACAATTCTCATTGAGGCTGGATTAGAGTCTCGGAAGCACCCGGTCAAACGTGGTGACCATTCGCGCGGCCTTTCCTATATTCCGCGCGTAAACAGGAGATCATCATGGAGAAAGCCACTTTCGGAGCGGGGTGTTTCTGGGGTGTCGAGCACTTCTTTCGCGAAGTCCCCGGCGTGATCGAAGCGGTCTCCGGCTACGCCGGCGGCGACGTCGATAATCCGACGTACAAACAGGTTTGCACCGATCGGACCGGTCACGCGGAGGTGGTCGAGGTCACGTTCGACCCGACAGAAGTTTCGTATGACAAGCTCGTCGACCTTTTCTTCAAAATGCACGATCCCACGCAGCTCAATCGCCAAGGCCCCGATGTCGGCACACAGTACCGCTCCGTTGTCTTCACCCACTCGCCGGAGCAGGAGCGGATTGCGAAAGAGCGAAAAGAGGCGGCGCAGGCCTCAGGCGCATACAAGCGACCGATCGTTACCAGCATCGAGCCGGCAAAGCCGTTCTGGCGCGCGGAAGATTATCACCAGCGCTATTTTGAAAAGCACGGCGGCTCCTGTCACATCAGCTATGCGGAGCTCGAGCGGCAATGACGCTCGCGAGGGGATTGGGGGCGTTGGTCATGGCAATCGGGTTCACAAGCACTGCGGCGTTCGGTCAGATGGGCCGCGGCGATCGCTATTCCGGCGCGCCGTGGGCAACGCGGTCGCCGGTTCTCGCGCAGCATGGGATGGTGGCAAGCGAGCAGCCGCTCGCATCCGAAGCCGCCGTTGAAATCCTCAAGCGCGGCGGCAGCGCGGTGGACGCCGCGATTGCCGCCAATGCCGTGATCGGGCTGATGCAGCCGGTGCTGAACGGCATCGGAGGCGATCTGTTCGCCATCGTGTACGATCCAAAGACACACAAGCTCTATGGCTACAACGGCTCGGGGCGCTCGGCGCGCGGCCGCGATCTGGCGAAGATAACGACGGAAGTGGAAGCGGCGTACAAGCGCGCGGGGCTTCCGCCCAAGCCACACATTCCTGCCGTCGGATCGTTGCCCATCACAGTGCCTGGCACGGTGGACGCCTGGTTCGCGCTGCACCAGAAATTCGGCAGATTGAAAATGACCGATGACCTGGCGCCGGCCATCCACTACGCCACCATCGGCTTTCCCGTGACGCAGCTCATTTCCGTGTACTGGAAAGGCAACATGGCCGCGTTCGAAAAGAACAAGGCCTTGATCGAGGAACTCGACGACGCGCGGCACACCTATCTCATTCCGGATGCACATGGCGGTCACGCACCCGCGGAAGGTGAGATTTTCAAAAATCCCGATCTTGCGCACACGCTGGCGATGATCGCGCAGGGCGGGCGCGACGTGTTCTACAAGGGCGCCATTGCCCATACCATCGACGCGTATTTCAAGCGCATCGGCGGCGACCTGCGCTACGAAGATTTCGCCGCGCATCATGGTGAATGGGTTGAGCCGCTGTCGGTGAATTACCGCGGCTACGACGTGTACGAACTGCCGCCGAACGGCCAGGGCGCAGCCGTGCTGCAGATGCTGCAGACGCTGAAAGCCTATGATCTGAAGAAAATGGGAGCTGGTTCTGCGGATGCGCTAACGGCAATGCTCGAGACCAAGCGTCTCGCCTTCGAAGATTTGGCGAAATGGTACGCCGATCCTGCTTTCGTGCATGTGCCGATAAAGGGGCTGCTCTCGGATACGTATGCGGATGAGCGCCGAAAGCTGATTCACCTCGATCGCGCGAATCCGGAGATCGGACCCGGCAATCCACGCCTGCATGACGGCGACACCATCTATCTCACCGCCGCCGACAAGGACGGCATGATGGTGTCGCTGATACAATCCAATTATCGGGGCATGGGATCGGGACTAGTCGCCGACCATCTCGGCTTCATGTTCCAGGACCGCGGCGAACTCTTCTCGCTCGATCCGAAATCCCCCAACGTCTATGCGCCGGGCAAGCGGCCATTCCACACCATCATTCCCGCCTTCATCATGAAGGATAGCAAGCCGTTCATGGCGTTTGGATTGATGGGCGGCGATATGCAGCCGCAAGGCCATGTGCAGATCATCACCGATATCATCGATTTTGGAATGAATGTGCAGGAAGCAGGCGATGCGGCACGTTGGCGGCACGTCGGGAACGCGGAAGTGACCGGCGAACCGTCGCAGGGTATCGGGCAGGTGGAGATGGAATCCGGCTTCGATCCCACGGTGAAAGCAGAACTGGAAAAGCGCGGGTACAAGATCGTGCCCGGCACGGGGAATTTCGGCGGCTATCAGGCGATCATGCGCGCGCCGAATGGCGTCTACTGGGGCGCTTCCGAGATGCGGAAAGATGGGGAAGTGATCGGGTACTGATCACTGTCCCTTTGCGTTCTTCACATCGAATTTCGCGGCGATGGTCGTCGTATCGGAAAAGCGCAGCGTCACGCTAACAACCCTTCCCGGCTGCATTTCGCCCGTAGGATCCATGCACATGAGATGATAGCCGCCGGGCGCGAACTTAAGCGTCCCCTTGGGCGGTACCTCCACGTTCGATACGTCCGCCATCGAGCCCATCCCGCTTTTCTCCTCGCTCTTGTGCAGCATGAGCATGCCGCAGGCGCTCGATTCCGCGCCGGTCAGAGTCGCCGGCCATTTGCCCATGTTCCGCAGCTCGAAATACCCGCCGGCGGGAAGTTTCGCGGGGAGGGCGCGAAACCACGCATGCGAGACAACGACATGGCTGCTCATCGGCGGTGGAGTCGCAACGCCCGCGGCGACGGCGAGGAACAGACTAACCATGCGCATGAAGAACTTCCTCCTCGTTTCGCCGCATGTTGATGAGAACGATGATGATGGCAAGCAGGCTGAGCAGCGTTCCCGGCAACCAGATGATCAGCCCGCCATAGTGCTGATCGCTCAAGGCCGGGATGTCGAACATGCGGCCGCAGATTCGATAGACCGGATAATAGTCTGTGCTCGCCAGAGACAGCACGGCGCCGAGCGCCATTTGCGGCGGCTCCACGGCGATGATCAGGATGGCGCGAACGCCGCTGCCGATCCGTGCGGGCGGCCGTGGGCGCGGATCAAGCACGAGGCACCAGAAGAAAATACCGTCGATCGCCATCGACCAGTTCATGACGTCGTATAGATTCTTGTCGAGCATCACCCGGGTGTGGATCGCGGGCATCAGCCACAGATAAATCATTCCGACGAAAATCACTGGCGCCACCACGGGGTGGAACATGAAATCCACGAACGCGCGCACCGGACGCGCCTTGAGCAGCGGCTTCAAGAACTCCGGCATGCCGGCCCACAGCACCGGTCCGGAGGCGCCGAGCGCGATCAGGAACGCGCCAACGTGATGCAGCACGAAATGCTGCGCCCGATGAATGAAAAACATGTGCTGGGCGTAGTAATCGATGTGCGTCTGCACCATCGCGTAGAGCGATACCACCCCGACGACAAAGCAGACGCTCCGCCAGAGCGGCGGGTACGCGCGCGGCAGCCGCTTCAGGCCGATAAAGAACCATGCGAGCGTGAGACTCGTCGCGAGAAAAACGGGCCAGGAGAATTCCCACGGCAGGAGGAATGGCAGCTCAGCGGGAAAATACCGGCATACCGACCACAGGATTGCGCCGACAAGCAGCAGCCCGCCGAAGCCGAGCCACTCGCGCGCGCCGGACTCGATCCGGTCGGTGATTTCCGCTGTCGTCATTGGCCGCTTTATAGGCGGGCAGCGCCTCATTTTGCGAGGCGATTGGCCGCAGCCCAGTTCGCGACGTCCGGCATGTTAATGACAGCCGGATGAGAGCCTCCGCCGCCCTTCTGTTCGCGATGATGCTTTTGCTCGCTAGCTGCGGCCGTGGGGAAGTGCAGCCGGGCGCAAGCGACATCACCGGCGCGATGCCGCGCCTCGCCTTCACCATGACACGTGCGAACGATGGTGCGACGGTGACCGCCGAGAGCTATCGCGGCAAAGTCACCCTGCTCTACTTCGGCTACACGCATTGCCCGGATGCCTGCCCGACCACGCTCGCCAATTTGGCGAGCGTGCTCGAAAAGCTGGGGCCGCGGGCCAACGATGTGCGCGTGCTGTTTGTCTCCGTGGATCCGAAACGCGACACGCTGCCGATCCTGAAGGCGTACGTGAACACATTCGCGCCGCAGATCGATGGTCTGCGCGGCACGGACGATCAGATCGCCGCCCTCGCCCGCCGCTATCGCGTTCTCTACGCCGTGACGCCGGATTCGTCGGGTCAGAACCCGAAGGTCATGCATTCGGATTCCACCTTCGTCTTCGCTCGTGACGGCCGTGCCCGTCTCGTGACAACAGACACGAGCAACACGATAACCATCCAGGGGGATATTGAGCGCCTGCTCGCGGGCTAGATGTGCAGCGGCCGGTTGTCCGCCGCGAGCACCGCTTCGTGCATCATTTCAGAAAGCGTCGGGTGCGGGAAGATGGTGGACGCGAGTTCCGCGTCCGTGAGTTCACCCGTGCGCGCGATGGCGTAACCCTGAATCAATTCGGTAACCTCTGCGCCGATCATGTGCGCGCCGAGCAACTCGCCGGTGTCTGAATCGAAGACCGTCTTGACCAAGCCTTCCGGTTCGCCCAGCGCGATTGCCTTGCCGTTGCCGATGAACGGGAAGCGGCCGACCTTAATCTTGCGGCCGCTCGCTTTTGCGGCCGCCTCTGTCATACCGATGGACGCCACCTGCGGCCAGCAATAGGTGCAGCTCGGCACATTGGACGTGTTCAGCGGATGCGCGCCTCTCACGCCGGCGATGCGCTCGGCCACGATCACGCCCTCATGCATGCCCTTGTGCGCAAGCCATGGCGGGCCGACGAGATCGCCGACTGCCCAAATGCCTGGCACACCCGTTTCGCCCCATTGGTTTGCGACGACATGCGTCTTCTCGACTTTGATGCCCGCCTGCTCGAACCCGTTGTTCTCCACATTTCCGACGATGCCGACGGCGAGGACCACGCGGTCGACCGTGATCGTTTCGCTCTTGCCGTCCCTCGATTTGAGCGTGGCCGTGACGTTTTCCGCAGCCCTTTCCAGCTTTTCGACGGTGGTTCCGACCCTGATTTTCATGCCTTGTTTGATGAATGCCTTTTGCGCGAACTGTGAAACTTCTTCGTCCTCGACCGGCAGCACCCGGTCGAGCACTTCGACGACTGTCACATCGCTGCCAAGCGTGCGATAAAAGCTCGCGAATTCGATGCCAATGGCGCCGGAACCGACGACCAGCAAGGAATTCGGAAAGCTCGGCGGAATCATCGCCTCCCGGTATGTCCAGACAAGCTTCGCGTCCGGCTCAAGCCCAGGCAATGCCCGCGCGCGCGCGCCGGTCGCCAGCACGATATTCTTCGCCTCATATTCTGTCGTGCTTCCGTCCTTCGTGACGGAAATTTTGCCGTTACCGGAAAGCTTCGCCTCGCCATAGAAGACTGCGATCTTGTGCTTCTTCATCAGGAACGCGACGCCGTTCGACAACTGCTTTGAAATCTTGCGCGAGCGCTCCACGATTTTCGCCAGGTCGAATTTGAAATTCTCGGCGGAGAAGCCGAACTCCTCCAACCGGTGCATCAGGTGCCAGATTTCCGACGAGCGCAGCAGCGCCTTTGTGGGGATACATCCCCAGTTGAGGCAGATGCCGCCCAGCTGCTCCCGTTCCACAATGGCCGTTTTCAGCCCGAGCTGCGCCGCGCGAATGGCGCAGACATAGCCCGCCGGCCCCGAACCGATCACCAGCACATCAAAGGAATCCATCGTTCAGCTCATGAATAGAGAAAGCCGTACACGATTACGGCAAGAAGCGCGGGAAGAAGAAAGAAAATCGTGTAAATGCCCGATATGCTCAGAAACTTCACCCCAGTCCAGAACCAACTCTGCTCGTAGAATCTTCGCATCGAGAGCAAGACGTAAATGCCGATCGAGGCGAGCAGAAACAGGAAGACGGTTCCCCCCGAAACAAGCTGCGCAAGGCCAACGGCCACGATCAGGGCAACGAACGTGAAGGTGTGCACACTGAGGGAAAAGACGAGATGGTCTACCAGGTAGAATTTCCTGCGTTGCCGCCAGTAAAACAGCGCGCATAGCAGGGCATAGACAGGAAGAAGCAGGAACAATACGCGCGGGATCCACGTCGTCAGCGGCTCGTTGAGGGCCGCGGGATTGGCCCCCAGCCGCTCGATGCCGGCATAGACGTGTTGTTTGATCCAGGCCTCTGTATCGGTGACCTTCTTCTGGCCGGCTTTGCGCGTCCCACTCTCGATTTCCCGATCCACAAGCCTTTCGTCGGCAGCAAGCTGATTTCGCATTGCCGGCGTCAGTCCAGAGCTGTGGATCGTAGGCTGAAAGAAGAATGGATTTGGAGAAAACCCATAAACACCACCCGGCAAATTCGCCTTTTCTTTGGGAACAGGAATGAGTCTTCGCATGCCTTTCAAACTCGCGTCGCGGGGATTGTAGGCAGGGTTGAAAATGTAGGTGTTTCCCCTCGCATCGCGGAAAACCTTCATTGGCGTGGCAACGACCTGGAATTGCAGAATTGCGATTCCCGTTACGCTCAGGATCAGGAAGAACACGAGCGAAACGAAAAAATAGAGCCGCAGGGCCGGCACATAGCGCTGGGTGCGGCCCTCACGAAAAGCGCGGGGCAATTCGCCGGGCTGAAACAGAAACGCCTTTGCCGTGCGCAGGATACGGCTGTCGAAGCTCGCAATATCCTCAAAGAGATCATGGGCAAGTCCGAGGACAGATCGGCGATGTGTATCGCGCTCTTGGCCACAGGTGGCGCAATAGCGTCCGTACAGCGGGGCGCCGCAATTGGCGCATTTGCGCGCGGCCGCGCCGTTCCCGGCCGTCCGCGAGGCAGCGTATTCAATGCCCGCCGCGGCGCTGGTCTCCAGAATGGCTTCCATGTCGCTCATTTGGCGCGACTATAATAGCATCGAAGCCGGTTCTTCGATGTAGCCCTTGAAGGCCTGCAGGAAGCGCGCACCGGTCGCGCCATCGATCACGCGGTGATCGCAGGACATTGTAACCGTCATGACAGTCGCGGCTTCGACTTTCCCGCCGCGCACGATGGCGCGCTGCTCGCCCGCGCCGACCGCCAGGATAGCGGCATGCGGTGGATTGATCACGGCGGTGAAATCGCGAATGCCGAACATGCCGAGGTTGGAGATGGCGAAGGTGCCGCCTTCGAACTCCTGCGGCTTGAGCTTCTTCGCGCGCGCACGCTCGACCAGCCACTTCACCTCGTTGGAGATCTGCACGAGGCCCTTATCCTCGGCCCGGAACACGATGGGCGTGATCAGCCCGAAATCGAGTGCGACCGCCACGCCAACATCGGCGTGCTTGTGGCGAAGGATGGCCACATCTGTCCAGCTGGCGTTCACTTCCGGCACGCGGAGCAGAGCCAGCGCGCAAGCCTTCACGATGAAATCGTTGACGGAGAGCTTGTAGGCACCCTCACCCTTCGGCGCGCGCTCGTTCAGGCGCGCGCGCGTCTGCATCAGCTCGTCGATGCTGCAGTCAATGGTGAGGTAGAAGTGCGGAATAATTGTCTTTGCCGATGAGAGACGCTTCGCGATCGATTTCCGCATCGAGTCGTGCGGGATCTCTTCGTAATCCTCCGGCGTGAAGAACAGCCTCGCATCCGGCAGCGGCGCGATCCCTGGCAATCCACTCGTAGGCGCCGCGATCGCCGTTTCGGCAGCCGCGCGCGCGGGCACCTTTGCCATTCCGCTCTTCAAAGCACCTTCGATATCGGATTTGACAATGCGGCCGCGCGGTCCCGATCCATTGAGCGCGGCGAGATCGACTCCTGATTGCGCCGCCATTCGTTTGGCCAGTGGTGACGCGAATATCCTACCGTTCGAACCCTGCTCGGCCGACGGGCGTTGCGTTGCCACCGCCTTGCCCTGCCCTCTCCCCCGCTCCGCGGAGGCGAGGGTATTCGACTTAAAATCTCCCTCTTTCCCACCCGAAGAAGGGGCTGGGGTTAGCGGGGCACGCGGTGCCGTTTGGGGTTTCGTCTCGGCGCTAGCTGCCGTTTTTCCTTTCGCTTCCCGGGAAATCGCATCCTTGATCGACTGCATCGCGGAGGAGATGTCGACCAGTGCAGCCGCAGCGCCGGCTTCTTCATCTTCGCCCAGCAACACCGCAATGGGCTGATTGACCTTCACGCCCTCGCTGCCCTCCGGCACGAGAATTTTTCCGATGCGGCCTTCGTCGACCGCCTCGAATTCCATGGTCGCCTTGTCCGTTTCGATTTCGGCGAGAATGTCGCCCGAATGGACCTCGTCACCTTCCTTGACGAGCCACTTCGCAAGCTTGCCTTCTTCCATGGTGGGCGACAGCGCCGGCATGAGAATGTTCGTCGCCATCAGCTCGGCTCCAGCTGCGCGAGTTCGCCCGCATGCAGCTCCCAGTGCTTGCCATCGAATTCAGTGGTCATGATCGACTTGAATTCTTCTGCATTGAGGCAGCGGAAATTCACGCTGTAGCCGTCCGGGTGAGAGCGCGGGATATAGAATGATTTGATGCCGCACACTTTACAGAACATGTGCTTCGCAGCGCCCGTGTTGAACGTGTAGGTCGTGAGCATGTCCTCACCGCGCAACA
>DATJGT010000048.1:0-4292 GCA_035494695.1 Rhizomicrobium sp. | reverse complement strand
TGCCCGCACTTCAAAAGCCGACCATTTCTCATTTGAGCGATCAGGACTGGCTGGCCGTGAACACCGTGATCGATGAAGGCGCAGCCTGGGACGTGATTCCTCGCCTCAAAGAGGCGCGCGCCGAGGGCATCGTCGAATATCCGCTGAATAAGGTGGTCCTGTGATGCGGATCGTGTCCGGCCCGGAAGCCGCCGCTATGATCGAGCGGCTGGCCGCACGCGGCGCAGACTTCGCTGCCATTGAGCCACGTGTGCGGCGCATTGTGAATGACGTACGTCGCGGCGGCGACCGAGCGTTGCGCCGATACGCGGAGCAGTGGGATGGATTGGCTCCGCGGCAATCACTGCGTGTCTCAAAGAAAGAAATGGCGGAAGCGTGGAAATCCCTGCGCCCGCAGTTGCGCACGGCCCTGCGTCAGGCCGCAGAAAATATCAGGCGCTTTTGCGAGTGGCAGAAGCCGCGCTCGTGGAAGCGCTCTTACAACGGGAGTTCGCTTGGTCAAATCGTCCAGCCGCTGGGATCCGTCGGATGCTACGCCCCGGGTGGACGCTACCCGCTGGTTTCTACCGTGCTGATGACGGTGATTCCGGCGCAGGTGGCCGGAGTAAAGAATATCCGTGTGGTTTCGCCTAAGCCGTCACAGGAAGTGCTCGCAGCGGCGGAAATGCTGGGCGTGGAAGAATTTTATCGCGTCGGCGGAGCACAGGCGGTCGCAGCTCTCGCCTATGGCACCGAAAGCATTCCGCAGGTGGACAAGATTGTGGGGCCGGGGAATGCCTACGTAACTGCGGCCAAAAAGATCGTATCGTTCGACTGCGCCATCGATTTTCTCGCCGGGCCGACAGAGGCCCTGATTGTGGGCGATATCGGCAATCCAGAATTCATTGCGGCCGATCTCGTGGCGCAGGCCGAGCACGACGTCCAAGCATTGGCATTATTCATCACGACCTCTCGCAAGCTGGCGCGAGCCGTGGCTGACTTCGTGCCGCGACTAGCGGAAGGGAACCACACGGCCCAGCAATCTCTTCGCAAACGGGGAGTCATCCTCGTCGCGCCCTCGCGGAAAAAAGCTTTGGATTGGGCGAACCAGCTTGCCCCCGAACACATCACCATCGCACAACCCGACTTGCCCTTTGTCCACAATGCCGGCTCGATCTTCTTGGGAGATTATTCGGCTCAGGCTGCGGGCGATTACGCATCAGGGCCAAACCACGTGTTGCCCACGTCGGCGCAAGCTCGATTCCGAGGCGGCTTGAGCGTGCTCGATTTTGTGAAGATCATCACCGTGCAGCAATTCTCGCCAGCGGGCCTGAAAAAGATCGCTTCGACCATCGAATGTCTGGCCGGCGCGGAAGGCCTACCGGCACATGCCAATTCCATTCGCGTGAGGTGCGCCCGTGCTTAGAGCAAGAGAAGCGGTGCGCACTCTTCCTTCGTATCACCCACCTCTCGCAGGGCGTCAGGGCCTGCGCCTGGACTTCAACGAGAACACCGTCGGATGCTCGCCTCGCGTTCTGGATTGCCTGCGGAGCCTCAATCTGGAACAACTTGCTCGCTATCCCGAGCGCGAGCCGGTGGAAGCCAAAGTCGCGGATTTTCTCCGCGTCGCCGCTTCCGAACTCCTGCTGACCAACGGTGTGGATGAAGCCATTCATCTGCTTTGCCAGACCTACCTTGATCCCAGCGACGAAGCCTTGATCGTGGTGCCGACCTATTCCATGTACCGCATCTACGCGATGGCCGCGGGCGCGCAGGTGGTCAGCGTAGCGCTAGGCGAGGGTTTTCAGTTTTGTGCTGAAACCGTGCGCAAACGGTTCACCGACCGCACGCGGCTGATTGCGATCGCCAATCCCAATAACCCGACAGGGACCGTCGCCACGCCGCAAGACTTGCGGCGGATCGCCACTTCTGCACCACAAGCCGCAGTGCTGATAGACGAAGCCTACTTCGAGTTCTACGGCCAGACCATGCTAGGTGCGCATCGCGACTTCCCGAACATCTTCGTGGCTCGAACGTTTTCCAAAGCCTACGGAATGGCCGGACTGCGCGCAGGCGTGCTCGTGGGCAATGCTGAGCAGATGCGCTCCCTTCGCCGTGTGAGTTCGCCCTACAACGTCAACGCCGCGGCGCTGGCGTGCCTGCCGCAGGCAATTGCGGATCAGACTTACATTCAGCAGTACGTGACAGAAGTTCTCGAGGCACGCTCGCTCCTAGAACGTACGCTCCGAACCAACGGAATTCATTTCTGGCCCAGTCAGGCGAATTTTGTGCTGGCCCGAGTCGGTTCCTCCGCCGCTGATTCTGCAGCTTTCGTACAGCAGATGCGCGCCCGCGGAATCCTCGTTCGCGACCGGTCTGCTGACCCCGGCTGCGAAGGCTGTGTTCGCATCACGCTTGGTCCGAAAGCTCATACCACGATACTGCTCAAAGCATTGCAGGAAACATTGCACGAACTCCGCCCGCCGCAAGGAGTGTCGTGCTCATGAGAAAAGCCAGCATCCATCGCGTCACCAAAGAAACTCAGATTCAACTCTCGCTGACCATCGAGGGCCGCGGAAAATACCAGGTCTCCACCGGCATTCGTTTCCTCGATCACATGCTGGAACTATTCGCGCACCACGGCGGCTTCGACCTGAAGCTCACGGCTCGCGGCGATCTTGACGTCGACCAGCACCATACCGTGGAAGACATTGGAATCGTCCTTGGACAGGCGTTCGACAAGGCTCTGGGCACGAAACGCGGCATCCTCCGCGCCGGATATTTCCTCATGCCCATGGACGAAACCATGGGCATGGCCGCCGTAGATTTCTGCGGTCGCACCGCATCTGTGGTTGACACAAAAGTGCGCACCCGCCTGGTCGGGGATCTACAAGCCGAACTGGTGGACGATTTCTTCGAGGGATTTGCCCGCGGCGCCCACGCGAACGTGCACGCCCGGGTCTTCTACGGCCGCTCAAGCCACCACAAAATCGAGGCGCTCTTCAAAGCGTTTGCCCGCGCCATCCGCGCCGCCTGCTGGCGCGACCCGCAAATGATCGGCCTCCTGCCCAGCACGAAAGGATTGCTCTGATGATCGCCATTGTCGACTACGGTGCCGGCAATCTGGTCTCGGTGAAGAAAGCCTTCGACTGGCTCGGTCAGCAGTGCTTGATCACGTCCGATCCCGCGCAGGTGGTACAGGCCGCCAAAATCGTGCTTCCTGGCGTAGGACATTTCGCCTCTACCGCGTCGCTGATCCGCTCCGGACTCCGCGACGCGATCGCCGATGCAATCGAAACCGGCGTCCCCTTTCTCGGCATCTGCGTCGGAATGCAATGGATGTTCAAAGGTAGTGCCGAATCTCCCGAAACGCAGGGACTCGGACTATTCGACGGCGAATGCGAGCGCTTTCCCGCCACCGTGAAATCGCCGCACGTGGGCTGGAATTCGCTGCAGATCGAGTCCTCACGTCTGTTTCTTGGCATTCCTTCATCCTCATTCGTGTACTTCACCCATTCTTTCCGTGCCCCTATCGCCGCCCCGACCGTAGCTTGCTGCGAATATGGAGGAAAGTTTTCAGCCGCCGTCGAACGCGATCATATTTTCGGCGTCCAGTTCCATCCGGAAAAATCCGGCGCAACCGGCCTTACCTTACTCTCGAATTTTTGCGCCCTCTGACATGCTTACCAAACGCATCATCGCCTGTCTCGATGTAAACGCCGGACGCGTTGTCAAAGGCGTGCAGTTTGTCGATCTTCGTGATGCCGGCGATCCGGCGGAATTGGCGAAAGCTCACAGCGACTCCGGCGCCGACGAAATTGTCCTGCTGGATATCTCTGCCGCGCACGAGAACAGATCCACACTCCTCGATACCGTGCAGCGCGCGGCCCGGCAACTGTTCATCCCGTTCACGGTGGGGGGAGGCATTCGCACGCTAGATGATGCGGCCTCGGTCTTTTACGCCGGAGCCGATAAGATCAGCATCAACTCCGCGGCGCTCGCCAATCCTGAGTTGATCACCCAAATCGCGCAACGTTTCGGTTCTCAGGCCGTGGTCGTCGCTATCGACGCCAAGCGCTGCGTGAACTTCCCAACTTGGCTCGCCTTCACCCACGGAGGCAGAACCGTCGCCCGCCGCGATGCGGTGGCCTGGGCGCAGGAAGCGGAATCCCGCGGCGCCGGCGAGATTCTCCTCACCTCCATGGATCGTGACGGCACCGGCGCAGGCTTCGACTGTGAGTTGACGCGAGCCGTCGCGGACACCATCCGCATTCCGGTGATCGCCTCCGGCGGCGCTGGCGGATCGGCCCATT
>DATJGT010000047.1:0-65176 GCA_035494695.1 Rhizomicrobium sp. | reverse complement strand
GACACAGACTGGATTCTTTTCCGCCTCCGCTGCGCTCTCGACCGCTTCCTTCGCCGCCGCCTCCGCGATTTCAAGCTCGGCTCCCAGCAGCGCGCTCATGGCACCCTGGCCGACCGGCACGGCGTCCTGCATGGCGCGCCCGCGTCTCTTTAGGAGGCGAGCCGCATTTGCGAGATCGATAGTGCCGGCAGCGCAAAGCGCTGCGTATTCGCCGAGCGAGTGACCGGCAACCACACGGCAATGCCGCGCGAGATCGAGACCTGCTTCGCGCTGCAGCACCCGAATGATTGCCATGCTCGCGGCCATAATCGCGGGCTGCGCATTTTCGGTCAGGACAAGATCGTTGTCCGGCCCTTCCCACATCAGTTTGCTGAGCCGCTGCCGGAGGGCTTCGTCAACCTCCTCAAAAACGTCGCGTGCTGTTGGGAACGCCTCGGCAAAGGCCTTGCCCATGCCAATCGATTGGCTGCCTTGCCCCGGAAAGATAAATGCTCGCGTCATGCCAGGGCAGACAAAACAAGGCAGACCCGGCAAGTCAAGGCGAGGCAGGAACATGGTCTTTGGCAAAAACAATCTTATGTGAAAAATGAATTTTGCCGCGGTGGAGAATCTGCTACGGCTTGGATGCACCTTTCAGGAAAGGGGATCCTCCATGAAGACATTGGTTGCAGCGGGGCTTGCCGCCGCTATCGGCATCGGTTCGATCGCCGCGATTGAGGTCAGCACGGCGCCTGCGTCGGCGGCGGCGGTCGTTGTCAGGGTTGGACCAAGCCATCATCATTGGCGGCACCGTTGGCATTGGCACGGCCGCTATTGGTATCATCGTCAGTGGGTCTGCCGTCCCTGGCACCATCGGCGCGTTTGCGCTTGGCGCTACTGGTAATTCGCATTCCCGCTTTCAAGGGAACATCGCCGGCATGCTGCAAATGCGTTCGCAGCAATGTGAGTTTGTTCGACCTATTCAGATAACAGAAGAATTCGTCCTCGAATTTCCGACAAGCTCATTTCGCTGCGGTGCAGAATACAAAAAGTGATCGACGTGCGTATTGACCGCGCACGACACGAGTCCGATGCTTGAATGCCCAGCCTGAAGAGGCAGAGGGGCAAATGACGGGTCCGCCCGCCGGGCCGGTCGGCCTTTAAGGCGAAGTCCTAAGGCCGTGAAGTCGAGGGCGCTGCTGAGAGCAGCGCCCTTCGTCTTTGTATGGACTTTCCAAAGGACGGCCCAAGACTTGGACTACTGCCGCAGGCGGCTCATTGCAGCAGCGAGCGCTTGCTGCGCCGCGGACTCCCGATCCATGGCCGTCTGCAGATCAAGATGCACAGTCAGGTCGATATCCGCAACCGGCAACTTATCGTCCGGTGCGGCTGCCTCCGTCGAGTGCCATTTCATCACCGTTCCGGTTTTCGGACGGAGTTGTAACTGCGCCTGCTGACCAGGGCTCAATTGCATCGGAGTGGGCGCACGGCTGTGCGTGATGTTGCTGAGTTCGTCCTGGCTCGCCCACTCCTGTTGCGAATTATGGACCACGGATTCGAGATCGGCGTCTGCATCGCGGGCCGCCTGCATCAGCAAGAGAAACGAGATGTTGTCCGTCTGGGTCTCGGGCACGAGGTGCGCGTTCTGCACGAGCATACGTGCGCGGCCCTCAGAAATGCGGCCGGCGGATACGGTCGCGCGCGCCTGATCCTTGATCCATACCGCGACATACGGATCGCATTTTGCGAGCAGCTGCCGCTCTAACGCTTCGGCGCCTTGCGGAAAATCCGGTGCCCCGATCGCCTGCGAAACAAGCAGCACGAAGCCGACGGCGTAAGCGACCGCACGCATGTCCTGCTCCCTAAGGACTGTGCCATGGTAGCACAGTTCCAGCTGCCGTCACTCCGGGGACTTCAATTCTGCTGCACCCGCGGAACAAATCTGGATGGGCGGTGAATCCGGTGTCGGTGCAGCGTCGAAACCTGCCTTGCCCCCGCCCCCGGGTTCCGCTATACGCCCGCGCTTCATGGCGGCTGCGGTCGCTGGGACCCTGCATTTGTCGGGATTATGCCGGATGGTCCGGCGCGCCAGCGATCCATAACGCGAGACGGCATCCCAGCCCTCCCGCGCTCCGCAGCCCAACAAGGGACTGATATTCATGGCTCTGTACGAGCATCTCCTGATCGCGCGCCAGGACATCAGCGCGCAGCAGGTGGACGCGCTGGCGACGCACCTGAAGACGATCATCGAAAGCGAAGGCGGCAAGGTCGAAAAACACGAATATTGGGGCCTGCGCGGCCTTGCCTATCGCATCAAGAAGAATCGCAAGGGGCATTATGTGCTCCTGAATATCAATGCGCCCGGACGCGCGATTCACGAGCTCGAGCGTCAACTCAAGATCAATGAAGACGTGTTGCGCTACATGAGCGTGAAGGTGGACAAATTCGAGCAGTCCTCGAACAAAAACAAACGCGAGCGCGAAGAAACAAAGACCGAAGGCGCGCCAGCGGTGGAGGCGGTGCAATGAGCTATGGTGGAGACCGCGGAGAGCGTGGCGGCGATCGGGGAGAGCGCGGGGGCGGACAACGCCGGCCGTTCTTCCGCCGCAAGAAGACCTGCCCCTTCTCCGGCGCCAACGCGCCGAAGATCGACTACAAGGACGTAAAGCTGCTGCAGCGGTTCATTTCAGAGCGCGGCAAGATCGTGCCATCGCGGATTACCGCGGTTTCCTCCGGCAAGCAGCGCCTGCTCGCCAATGCGATCAAGCGCGCGCGCTTCATGGCGCTGTTGCCGTATGTGGTGAAATAGGAGGCGCGACCATGCAAGTGATCCTGCTCGAACGCGTCGAAAAGCTCGGTCAGATGGGCGAGGTGGTGAAGGTAAAGGACGGCTTCGCCCGCAATTTCCTTTTGCCGAAGAAAAAGGCGCTGCGCGCGACGAAAGCCAACCGCGAATATTTCGAAACTCAGAAGGCACAGCTCGAAGCGCGCAATCTCGAACGCAAAAGCGAGGCGCAGAAAGTGGCGGAGAAGCTCGAGGGCAAGAGTTTCATGCTGCTGCGTCAGGCAGGCGATCGCGGCCAACTTTATGGCTCTGTTTCCCCGCGCGATATTTCGGACGCAATCACGACCGGTGGCTTCTCTGTGAGTCGCACCCAGGTGCCGCTCGACCACGCCATTAAGTCGATTGGACTTCATCCAATCGCTGTCGTGCTCCATCCGGAGGTCCGTGTGAAGGTGACCATCAACGTCGCCCGCACCGAGGACGAAGCCGAGCGCCAGGCGCGCGGTGAAGACGTGCTCGCCGAGCGGACACCGGAGCAAGAGATCGCCGCCGAAGCGGCCGCCAACGCAGCTGCCCTGTTCGAGGAAGGCGCCGGCCCGGCGGCAGAGCCAGAAGGCGCCTAGAGACTGCTTCCCACTCCTTGGCTGGTCAGCTCCCGGCCGTTACGTCCGTAGCGGACGCCGGCGCTCCAATTTCCAACGCCACTCGGGTGCACCGCCGATGTCGCGCTCATAGCCGCCTTCACGCGCGGCATACCAGGCAACAGCCGCGCCAACCAAAAGAGCAGCGGCCGCCATGAACGCCATCAGCACGGCGCTCTCTCGCGCGCGCTTAAGCGCGTCGTGCGCCCGAGGGATGATCGTATTGACGCGCGAGATGGCTTCCTGCGGCGAAACATCGGCGCGCGAAGAGACCATGCGGGCGAGATAATCGCGATCCTCCGGCGAGACGCCATTGTGGCCCGACGATGTGAGAAGAATCCGCGCGGCTTCGGCGCGCGTATAGGTCATGTCCGCGTCGCGGCCCGGCGGGCGGTCGGAACGGAACAGCTGGTCCAATTCGTAGGCGATGGAATTTTCACCGGCAACCGATGTGGATGGTCCGGCCTGCCCGCCTCCCGGCACGGCGGCCGGCGCAATGGCATGCGCGGTTCCGATCGCCAGCACGGCGCCGATCACGATCGCAAGCGCCCACACCAGCAGCCCGTGCAGACCGTCGCGGAACAGCGTGCCTTCGGACATGCCGCCGAGGCGCGCACGCATATGGCCGGCGATATAACCGCCAAGGGCAAAACTCACCACCGCGGTGAAGACGAGATAGGTGCCCGATAAAATCCAAAGAGCGAGGGATGTATCGCGCCAGGTCGGCGACGTGGATGCCGCCGCAAGTCCAATCCCGGTTCCGAACGTCAGGAGCACGAATGACAGCGCCGCCGCAGCAATCGCGCCAGCAATAATTGCCGCCCAATAGATATCCGATGTCACCTGCCCCGCGGGGCCAATCCGGTCGTCCGCAATCGCCATGTCGTTCTCCTTCGGCCTAGCGGAGGCCAAAAAGCGACAAAATAGCCAGTATGACGACGATCAGGCCAACGAGATAAATCACTCCGCCCATTCTTTCCTCCCGGTGAAATTTCACGCACGCGCGATGCCGCAACAACGTTGCGAGGAGCGGAACGGTTCCGGCCAGTGGAGTCGCAGTTGCGACAGTTTACATGCAATTGTTTATTCGCTCGCCTTGCCGGGGACGCCAAGTGCGTACGCTGGGTTGCCCGCCCTATGCGGCTTCTCGAGCTTGTCCAGAATTTCGTTCAGTTCTTCACCGACAAGAATGACGATCACGGAAATCCAGATCCATGTCATGAAACCGATCACAGCACCGAGCGAGCCGTAGGTCTTGTTGTAAGTCCCGTAATTCGCAGCGTACCAGGAAAAGAGCATTGAGGCGGCGAGCCACCCAAAGGATGCCACAGCGCTTCCCCAGCTGATCCAGCGCCAGGGAATATCGTTGCGGCTGGGACCAAACCGATACAGAAACGCGATCCCCAGCGCGATAACGGCCCACATCACCGGCCATCGTCCGATCTCGATCAGCCATTCGAGCTGATTGCTCCACCCGACGGACTGCAAGAATGCGGGAATGGCGACAACCGCTCCGATCGCGAGCAGAATAAAGACAATCCCGCCAACGGTGAATGCAAGCGAGATCGCGTTGAGTTTGACGAACCCTCGCCTCTCCTTTTCCTCGAGCACGATATTCATAGCGTCGAAGAGAGCCTTCACACCGGCGTTTGCGCTCCAGATGGACACGGCAATGCCGACAATGGCGGTAAAGCCGAGTGCGCTGCTTCCTTTGGAGGCCACGCGCTTCATCTGCTCGCCTACGATATCGATGGCGCCGCCTGGCAGCACGTTCGCAAGCGATGACAGGTCGGCATTGATCGTCTTCAAATCGGCGAACATGCCGTAGATCGAGACCATCGCGGCGATGGCCGGGAAGATGGCAAGCAGGGCATAGAAGGTCACGCCGGCGGAGATCGCCAGCACACGATCATTGGATATCTCACGATAGAGTGTGAGGAGCAATAGCTTGGCGCTGAGCCTTTGTACCGGCGCGACGTCATCACGCTGCTCTCGACGGTATGACTCCGCGTTGGCTCCGCGCCTCCGCCCAATACGCAAGGCCAAAAGGAAAGCCGCAAGGCCTGCCGAGGCAAGCCGCGGCTTCCATTCCGTAGCCGCAGATCGCGAATTGCGACTAATGGTGGCGATAGGGGCTCGATCCGTAGTCGTCGCCATCATCCCTGCCGTGGCTCAACGTACCGCGTTCGGAGTATTCCTTTTGTGATTGTGAACCAGGCGTGAGTCCCTGATGCTGGGCTCCCTCGTGTGCCGTATCGGTGGCGGCATCGTAAGTCTTCTGCGCGACCGTCTTGGCTTTCTGATAGCCCTCGCTCGCGAGCTCGCCCGCCCGCTGCTTCAGGTCGTCGCTCTCCTCGCCCATCAAGTGGTGCTCGGTTTCGGTCATCGGCACCATCGCGGCAAGCGCGATACCCACTGCAAAGCCGATACCGGCAACAAGGAGCGGCTGGTCGAGCATCAAACGATTGAGGTTGGAGCTAGCCTGACTGGCGGTGTCGGCAGTGCTCTGCGCCATTGCCCGTGTCCTCTCCCAGGCAGCGGAGGCGGTATCGGAAACGGTATTGGAAGCCCCTGTAAGTGTTTCCTTTGTCCTTCCGTAGGCGGATTGCGCGGTATCGGCGAGATCGGATGCTTTCTGCCGCGTCGTATCAAGCGCCGATTGTGCGCTGTCCGAAAGGTCAGACGCCGTTTCGCCGACCCGATCCGACAGATCGCTCATCGTGTCCTTTGTGCGCTGCGACAGATCGGCGGCGGACCGTCTCGCCTTTCGCGCCGCGTTCTTTGCGCTCGCGGCAGCATCGCTCATGCTGTCCGATGCCGAACCGGTATAGCTGCCGTAGGTCCCGTAGCCTTCACCATCACCGCGTATGCTGCGGGACTTGGCCGACCCATCTGACATCATCAGCCATGCAAGGCCCGCACCGATGAGCGCGAGCGGCATCGGATTGTCGCGGACCTGCCGGCCGAAATTCTGGGCGATTTCGCGACCGTTGTCCCAGCCGAGAAACTGATCGACCACCTCTCCGGGCGTGACCCGATAGCGCAATTCGTCGAGCAGCTCCGAAATGTGGGCGCGATGATTTTCGGCTTGGCGTTCGATTTGATCGGTCGAAAGGCTCATGATGCTTTCACCTGGTAGCGCGCCATATCGGCGTCGCGTTGGAGCTGATGGGCGGTTTTCTTCGGTGCGAGATTTTTTGCTTTCATGCGGCCGATGCCCGTCCACAGAACAATCGCCCCGACGATGAGCGTCACGCCGGCGACGATCAGCGACGACACGGCCAGACTGAACCCGGCCGTGATCAAGCCGGCCACTGCCGCCTCAAGGAAGATTACCAGCGCGGCAATCAGCAAAACCGCACCGATTCCCACAAACGCCAGAGAACTGCCGAGAAGACTTATCTTTTCGGAGATTTCCGTCCTCGCCAGCCGAAGTTCGTTTCGGAACAATGCAATGAATTCGGACATCAGATCCGAAAGCACCGTTGTGATAGTGCGTTCGACATTCATCGCTGCATCTCCTGCCGCATTCCGGTCGCACCCGATGCCGAACTTCTGAGAAAGCGTCCGAGCGCGAAGCCGGCGATCATCGACCCGCCGATGAAGGCAAGCGGCCTGTCATGCGCGAGCCGGTTGGCCATTTGCACCAGATCGTCGACGCTGTTTTCCCGCAGTAGACGAGACGCACGCTCCAACTGCTCGGCGCCTGAGTGAATGTAACGTGCGGTCTGCGGCATTTCCTGCCCGAGATCGTCGGCAGCGCCGTGGACGGCCTGAGCCACGTTGTCGATTTTACCGGCATGGCGCTGCTTTTGTTGCTCGGCAATGTCGCGCGCATTTTCCTTGATCGGCTCGGCCGCCGCTGCAGCCTGTTGTTTCGCGGTCTGTGCCAAATCGGATAATTGGTCTTTCGCCTGTTCTTTCGCCCTTTCGAGTCCACTCGATTCTTTGTCCAGACCCGACCCCTCGGACGGAAACTGGTCGGACATGTCGGATGGCGATGCCATGATAATCTCCCAAACCCCGCGTTAGTCGCGGGAACTCCTCACCATCCGGTAACGGCACCTCTTTCGCGGAGTTCCGGTCTGTTGCTTTTTCTTTCCCAACGATTCGGGTGCATAACAAACGATAGCGTTCGCCTCGCTTCTCGCTGTGCTTGTGTGCCTGTGCGCGTGTGCCGCCGCTACTTGCGACTATTGGCGACAATGATTTCTTTTGGCGTAACTTCCCGAACCTGCGTCCAGTCCACGCGATGACCGGACGCCGATCCCGTCAGCCGCTGAAGAAACCCACGCGAGCCGCAGATGAGCGAGGCAACGCGGGAATGCCGGATGTGGATCTCGTAGACGCGCCCGAGCACCTCGCCATTTTCGCGGCGCACCGGCTTGCCCTGAAGATCGCTGGTGCGGATCATGCCGACGGGATCCGCCCGAAGAGCTTGCTTAGACGATCGTCAATGCGGCGAAGCCCCAGCGACGCTCCCGATTGAGAAAGAAAAATGCGGCCACTGATTTTTTCCACTGCCTGCCACGCAACCCGAACCACAGAACGGCCGGCAACACGCCGGACCAGGTGCGCGGCCCAACCGGGCAATCTGTTGCGATAGGTGCCAGGGCCGACCAACAGGTTTCGCACAAACAGCGGCTCGCCCGGCGCGCCATCCAGCTCGACATCGTCGCAGATTCCGCAGTTGCGCCCATCACAATCCACGATCTGAAGATCGCGAACCTCGCTCAGAAGCTTGAGAGAATCGTCGCGCTTCATGCCTGTCCTCCGCTGGTAATGAAATATAGCGGCAACGCAGCTATGGCCGCGATCACCAGCATGCCGTAGAACGTCCACCCGATCCCATTCGACAACCGCCCGTTAATGTGCTCGCCCATGTACTTGCGATCGTTGGCGATGAGGAGGAGCGGCAGATAGGTCAGCGGGAGCACCACGATCGAGAAGACGATCGACCATTCCACGAGCTCTAGCGGCTCAATGCCGGTCAGCACGATGGCGAGCGCGACGAGAAAGGTGATGATCCAGGCGATAGTGAAGCGCGGCGCTTCGTGCGGGCGTTTGTACCGCCCCCACTCCCACCCGAAGAATTGCGCAACGCTGTAGGCGGTCGAGAGGCCTGTCTCGACCGCGGCCCCGCTGATCGCGAACAGCATTCCGAACAACGCAAGCAGGAGACCCGTTGCGCCAAACGGAATTGCAACCTGAAGGGCAACGGTTCCTGGCATCTGCGGATCGATATGCGCCGTGCGAAACAAGACCGCGGAATTGATCAGAATGGCAATTGCCAGCAGCGAGCCAAGACCAAATCCCACCGTTGTTGTGAGAAGATTCACCTTCAGATCTTTGGGCTTCCAGTTCTCCTCGATACCGCCCGATGAATAGAAGTAGGTCTCATAAGGAAACATCACAGCGCTGATGATCGCGACCACGAAATAGGCGAACACTACGAGATCCTTGACCGGCAGCGATTTTGGAATCTGCGGTATGAGCCCCGAGGCCACGTCGCCCCAGTCGGGATGGATGCTGGCGGTCGCAACCGCAAAGCTGATCATGACCAACCCGAGCAATCCGAAGCTTCGTTCAATCCATTTGAACGGAAGGAGCCAAATGACGGCCATCAGAAACAACGTGCTCAGCACGGCCAGCGCGGCATAGGGCCAACCCGTGAGCAGCCGGAGGACCAGCGCTGTCCCACCGATCTCTGCGGCGCAAGTGATCGTGTTGACAACAGAAGAGACGATCAGAGTGGGCAGGCCAATGCGGAGACCCAGGCGTTGTCGCATCAGGTTGAACACCGGTTGCTTCGCAATCGTGGCGACCCGGCCGCTCATCTCGCCAAAACAGGCAATGCCTATTGTCGAAAATGCGAATACCCAGATCAGCGCAAAACCGAAGCGCGAGCCGGCCTGCGCAGCGAAGACAAGCTCACTGATATCCACGAATCCGCCGACCGCGGTCATGATGCCGAGCGTAATTTCAATCAGCCCGCTCATGGGGTCCTTCCATGGCGAAGAGCCGCAGCGCTATTTGTCCAAGGGCGCCGGCATCATTTTTGTCCAGGGCGTCGATCGCCTCGCCCGCCAGCATTTTTACGCGATTTGACTTCGCGGCCTGCAATTCGGCCACAAGTTGGTCGCGAGCCTCTTGCTTCATCGCGCGGGCATATGCCGCGGTCAGCCGATGCTGTGCTGCGAGCCTGATCACCTGCGACCCTTCCGCGGTGAGCGAGCGGATCGCTCGGATATCCGAAAGGTCATCCGCCTGCGCAAGACTACAGGCAGCACCACCACTCAGCAGGACCAGCGATATGACTTTGAATGACAATGTACCTCCCCAATGCGTTCCTAAACGCGGGAGCGCGCTTTTTGCGCCATGCCAGCGATGCCTTTCTCTTGCATTTAGCCGCGATTGGCGTAAGCCCCGGACCCGGCACCGAGCAGAGGACAGCATGACAAGCCAGGGTTTGATGGCAGGCAAGCGCGGCCTCGTCATGGGCGTCGCCAATGACCGCTCCATCGCGTGGGGAATCTCCAGAGCGCTCCACGACGCGGGCGCGGAGCTCGCCTTTACCTATCAGGGCGACACGTTCAGGAAGCGTGTCACGCCCTTAGTTGAGCCGCTCAAGCCCGCGGCGCTGATCGATTGCGATGTTTCGCAGCAGGGGTCGCTGGATGCGGCGTTTGCAGAACTCGGTCGGGTCTGGAATCAGCTCGACTTCGTCGTGCACGCCGTCGCCTTTTCCGACAAGGAGCAGCTCAAGGGTCGTTACGTGGATACGACGCCGGAGAATTTTCGGATGACGATGGACATCTCCTGCTACTCGTTCACCGCTGTCGCCAACCGTGCCGAGAAGATGATGACGAATGGCGGCAGCATGGTCACGCTCACCTATTTCGGCGCCGAGAGGATCATGCCGCACTACAATGTCATGGGCGTGGCAAAAGCAGCGCTGGAAGCCAGCGTGCGTTATATTGCCGAAGACCTGGGCAAAAAGAGGATTCGCGTGAATGCGATTTCCGCAGGTCCCATCAAGACACTCGCTGCATCCGGCATCGGCGATTTCCGATACATGCTGAAATGGTGCGAGTACAACGCGCCGCTTCGGCGCAACATCACGATCGAGGAAGTGGGAAACGCGGCGCTGTTCTTGTGCTCCGATCTCAGCGCGGCGATCACGGGCGAGATCATGCATGTCGACGCCGGCTACAACATCGTCGGCATGAAGGCCGAAGACGCACCCGACATGACGGTCAACAAAGCCGATGGCGCTTAGCGTTCCGGCCGGCATCACGCTCTACTTCTGCCGCCATGGCGAGACGGAAGCGAACGTCGAAGGTCGATTTCAGGGCCGCACGCGCGATACGCCGCTGACCCCGAAAGGAAGACAGGAGTCACACGCCATCGCACGTGTGCTCGCGCGCGACACGGAACCGGGAAAGCTGCATTTTGTCTCGAGTCCGCTCCCCCGCGCGATCACGACAATGAAAATCATTCGGGACTCTTTGGATTTGCCCCCTGACAATTTCGACACGGACCCGCGGCTGATGGAAATCAACCTCGGCGCGTGGGACGGCCTCACCCACGCAGAGGCTCGCGCCGGCGATCCCGCGGCTTACGACGCGCGCGAGTCGGACAAATGGCACGTCCGAGTGCCCGGTGGCGGAGAGAACTACGCCGACGTGGCGGCGCGCGGGGAAAGCTTCGTCGCCGGCCTCACGCAGGATACCTTCGCGGTGGCGCACGGCGCTTTCAATCGAATCCTGCGCGGGCTGTTCGCGGACATGACGTGGCGCGAAATGTCCGATCTCGACGAACCGCACGGGGTGGTGTTCCGGGCGTACGACCGCGATGTCGTGCAGCTTCCTCCCCGACCGGAGAATCCCTTCCCGCGAGTTGCGCGATGAGGTACGACAGCACCTATGTCCCACAACACCTTCGGGCATCTGTTTCGGATGACGACCTTCGGCGAGAGTCACGGGCCGGCGCTGGGGTGCGTTGTCGATGGCTGCCCCCCCGGGATTCCACTGGTTGAAGCGGACATTCAGACGGAGCTCGATCGAAGGCGTCCCGGACAGTCGAAATATGTGAGCCAGCGCAAGGAACCCGATCGCGTGCGCATTCTCTCCGGGGTATTCCAGGACGAACGCATGCCGGAGCAGGTGACGACGGGCACACCGATTGCGCTGCTGATCGAGAACGTGGACGCGAAGCCGCAGGATTATTCCGACATTCGCGACAAATTCCGTCCCGGACATGCCGATTATACTTACTGGGCGAAATACGGTGTGCGCGATTACCGCGGCGGTGGACGGCAGAGCGCGCGCGAGACTGCTTCGCGGGTTGCCGCCGGCGCGATCGCGCGCAAAGTGCTGCAGCAAATCTATGGTGCCGTTTCTATTCGCGGTGCTTTGATCCAGATGGGCACCGAGACCATCGAGCGCGCGCGCTGGGACTGGGAGGAAGTGCACCGCAATCCCTTCTTCTGCCCCGATGCGCAGGCCGTCGCTCCGTGGACGGAGTACCTGGAGAAGATGCGCAAAGCGGGTTCATCCTGTGGGGCTGTGACCGAAGTCGTGGCCGACGGGATTCCGGCGGGATTGGGCGCGCCGGTCTACGGAAAACTCGATGCCGATCTCGCCGCCGCCATGATGAGCATCAATGCGGTGAAAGGTGTGGAGATCGGCGACGGGTTCGCGGCCGCCATGCTCTCCGGCGAAGAGGATGCGGACGAAATGCGCGCCGGAAACGATGGCAAGCCGCGGTTTCTCTCGAACCGCGCCGGCGGAATTCTCGGTGGCATTTCTAGCGGACAGCCGATTGTCGCGCGCTTCGCCGTGAAACCGACGTCCTCCATTCTGTCGCCGCGCCAGACCATCGACGTAGAAGGAAATGAGACGGACATCACCACCAAGGGGCGCCACGACCCGTGCGTCGGCATCCGCGCCGTTCCGGTGGGCGAAGCGATGATGGCCTGTGTCCTCGCCGACCATGCGCTGCGCCATCGCGCACAGATTGGCTAGGGTTTCTTTCGCGGCGTACGTCGTGGAGAGCGCGCCGATTTCTGAAAGCACGCAATCTTGGTCAGATAGGCAATGTCTGTCGCTGTACGCTTCAACCCGACACCGCCAAACAGACCGTCCAAATCGGTTCTTGTATAGGATTCGTAATACGGCTCGTGCAGCAGCGATGGAAAGACATCGATGAGCCCTTCGAACTCAGGGGCGTCGCCGTATTGAATCGTATCGGCGAGGACGAACAGGCCGCCGGGTTTCAGCACACGTGCGATTTCCTTGGCTGCCGCGGCGCGCACCTTTGGCGGCAGCTCGTGAAACAGAAAGATGCTCACCGCGACATCGACGCTCTTGTCCGGCAGCGGCATCGCCTCCGCGGGCGCGGCGATGAACTCCACATCCCTGTATTTGCCCAGCGCGTGTTTCGCCCGCGCCAAATAGGGCTTGGACAGGTCGAGCGCGATTGTCTTGAGCTTCGGTTGCGCTGACTTCACGAACGCGAGGAACTCGCCGGTGCCTGCGCCGATGTCGAGCAGGATCGGCGCGCCCTCTTTCGACCTCTCGAGGAAATGCGCGATCGGGACATAGGCGCGACGGCGCATCGCGTCCGCCGTTCCGGCAAACAGCGCCTGAACCTGAAACTCGTATAGCCTGGCGGAGTCCTTGCTGAGATACCCGTCCGTCTGAAAGTGGAAATTCCGCTGATAATATCGCGGCAAGCCGTTCGAGCTGCGGCGCACTTCGTTGTGCGCCTTCCGTTTCTGGCGATCGATGACTCGCGGAATGTCGCGAAGGAACCGCAGGCTCGATCCTGCGCGCTGCATTTCGCCAGCAATATCGAGCGGCATGGGATAAAGCCCCGCCTGCACATTTCTCCAGTCCTGCAAGAAGAGATCGCGCATGGCGGCGATCGTATCCAGGATCGAAGGCAGCGGATGCGCGGGCTCCTCGACCGCGGCAAAATTCTCGCGCGCCAGCCAGCGTGCGGCGAGATAATGCGCACCATAGAACGCAACCCGCGCCGCTTGCGTGGCGGTGTAGGTCAGCGCCCTGGCCGTCGTGCTCTTAGGCTGGTGCGGCTGCGCCCTCATTCGGCCTATCGCCATGCCGGCAATTTGCCAGCAATCTGGCTGCCGATGGAGATCTGCGGGTCGGAGGGCGGACTCATTTTTGTGTCCTTTTCCATTTTTGCCACACAGGCTTTCGTGCGGATGGCGAGGGTCTGAAAATCCCGAACATCATCGATGCTGCTGAGAAAACAGCTGTCAAAGTACGGGTACTTGTTCAGGCTGCCGCAGCCAAACGACGTGCGATCGAGGCGCGCAGCGGTGACAACCATCCGATCCGGACCCTGCAAGTCGCCGAGAAAAACACCCGAGTAGCACGCGGAGATCACGACGACGGTTGGCCGATCCGCGCACGCATTCGATACCATGCTCGCGAGCTTGTCGGGGCTCAAAATCGCGTCGCCCAACACCAACCCGGACGGCGCCCCGTGCGAGCTGAAATATAGCAGGCACCCGCCACTTGTCCTGTTTGATAAGTCCCACAATGAATTGGCGATTGCTGCGGCATCCGCATTCAGCGTACCCGGATAGCGCTGGGGGCGGACAGAGAATTGCAGCACGTTGTTCGGATCGAACCCGATATTCACCAGCGCAGCGGAGACATCGCGCCGCGCATTGTCGAAAATCTCGCTCGGCGAGCCATCATGGGCGTGCCAGTCGCCCGCGACGACGATCACAGCCCAATTGGAATAGCCGTTCGCGAGAACGCGGGAACCTGCGGCTGCAAGCGCGCCAACCACCGCGATACTGGCCAGCGTCACCCATAAGGTTCTGCCGTATCGCTGCCACTCAGTCGCGGATGAAGGCGGCGGCGAGCTCGACATGCGCCGACCAGAGAAACTGGTCGACACCCACGACCCAAGCCAATCGAAAACCGCCATCCGTCAGAACCTTCGCGTCCCGCGCGAAGCTTGCCGCATCGCAGGAAACATAGGCAATCCGCCGGAGGTCTGATTTCGCCAGCATTTTCGCCTGAGCAAGCGCGCCGGAACGTGGTGGGTCGAGGACGAGCGCATCGAAACGGTTCAGGTCCTGCGGAGTCAGCGGCCGCTTGAACAGGTCGCGTTTTTCCGTCGTGACCGGCTTGAGACCGGAAGTGACGCGCGCTGCTGCGGCCAACGCGTCCAGCAGCGCGCCGTCTGCGTCCACAGCGTGAACTTTGGCACGCTCCGCCAGCGGAAGACTGAACGTGCCGCAGCCTGAAAAGAGATCGACGACGTTGCGAGCCTTCGCTGTGATTTCGAGAACACGCGCCTGCAACACCGCCTCGCCGTCGCGGGTCGGCTGCAAGAATGCGCGCGGCACCAATTTCACCCGAGCCTTACCGAAGCAGACCTCAGGCACGGCCGACTGATAGATCAAGTCCTCGCCGGCGGTCACACGAACCAGGCCGAGCCTAGGCGCGAAGGCAGCGATTTCCGCGATCAGGGCGGGAGTAGTCTTCCGATTCCAGGAAACGGCGAGATCGAACCCATTATCGGCCTGTACGGTATAGAGTTCGGCGCTCTCGCCCTCTCCCGACAGCCGGGCAAAGCACGCACGAAGATGCTGCACCAGTTCGAACAAGGCCGGCGTCAGCACCAGGCATTCCCGCATGTCCACAATGTCATGCGAGTGAACGGCATGAAATCCAATTCGGATTTGGCCAGATTGTTTCAGGATTTTGAGCGTCGCGCGGCGGCGGGAGCGAGGCGGTACAGAAACGACGGCTTCAACGGACGCGCTTTCCAGACCGTGCTGCGCCAAGGCGCGCACAATCATGTCGCGCTTCAGCGCGCGATAATCGTCGGCGTCGCGATCCTGCAACGCGCACCCGCCACACACGCCAAAGTGGCGGCAGAGGGCAACCGACCCGGCTGAATCAGGCAATATTGCCGACGAGCGCTTCTTCTTCGCGGCCCAACGCATTCAGAGCCGCCGCAACAATCGACTTTGTATCGAGACCGGCGGTTTCGTACATTCGCTCCGGCGAGTCCTGATCGATAAAGAAATCGGGCAACGTCATCGGCCGGATTTTCAGGCCGCTGTCGAGCAGGCCTTCCAGCGCCAGGAATTGCATCACATGGGATGCAAATCCGCCGATCGCGCCTTCTTCCATGGTGATGAGCACCTCGTGCTCTCGGGCGAGCCTGCGGATCAGGTCGTGGTCCAGGGGCTTGGCAAATCGCGCGTCGGCAACGGTCGCTGACAGCCCGTAAGCGGACAACTTCTCAGCCGCCGCAAGACAATGCGGAAGGCGCGTTCCGAGATTGAGGATTGCGATGCTCGCGCCTTCGCGAATAATGCGCCCCTTGCCGATTTCGAGCGGTGTTCCAACCTTCGGGCGTTCGAGGCCGATGCCCTCGCCGCGCGGATAGCGAAAGGCAGAGGGACGATCGTCGATTTGCGCCGCGGTGGCGACCATGTTGATGAGTTCAACCTCATCCGATGGCGCCATCACCACAAAGCCGGGGAGCGTCGCAAGATAGGTTATGTCGTACGATCCTGCATGCGTCGGACCATCGGCGCCGACGAGTCCCGCGCGATCCATCGCGAATCGAACGGGCAATCTCTGGATCGCAATGTCGTGCACGACCTGATCGTAGGCACGCTGCAGAAATGTCGAATAAATCGTGGCAAATGGCTTCATGCCTTCGGCCGCCAGACCGCCGGCAAAGGTCACACCGTGCTGTTCGGCGATGCCGACATCGAAGCAACGGTCCGGAAATCGCTTGGCGAAGAGATCGAGACCGGTGCCCGACGGCATGGCGGCTGTGATCGCGACGATCCGCTCGTCTTTTTCGGCTTCGGCAATCAGCGCCTCGGCGTATACTTTCGTGTAGGCCGGCGCCTTCGCCGCCGACTTGCTTTGCTCACCAGTCAGCACATTGAACTTGACGACGCCGTGATATTTGTCGGCGCTGGCTTCCGCGGGCGCGTAGCCTTTGCCTTTCTTCGTTACGACGTGAACGAGCACGGGCCCGTTCTTTACGTCGCGAACGTTCTCCAGCACCGGAATCAGGTGATCGAGATTGTGACCGTCGATCGGACCGATATAATAAAAGCCGAGCTCATCGAACAACGTCCCGCCGACGGCCATGCCGCGCGCGTAGTGCTCAGCGCGGCGCGCGCGCTCTTCAAAATAGCGCGGCAGGATACTGGCGATCTTCTTTCCCAGCTTGCGCATGCCGCGATAGGGCGGACTTGAAATCAGCCGCGCGAGATAAGCGCTCATTGCTCCGACAGGTGGCGCGATCGACATGTCGTTGTCGTTGAGGATGACGATCAGGCGCTCGTGCCGGGCGCCGGCGTTGTTCATGGCCTCATAGGCCATGCCCGCGCTCATCGCGCCGTCACCGATCACGCAGATGACGTTGTTCTTGTCGCCCTTGAGATCGCGCGCGACTGCGAATCCCAGCCCGGCCGAAATGGATGTGGACGAATGCGCGGCGCCGAACGGGTCGTATTCGCTTTCGGCCCGCTTGGTGAAACCGGACAGCCCGCCGCCTTGCCGGAGGGTTCGCATCCGCGAGCGGCGGCCGGTCAGAATTTTGTGTGGATAAGCCTGGTGCCCCACGTCCCAGATCAGCCGATCGGCCGGTGTGTCGAAGACATAATGAAGGGCGACGGTCAGCTCGACCACGCCAAGGCCCGCGCCAAGGTGCCCGCCGGTCACGGATACAACGTTGATCAATTCCTGCCGCAGCTCGTCGGCAAGCTGCCGCAAATCCTGCCGCGGGAGCGTTCGCAGGGCCTGAGGATCGGGAACTCGGTCCAGCAAAGGGGTCTGGTTTGATAGAGTCATTAAACCAATCCAATTATTTGCGCCGCTCGACGACAAATCGGGCCAAAGCCCGCAATAGCTCAGCTTTTTCACCAAACAAATCAAGCCGCGCGGCAGCCCTGTCAGCCACGGCGCGAGCCTGTTCGCGGGATTGCTCGATGCCCAAAACAGAAACAAACGTCGCTTTTCCGCGCTCGGCGTCTTTACCGACCTTCTTGCCGGTTTCCGCGGCGGTTCCCTCGGCATCGAGCAGATCGTCTGCGATCTGAAAGGCGAGCCCAAGGTCCCGGCCATAGCTCTTCAGGGCATCTCGCGCGGCGGAAGACGCGCCTGCCAAAATGGCCCCAGCTTCACAGGGATACGCAATCAGAGCACCGGTCTTCAAAGATTGCAAACGCGTAATCTCAGGGAGCCCGGGCGCGCGACCCTCAACAGCCATGTCGATCATCTGTCCTGCTATCATGCCCGCGTACCCGGCCGCCTGAGCGAGATGGGTTATCAGCTCACAACGCACGGCGGCGTCTTTGTGCGCCTCGGGCGATCCGGTCAGCTCGAAGGCGAACGTCAGCAGGGCGTCGCCCGCCAGGATGGCGGTTGCTTCATCGAAGGCCCGATGGGCCGTCGGCTTGCCCCGTCGAAGATCGTCGTCGTCCATGGCGGGCAAATCGTCGTGGATCAGCGAGTAGGCATGGACGCACTCCACGGCCGCCGCAACCCGGGCTGCTTCCTCGCGGGCCAAGCCCAAAACCCCGGCGGTCTCAAGGACCAGAAATGCCCTCAGGCGCTTGCCTCCTCCCAGGGCGGTATAGCGCATTGCCTCCACAACCCGGCCTTCCGGGCCCGCGGGGCGGGGCAAAAGGGTATCGAGGCTCGTCTCGACGAAGGCCGCCGTATCGGCAAGCGCATGGGCAAGGGCGGTCCGGCCGCCGTTCAAGTCAGGATTCATCCGGAAGCTACCCCGGAGTCATGGGCTCGACGCCCACCGGCCCCTTCGGGCCCTGAACGATTTTCTCCAGCCGGCTTTCCGCCGACTTCAGCTTCTGTTCGCAATGCGCCTTGAGGCCCTGCCCGCGCTCGTACAGCGCGATTGAGTCTTCTAGGTCGACCTCGCCCTGCTCGAGCCGGCCGACGATGGTCTCAAGCTCGCGCAACGCGGCCTCGAAACTCATTTGCTCGATGGGCAACTGCTCACCCGCATTCGCCGAAGACACTCACGCCTCCATCAGTGCGCCGACTTGAGCCCCAGCCGAGCGCGCCAACGCATCGAGGTCATAGCCGCCTTCCAACGCCGAAACAACGCGTCCCTCACAGACGCGGGCAGCAATGGCGCAAATTTCGGCGGTAATCCACGCAAAATCATCCTCGGCGAGATCGAGATTGGCGAGCGGATCGGCGCGGTGAGCGTCGAACCCCGCCGAAATGAAAATAAATTGGGGAGCGAACGCCTCAAGCGCCGGCAGTATGGAATCGCTGTAAACTGCTCGGATTTCCACGCTCCCGCTTCCCGGCGGCAACCGCCGGTTCAGCACATTATTCGAGACCCCGCGTTCGTTTTCGTATCCCGTTCCGGGATAGAGCGGCATCTGATGCGTTGACGCGTAGAAGAGGTTCGCATCGCGAAAAAATGCATCCTGAGTGCCGTTGCCGTGGTGCACGTCGAAATCGACGACCGCGATTCGTTGAAGTCCATACTTGTCGCGCGCCTGCATCGCGCCAACGGCAATGTTGTTGAATAAGCAGAATCCCATCGGCCGCAAACGCTCGGCATGATGTCCCGGCGGGCGAACGGCACAAAACGCATTGCCGTACTTGCCGCCCATCACACCATCAACCGCTTCGACCACTGCTCCGGCGGCGTGCAGCGCTGCATCGGCCGACCCTGCGGACATGTAAGTATCGGCATCGATTTGAATCCGACCTCGGCTTGCGGCATCCCGGCTTTCCAGGATGGTCTCCACAAGCCCGGGCGCGTGGACGCGCAAAAGCACATCGAGGTCGGCCTTTTCGGCATTCACCCTGACCAAGCTGCTGAAGCGAGGGTGCTCCAGTTCCGACAGCACCGCGCGCAACCGGGCGGGACGCTCCGGGTGGCTATCGGGCGGTTCGTGCCTGAAGCACTCAGGATGAGAAATCAGTGCTGTCGCCATCGAATCACTTCCTGCGGCGAATTGTGGATTCGACTCGCCGATTACCGTTCGCAACTCCGATTTCGACCTCACAAACGGGTGATTAGGCGATTGTTCCGAAACAACGATTGGAATTGGGAAAATTCGGCGCAGGGAACTTACCAAATTGATGCACAAAAGCCACAGACCGCTATCGAATGAATGATTTGGGCCGATTCTGTTTTGACCGGGCACGGCGGCTCTCTTAGCCTCGCACGAAACGGGCATTTCCACGCGACCGGGATGGTTTGCGGGGGGCTAGCTGCCATTCGGCAGGCAATCAACGTCCGTTGCAATGGCAGTCGTCGTTACGACAGAACCAAGGGGGTTCCACGTGTATCAGACCAATTTAGACAAGCGCAGCTTGCGTTCCGCCCTGCTCCTTGGAGCAGCCTCCGTGGCAGTCGCCGGATATTCCATCCCGGCCACTGCCCAGGAAAACGTCGAAACCGTGGTGGTCACGGGTTCGCGCATTCCGCAGACCGGCCTCTACAGCTCAAGCCCTGTCACGGCCGTCGGCCAGCAGGAAATGAAATTCGAGGGAACGACGAACGTCGAAAACCTCATCAACAACCTACCGTCCGCCTTCGCGGAATTCGGCTCGAACGAGTCGAACGGCTCGGTTGGTACCGCGACAGTCAACCTCAGGAACCTGACCTGTGCACGCACCCTCGTCCTGATCGACGGCAAACGGTTGATGCCGGGCGACAACGAGCTGCCTTGCGCAGACTTGAACCAGATCCCCGCCGCGTTGGTGGATCACGTGGAAGTTGTGACGGGTGGCGCCTCGGCCGTGTACGGTTCGGATGCCGTCGCCGGCGTCGTCAACTTCATCATGCGGAAAGACTTCGAGGGCATCGAATTCGATGGCCAATACAGCGTCTTCCAGCATGACAACAACAACGGCACGTATCGTGGCTATACCGCCATGGGCTTGGGAGGCACGACGCCGGGGACCATTCCACAGGCACCCAGCAGCGTGCTCGATGGCGCCGACACCGATGGTACTATCATCATGGGTGTCAATTCCGATAACGGAAAAGGCAACGTCACGATCTATATGGGCTATCGGAACATTCAGCCGGTGCTCGAAAGCCAGCGTGACGTTTCCGCTTGCGCGACGGTATCCACCTACGGCGGCGGCTTCATCTGCGTGGGATCGAGCACGACCGCCAGCAACGGCGCCGGCGGCCGCTTCTTCAGCCTGGATGGCGGCAACTGCGACAATCTCGCGGCCAACGGGACCTGCACCATCGATGGATTGACCGGAAAGGTACGCGGATACACGGGAGCGGACGCGTTCAACTTCGCGCCGTACAACTATCTGCAGCGGCCTGACACACGGTACACCTTCGGAAGCTTCGCGCATTACGAGGTGAACAAGTCGCTCGACTTCTACGGGTCGACGATGTTCATGGACGACAAGACGATCGCGCAGATCGCGCCGTCGGGCCTCTTCTTCGGTACCGCTGCGCAGGTGAACTGCGATAACCCGTTCCTCGGGAGCGCAGCCGATACCAATTCACCGGAGTATAACTTCTGTACGTCGGCAGGACTTACAGATGGCCAGAATGCCTCGCTGTTCATCGGCCGCCGTAACGTGGAAGGCGGGCCGCGCCAGGATCACCTGGAGCACGCCGCGTATCGCATGCTGTTCGGCGCCAGAGGCGACCTCGGCGGCGGATGGTCGTACGATGTGTCCGGTCAGTACGGCACCACGATCCTGTCGGAGGAATACGTCAACGACATGTCGATCCAGCGCATTCAGCGCTCTCTTCAGGTTGTCAATGTCAATGGCGTACCGACCTGTAAGTCCGTCATTGACGGTTCCGATCCGAACTGCGTGCCGTGGAACATTTTCCAGCCGAACGGCGTAACAGGCGCGGCGATTGGGTACCTCGATGTGCCCGGCTTCCGTGAAGGCGGCACGCAGGAATGGGTCGCGACCGGATCCGTAACCGGCGATCTCGGCTCATGGGGACTTCAGTCACCGTGGGCGAAGAATGCGGTTGCCCTGTCGGCCGGCGCGGAGTGGCGCCAGGAGCGGCTGGAAAACCGCGTGGACCTCGAATTCCAGACCGGCGATCTCGCCGGCCAGGGTGGCCCGACGCAGTCGGTTCATGGCGGGTACGATGTCACAGAAGTGTTCGGCGAAGTTCGCGTTCCGCTCGTTCAGAACCAGCCATTCTTCGAGGATCTGACCGTCAACGGCGCCTACCGGTATTCGTCGTACAACATCGCTGGATCGGTCAACACGTACAAATACGGTGCGGAGTGGCAGCCGATCGATGACTTCCGTATCCGCGCGAGTTACCAGCGCGCGGTTCGGGCGCCAAACGTGCTGGAGCTGTTTACCCCGCAGGGACTTGGCCTCTGGGGAGGTACCGACCCGTGCGCCGGTACAGACCCGCAGTTCACTTTCGAGCAATGCGCGAGGACTGGCGTCGATAACAACCCGCAGCACGGGTACGGCCACATCCTCGATTGCCCAGCCGCGCAGTGTAATGCGCTGTTCGGTGGTAACACCAATCTGGCGCCCGAAAAGTCGGACACGCGCGAAGTCGGTATCGTGCTGACGCCGACCTTCCTGGACGGCTTCACGGCCACCATCGACTATTTCAACATCAAGGTCGCTGGGTTCATTGGCGTCATTCCGGAGGCGACCATCATCCAGGCTTGCGCGTTCAACGGCGCCTTCTGTGATCTGATTCACCGTGGCGATGCCGAGCAGATTTTCGGCACTGGTCCCGGGGCTGGTTTCATCAGCGACCTGACTACGAATACCGGCCAGATCAAGACGGACGGCATGGACTTCGAGGCCAACTACACGACCGACCTCAGCAACTGGGGCCTGGGAGACAACGGCGGCCTGTCGTTCAACTTCCTTGGCACCTGGACAAATCGGTACGTGATCACGCCGATTCCGCAAGAAACGGTAACAGCCGCTTTGATTCCGCCGCCGACTTCGGGCGACTGCGCCGGCCTGTTCGGCATCTTCTGCGGTACGCCAATCCCGGCGTGGCGTCACAAGTTCCGTGCGACGTGGACGTCGCCATGGGACTTCGACGTGTCTGTCCAATGGCGCCATATGAGCGGCGTCAGGTTCGATGCCGACCAGTCGAATACAATATTCGGTGGTCCCTTGGGCGATCTCTCCGATGCCAAGATCGATGCGTTCAACTACCTCGATCTCGCGGCGGACTGGACAGTTCGCCAGGGCGTCCAGCTCCACTTCGGCGTCAACAACGTGTTCGACAAGGATCCGCCGATTCTCGATACGAACGGCATCGGCGTGTCGTCGCCGCCGTTCGGTAATGGCAATACCTATCCTCAGGTGTACGATGCGCTCGGACGGCTGCTCTTCGTTGGCGCGACGATCAAGTACTGAGCATCCTATCCTTGGTTCTCTGGCGGCGGCCCAAAAGGCCGCCGCTTTTTTTGAGTGCCGGTCTGGAGGCTCTCCGGTCCGCTTCCCACGTCTGGCGGGATTCGGTAATTGAAGCCCATGACCACCGCCGCCGAATTTAACCCTTCCGCCGATGCCGGCGATGCCCGCCTGGATGAAATTCGCAACGCCCTGCTTTCGTCGGATGTGCCAAAAGCTACCGCGCTTGCCCGTGAAGCGTTGGACGCCGGGCAGGTTCATCCACTGTTGCTTCACCTGCGGGCTCACCAATTGCAGGAGCTCGGCCGCGCGAACGAGGCTCTGCTTCTCCTCCATCAGGCTTGCGATCTGAGCCCAGCCGATCCGCTCATCCGAAACGCGATCGGAGAGTGTCTCGTGCGACTCGGGCGCCACGCCGATGCCATTGCGGCCGCGGACTTTGCGCTCCAGCTCAACCCGGAGCTCGCCCGTGCCCGCTTTACCAAGGGCTTGGCCTACGAGATGTTGGGCGAGCTAAAGGAAGCAGAATTCTGCTTCCGTCAGGCCAGTCAGCTCGATCCATCCTTCGCCGATGCGTACGCGCGACTGGCCGCCATTTCGTCCAGACGAAGCGACTGGCTCCAGTGCCGCGCAATGGCCGGTAAGGCCCTCGAGCTTGATCCTCCAAACAGCATCGCGCTCTTTGCGCTCGCAACAGCAGACTTGGCGGAGGGCGCGCTGGCGGAGGCGGAACTTCGTTTGCGCACCGTCCTCGAAAATCCCCGAATGAACGCGCATGAGCGTGCGAACGCGCGAAGCATGCTCGGCGATATTCGCGACCGGCAGGATCGCACTACAGAGGCCTTCGACCTTTACCGGGACGCAAACCTCGAGCTGGAGAATTTCTTTGCCCCTGTGATGACAGCGCCCGAGATCGAATCATCTCCCGCCCTGATGGCCAGGCTGTCGCAGCACTTCCGGGAAACTCCGGACCTGGTCTGGACGCGGCGCAATCCCCCCGCCCGGTCGACCAACGACACGTCCGCCGGTCTGGTGTTTATCGTCGGCTACCCGCGTTCGGGCACGACGCTTCTCGGGCAGATTCTCGCGGCGCATCCTGGCGCCATCACGCTGGAAGAGAAGGCCCCGTTGGTCGACGCGATTCGTGACTTGTTCGACGATCCCCAAGGCATCCGAAAGCTTGTGCAGCTGTCCGATGCCGAGCTTTCAGGATACCGCGATGCGTATTGGCGCCATGTCCGGAATTTCGGCCTGCATCTGAGAGACAGGATCCTCGTCGACAAGCAGCCGCTAAATCTGCTTCGGCTGCCGCTGATATCCAGAATTTTCCCTGAAGCGAAGATCGTGCTGGCCATCCGCGATCCGCGCGACGTGGTGCTCAGTTGCTTCCGCCGCCTGTTCAACATGCATCCGTTCACTTACCAGTTGCTGACGCTCTCGGGGACGGCAGAATCCTACAGCGCCGCAATGGAGCTTCTTGAGACATTTCGCGCGAAACTCCCGCTCAACCTTTTTGAAATGCGCAACGAGGATGTCGTCGCGGATTTCGATGCGCATATCGGGAAGCTCTGTTCCTTCGTGGGCCTGGATTGGAGACCATCGCTCCGGTCGTTCGGTGCGCATTCACGACGGCAACACATCGCGACGCCGAGCGCGAACCAGGTGGCGCGCGGACTCAGCGCGGAAGGGGTCGAGCAATGGCGGCGATATCGCGGGCAGCTCGCGCCGGTTCTGCCGATTCTGCAGCCTTGGGTTGAGCGATACGGTTATCCGGCGGAGTAATAATCCCGCGTGGCGTTCAGCAGCGCGCTGGCAAGCTCGCGCTCGGCCGGCGCGAGATGCGGATTCCAGATATCGAAGATCAGGATAATTCTGGCCTGATCGCCGTCGTTCCAGGCTTCGTGCTCGATGGTGTCGTCGAAGACCCAGGCCCTGCCCGGTTCAACGGTGCGGCTGTCGTTGCCGACGCGGAAACCGCAGCCCTCCGGCACAACCAGCGGCAGGTGCACGATAAGGCGTATGTTCGTGACACCCGTGTGCGGCGGAATTCGCGTGTGGGGGCGCAGCGTCGAGAAGAACACCGCCGGGGCATATCCGGGAATGTGCGCGAGCGGCATGTATCCGGCAACAGCGGCCGTTCGCGGGCAGCGCGCGCAATGGGCTTCGTTTCGCTGGCCATCTTCCCAGAGAAAATAGGCGCTCCAATCGGGCGAGTAATTCAGGTCGGCCCACTGGTTCAGCGGCGCACCCGCCGGGTGCTGCACGTAGGGCCTAAACCCCTTCGCCTCCGATTCGAGGAGGCTCAACAGTTCGGCTCGTATGGTATCGGTCTGCGACTCCAGTTGCGCCAGCCAGGGAAACATCGCCAGGTCATAGAACTGGATCGCCGGCAATTCCGGAAAGTGCAGCATCGTCGGCTGCTGCACATAAATCTTCTTCCGGCCGAGCAGCGCCTCCTTGCACGCATCGAAGCGCGCCAGCGATACATCGCCGGAGCTTGCACGCAGCACCGATAGAGCCTCGTTCAAATGAGCATCGAGCTGGACGGCGTTGCGATCGACGGCCAGCCGCGCGTCGGCGACATGCTTGCGCAACTCGGGCGAGAGCTGATCGTCCGGCGGCGCGACGGCGAGCGCGTCCCGAAAAACGCGCGCGGCCTGTCGCGGATGTCCTGTCCGCTCCAGCGCCCCGCCTTTCAAGAGCAGCGCGGGGAGGTAATAGGGATCGATTGCCAGCGCGCGCTCGATGGCCGCCAGCTCCGCGGCAGCGTTGCCCAGCGCCCGCTGCGCAAACGCGATGTTCAGCGGAATCGCCGACGCCTTTGGATCAGCTTTGGCGGCGCGCTCCAGCATGCCGATCGCGCCAGCCGGGTCCTTCTGCAGCATCCGATACTGCGCCAGATGAAACAGCGCCTGAGGATTGTCCGGCACCGCAGCCAGCACTTGAGCCCAAAGTCGCGCCGCTTCATCCATTCTGCCGGCGCGCATCGCCTGCAGCGCCGCCGAACTTACATCCTGAACATTCACAACCAGCCACCGAAAGACGCCGCCGCCTTATCCCACAAAGGCTTGCGGCGCGTCCAACAAGGCGAATCAGTTCACCGGCAGATTGGTCGCCTTCATCTCGATCTCGCCGCGCGGCGTGTCCTGGATGCCCCGGATCACGGCACGAGCAAACGGCAATTGCTCGATTGCCGCAAGCCCTTGGAGCGCGCGCACACCGGCCGCCGAACTGCTGAACGCCGAACTGATTGCTGCCAGGAAGCTCGTCTTTTTGGGGTAAATCTTGAACGCGACGCGCTCGCTGGCCGAAATGTGCGCAAGCTTTTTCGCATCCTCCACGGCAGTCCAGAAGCCGCCCAACTCGTCCACAAGCCCACGGCTGCGTGCATCGGAACCAGACCAGATTCGGCCTTTCGCGATCGCCTGCACCTTGTCGAGGGGCAGCTTGCGGCCGGTCGCCACCTTCTGCATGAAGTCCGTGTAGATTGCATCGACCTGGCGGTTGAGGTTTGCCCACTGCTCCGGTGTGTAGGGGCTGATCGCGGATTCCATTAGTGCGTTCTTCCCGACGCCGATCTGATCCACGCCGAGGCCGATGAGTCCCGCGGTCTTTCCAAACGAGACTTTGCCCGTGAGCACACCAATGGAGCCCGTTATCGTGCCGGGCTCGGCAACGATGCGATCGGCCGAGCAGGAGATATAATACCCCCCTGACGCCGCGAGCGTCCCCATGCTGACGACCACCGGCTTGCCGGAGCTTTGCGCCTTCTTCACCGCGTGCAAAATCTGATCGGACGCGGAGACGGAGCCGCCGGGAGAATCGACGCGCAGCACGATCGCCTTGACCTGCGAATCCTGCGCGGCTTCATGGATCGCCGCCGCATAGTCGTCGCCCACGATCCCGCCGCTGTCGCCCACGAGACCATTGCGCGACGGCCCGTCCACGATTTCGCCCGCCGCCTCGACGACCGCGATACGGGGTGCGCTCATTTCGGAGAAGCTCGAGGTGCTCCGCTCGTATTTCCTGAGCGGCACCACTTTCGCGCCACCCGCGCGCCCCATAGCCGCTGCCCTCGCCTCGTCATCGTATCCGATCCGGTCGACGAGGCGCGCGCGCTGCACATCCTCGGCAAATTGCGGACTGGCGTCGAACGCCGCCGCAACCGTCTTTGCGGAGAGACTGCGATCGGCAGCTGCACCGCTCGTGGCGGATTGGTACCAGGACTGAAGCAGCGCCGTCGTCTGCTCGCGATCGGGCGCCGTGTAATCTTTCTCCATAAACATGTCGGCCGCGCTCTTGTAGTCGGCGCGTTTGACGATCTGCGGCTGCGCCTGGATCTTGTCGAACAGACCACGCAGGAACACGGCGCCCGCGCCCGCGCCCGCTGGCTCAAACGGTGAGCGCGGCTGCATCCAGATTTCATTCGCGCTCGCGGCGGCAACATAGTCGCCGAGCCCAGCGGAATTGAACCCTTGCGCATGCACGATCACGAACCGCCCGGTCTGGCGGAAGCGCTTGATCGCGGCGCCGATCTCCTCGGCCTGTGCCAGGGACAGATCGCCGCTTCCCAACCGGACGAAAAATCCTTTCACCCGGCTGTCGCGCGAGGCGCGGTCGAGCGCCAGCACCGTGTCCATAACGGTGAGCTGGCGTTCCCCGAAATCGATGGAACTGCGGCGGCTGGAATCCGCAATGGGCATCCGCAGATCGGCTGTCAGGACCATTTTGTCGGGCAGGCCATCGCCCCGGAGCAGACCGACGATCATCAGCACGACGATCACCAGAATGACGAACAGCGCGACTTTGACGACAGCATTAAGGGTGCCGAGGGCGATCGATTTGGCCCAATTCAGAAATGCGACCATGGAATGCTCACCTGGGAGTGGGTGCCGGCGGGCGGCTGCGAAGCTCCGGGTTATATGGGGAGAGCCTTAACGAAGGCCAATGCCTCATCCGGAGGCCGGAGGTATAGCCGTGGCGCGTGGATGCGCACTATCCTGAAGGCGGATCACCCAGCCTGAAACCGGATGCCCCTGTCGTCCACCGAATTCATCCACCTGCGCTACGAGGTAACCGCGGGCATCGCCGTGGTGACGCTCGACCGACCTGAGCGCCGCAACGCCTTGAACCAGCGGGCATATGCCGAGATCGAGGCCGGGTTTCGTACCGCTGCCGCGGACGAGGACGTGCGATGCATCGTCGTGACCGGGACCGACCCGGCCTTCTGCGCAGGCGAGGACGTAAAGGAGATGATGACGGGCGACTGCCACCCAGCCGAGCCTGCGGCCGCGCCCCGCGGGCCCACGCCTGCCGCTATGGCTGCTCTCGAATGCGACAAGCCGGTGATCGCGGCCGTGAATGGGCCGGCGGTCGGCTGGGGTATGGAGTTGGCGCTGTTCGCTGATATTCGCCTTGCGTCGGAACGCGCGAGCTTTGCCGAGCTGTTCATCAAGCGAGGGCTTGTGGCCGACGTCGGCGGGCTCTGGCGCCTGCCAGCAATCGTCGGACCATCCAAGGCTGCCGAGCTGCTGTATACCGGCGATCCCATCGATGCCTGCGAGGCGCTGCGGATCGGGCTTGTCTCCGAGGTCGTGCCGCATCAGGAACTGATGGCGCACGCGATGGCGCTAGCGAAGCGCGTCGCATCCAATCCGCCGCTCGCCGTGCGCGCGATGAAGCAGGGCCTGCGCCGCGCCACCTTCGGCGATCCACGCGAGATCGGCAGCTGGGCGATCGAAGCCATCTACCGACTGTTCCAGACCGAAGACCACCGCGAGGGCGTGCGAAGCTTTCTCGAAAAGCGCGCACCCGTGTTCAAGGGCCGTTAATAGTTCAAACTGAACGTCAGCAGCTTCAGGCTGAATGCGAACCACACAAACGCGAGCGACGCGAGCGCAAATAGGCCATTGGTGAACTTCGTCCACCACGCATAGCCGCGCTCACGCAGCGCCACAAAGAATTGCCACACCGGAACTACCGTGCCGATCACGCCGATCAGCCCGATGATCTGAAGTGCACGCAGGAGCGGATCGGCCTGGGTGTCGAACCACTCCAGGTGATCGCTCGCGTAGGCGAGGTACGCGGCCCATCCAGCAAGGAAGACAAGATCAATCAAGGCGACCACACGCGACCAGCGGTACAGCGACGCGGCGCGCCCGGTGAGCGCAAACGGGCGATCGTAGCGCCAGCGCAGAATGGCTTTAATTGGCCAGAACAGGACAACTAGCACGAGCACGGCCGCGGCGGCAATCAGCAGCGGCAGGTTCCATTTGTCGAGGCGCCAGAATGAGGCGGGCGAAGCGACCAGGATCGGCGGAATTTCATCGGAGTCGATTCGCGCGACTTTGCCATCCTTGTAAGTGGCGATGAGCGTGTGCGGCCCATTGACTTCGCGCCAGATATTCGGCGCGACTTCGCGCCACCGGACCGGATTTCCGGCAAGCGTCTTCAGCGCATCGACGCTGATAGTGCCATCGTCGTTTGCGGAGACTGAGAACTCGCCGAACACATCTCCAACGAGCATGAAATTGGATTCCGAGCGGCGGCTGAGCTCGTAGCTGCCGGCCAGGCGCTCGGCATCCTGCTTCGCCGTCTTCCACGTCTTCTCATACGGATAAGGCTTCGCCGGGAAATAGCGATCCATGAAGCGGTTATAGAGCGTGGCGCGCAATCCGCTTGAGGGCTTCCCCTCACTGTTCTGGGTGTAATAGAGGCCGACGCCTTCATCCAGAATGAGGTGCAGATCGCTGTGAAAGGCCTCAGTATCGCCGCCGTGCCCAACCACCACGTGCCCATTACGGTCCTCGTGGTAGAAGCCGAGCCCCATTGCAGGAAGTTGCGCTACGGGCCTGTACACATTGCTGTGCATCAGCTTCGCGGTTTCTGGCTTCAGGATTTGCGCCCCCTGATACGTGCCATTGTTCAGATGCGCAATCATGAAGCGCGCCATGTCGTCGCCCGCGGCGGAAAGCGCGCCCGCCGGATTCATATTGATGTTCTCGAACGGAATCTCTTGGCCCGAGGCTGTCTCGTAGCCTTTGGACATATCCGGCGCGAGCGCCTTCGGCAGCGGCTGCACGAAGGTCGCATGCTGCATTTTCAGGGGATCGAGGATGTGACGCTGCACAAATTGCTCGAAGGGTTCGCCGGAGACGCGCTGCACGATGTAGCCGGTGAGCGCGGCCCCGTAATTCGAATAGGCGGAAACTTCGCCGGGCGGGAAAATGCGCGTGGGTACCCAAGCTTTCAGCACCGCTCCGAGCGGACGGCGATCTCTGGCGAACAACCCCTTGATCGTCTCCTCGAAACCCGGTGTATGGGTCATCAGGTTACGTAGCGTAACCGGCTTGCCGAATGCCGGCGGAATTTTGAAATCGAGATAAACGTTTACGTCTCGATCGAGATCGAGCTTGTGTTGCTCGACCAGTTGCATCGCGGCCGTCCAGGTGAAGAGCTTGGAGATGGAGCCGGAGCGAAACAGCGTCCGTTTCGGATCGACGGGGTTTCGGGATTTTACGTCGGCGACGCCATAGCCGCGCTCGAACAGCACGCGTCCGTTCTTCACCACAACGACTTCCGCGCCGGCGATATCGCCGCGATCGATGCCGTAGGGGATCAGGCCGTCCAGCCAGGCGCCGACGTCTTCTGCTGTAAGCGAATGTGCCGCAGACGGCTTCGCGTCGGACGCAGCCGGGCTCGGCACGGACGGTTCCGCGATGACTGGCGCCGGGCCTGTGGTCGGCTGCGCGATTGTTGAAACCAGCCATGGGGCACCACTCGCAAGCAACGCTGTTAGCCCAGCCAATAGTCTGCGCATCATCCCCTCCGACCTCAGACGTCGCACTTAAGCACTTAAGCCGAGGTGAGCTTTGATCACAACGATTTGCCTTCGAGATGGCGGCTTGCTCAGCTGACCAACAAAGATCGTTTGTCGGATCCTCGGCGCGCCTCCCCGCCGTCAGTCCTGTCCTCGGACCACCACAAACTTCTGCACGCGCCGACCTTCGAAGTCCGCGACATAAATGGTGTCGTAAGAGTCGACCGCGACCCAATGCGGGTCAACGAACTGCCCGTCGTAGTTGCCGTATCGGCCGATTCGCTCGATCAGCGAACCGTCGGGCCCAAGCACAAGAATACCGGATTCATCCGGCGGCGCCTCATTGCCAGATTCGACCACGTAAGCACGGCCACTGCGTCCCACCTTCACATCCTGAGGCATTACGAATGGCGGTCCCTTCCACGCGGACAAGAAATGACCATTGCCGTCGAACAATTGAATTCGTGCGTTCTTGCGATCGCTCACCAGAACGCGGCTCTGGTTGTCGATCGCGATGCCGTGCGGCAGATCGAATTGGCCAATACCCGAGCCCTTGCTGCCCCAGGCGAGGAGAAATTTCCCGGAGGCATCGAACTTCACCACGCGATTGTTGCCGTACCCGTCGCTGACGAAGATCGATCCGTCAGGCGCAATTGCCACATCCGAAGGGCGGTTGAAATGCGCCGCATCTTCGCCGGATTTTCCGCGCGCGCCCAATGCCATAAGCAGCTTGCCGGTCGCGGAGAATTTGAAGATCTGGTGCAGGGCGACATCGGCCACCCAGATGTTACCCCGGCCATCTACGGTAATGCTGTGCGGCAATGCGAAGACGCCTGCACCCCAGCGGTTCAACAGACGTCCGCTCTTGCCGTCGAAGAGGAAGATCGTCGGCTTCCGGATTGCGGTGGTATCCAGCTGGTCCGCGTCGGGCCATTTCCGCCCCGCCCTTGTTAAGACCAGCACATTGTCGTTCCCGTCGACGGCGACGGCTGACACTTCGTCGAGCATCTCGTTATCGGGAACGACTGGCCAGCCATGGACGACGCGATACGTCTCTTCACCGGCCGCCAGAGGTTTGGCCGATTGGCCATCCCAAAGACATAAAGGCAGCAACGCCAAGACCGTGACAACGGCTTTGGAATGAAAGCGCATCAGAGATTCCCCACCCAACCCCCTTCGATCTAAGACAGCGGCGAACACCGCGCCGGACCGTCGTAACACCATAGAAATAGTTGCCGGTGTTCACAACTGAGCGGATGGTCCGTGCTGCTGAACGTGCGATTTCGTCAGACCGACTCGACCGCATTCACACCGGGGAGAGATTTGATTGCCGCGCGCAGGGCGGCGTTGACCTGCTGGCGCTCGCGGATTTTGATTTCCACTTCGCGGCCGTCGCTTGCCGGCACGACGATGGTGACGATGCCCTTGCCGGAATTGCGCAGCTGACTGGCGATGGCACCAAGCGGCCTCTCGTCCTGCAAATAGACGCGCAGGCCCTCGCCCGCTTCGGCCGCGGCCTTCTCCAGATCCTGCGCCGCAATCGCGCGCAGCTTCAGTTCATCGTCGATCCAATCGGCAGATACCGTGAGCAGAATGGACTTGCCGGGCTCGAGGAACGGCCGCGCGGCGGAAAGCACTTCCGAAAACACCATCACCTCAAACATGCCGGTGGTGTCCGAAAGCGAGACGAAGGCGTAAGACTGCTCGCTGCGGCCGCGGCGCTCCTGTTTGCGGATGATCGTGCCGGCGATCTGCGCGCGGAATCCGGAGCGGCGGCGGTCTTCCTGAATCGCGGCAAACGTCACCGCGCCCAGGCGCTTCAGCGCCGCCTCGTAACCATCGAGCGGATGGCCGGAGAGATAGAAGCCGATGGCATTGAATTCCTCGCTCAGGCGCTCGTGCGGCGGCCAATCGTCCACCCGCGCGAGCCGGATGTCCTCTGCGTCGCTGACTACCTGGCCGAACAGCGTCGTCTGCCCGACTTCGCGCTCGCGTGTGTTGCGCGCGGCGTGATTGAGAATGGCGTCGGCGGAGTCCACCAGCCGCCGCCGGTTTGCGTTTAACCCATCGAAGGCACCCGCCCGAACCAAGCTCTCGAACGCGCGCTTGTTGACGAGCCGCGGGTCCACGCGCTGGGCAAAATCGGCGAGGCCCTCGAACGGGCCACTCGCGCGCCGCACCTCAACGACATGCTCCATCGCCTGTTTGCCCACGCCTTTCACGGCGGCGAGCGCGTAATAGATAACACCCTTCTCGGCATCGCAGGCGAAGTACGCTTCCGAGCGGTTGATGTCCGGCGGCAGCACGCGAATGCCGAGGCGTTGCGCCTCCTGCCGGAACACGTTCAGCCGGTCCGTGTTCCCGATGTCGAGTGTCATCGAGGCAGCGAGAAACTCGACGGGGAAGTTGGCCTTCAGATACGCGGTTTGGTACGCGACCTGCGCGTAGGCCGCGGCATGGCCCTTGTTAAATCCATAGCCCGCGAATTTCGCCGCCTGCTCGAAAATCTGCTGCGCGACGCCCTTCGGAATGCCCTTGTTCGCGGCGCCGTCGATAAATCGCTGCTCATGCAGCGCCATTTCGGAGGCGATCTTCTTGCCCATTGCGCGGCGCAGCAGATCGGCCTCGCCCATCGAGTAGCCGGCAAGCTCGCGCGCGATGCGCATGACATCTTCCTGATACGTCATGACGCCGAAGGTTTCCTTCAGGATCGGCTCGAGTGAAGGATGGAGATACTCCGGCGCCTCACGCCCACGCTTGCACGCAATGTATTTCGGAATGGAATCCATCGGTCCCGGGCGATAGAGGGCGACAAGCGCCACCAGATCATTGATGTGGTCTGGCCGCATCTTGCGCATGAGGTCGCGCATGCCGGCGCCCTCCAGCTGGAACACGCCCACACTTTCGCCGCGCGAGAGCATGTCGAAGGTGGCGGGATCGTCGAAGTCGATGTTTTGCGTGTCGACGGAAATGCCGCGCTTCTTCAGCAACTCCTCGGCTTTGGCAATGACTGTGAGTGTCTTCAGCCCGAGAAAATCGAACTTCACCAGGCCCGCTTTTTCCGCGTCTTCGTAATCGAACTGCGTCACCGGCATTTCGGAGCGCGGATCGCGGTAGAGCGGCACGATTTCGTCGAGCGGCCGATCGCCGATCACCACCCCGGCGGGATGAGTTGAGGCGTGGCGGTAGAGCCCTTCGATTTTGCTGACGATGGAGAACAGCCGCTCGGTTGCGGGCTCCTGCTCACGGATTTGCTGCAACCGCGGCTCGCCCTCAATCGCCTCGTGCAGCGTGATGTGGCGGCCCGGCGGATTGGGAATGAGCTTGGCGATGCGATCGACCAGTCCCAGCGGCATCTGCAGCACGCGGCCGACATCGCGCACCGCCGCGCGCGCCTGCAGGGAACCCAGCGCGATGATGTGCGCGACCTTGTCCGCGCCGTATTTCTGCTGGACATAGCGCACGACTTCATCGCGGCGCTCCTGGCAGAAATCGATGTCGAAATCCGGCATTGAGATGCGCTCGGGATTGAGGAAGCGCTCGAACAAAAGGCCAAAGCGGATGGGATCGAGATTGGTGATGTCGAGTGCCCAGGCGACCAGCGAGGTGGCTCCCGACCCACGCACGCCGACCGGAATGCCGTGCGCTCGCGTCCACTTCATGAAGTCGGAAACGATCAGGAAGTAACCCGGGAAATCCATGCGGGTGATGACGCCGAGCTCGAATTCCAGCCGGTCGCGATAGACCTGCTCGTCGGCATACAGACCATGCAGCTTGAGACGGCGCGCAAGCCCCTCCTCCGCCTGCACGCGCAGTTCTTCCGCCGGCGTGCGGCCGGACCCGGGAATGAACTGCGGCAGAATCGGCTGGCGCTTCTTCGGCCGGAAGGCGCAGCGTCTCGCGATTTCGATGGTGTTCTCGATGGCCTCCGGCAGATCGGCGAACTGCACCGCCATCTCTTCGGCGGTCTTGAAGCGGTGCTCGCGGGTCAGGCGCTTTCGGTCCTGCTGCGAGACGAAGGTGCCCTCCGCGATGCAGAGCAGCGCGTCATGCGCTTCGTACATCTCCGCCACGCCGAAGTGCGCATCGTTGGTGGCAACCAGCGGCAGGCGCTTCGAATACGCGAAATCGATCAGCGCGTTTTCCGCCGCGCGCTCCTCCGGCAACCCATGCCGCTGAAGTTCCACATATAGCCGATTGCCGAACATCGCCGACAGTCGATCGAGCACGGCCGCCGCTGCATCCGGCTGGCCTTCCACAATCAGTCGGTTGAGCGGACCTCCCGGCCCGCCGGTGAGCGCGATCAGGCCATCGGCGTGAGCCGCAAGTTTCTCCGGCGTCACCTGCGGCCAGTCCCCCGCTTCGACTTCAAGATATGCCGCGCTCAACAGTTTGGTGAGATTGCGATACCCGGCCTCGTTCTGCGCGAGTAGCGGCAGAAGCGGCGGGCGCTGGCGAATCACCGCGCCAGGCGTTTGCGGCGGATCGAAATCGACGGCAAGGAGGCAACCCATGATGGGCTGCACACCCTTCTTCACCAGCGTCTCGCTGATTTCATAGGCGCCGAAGAGGTTATTGACGTCGGTGACCGCCACCGCCGGCATGGCGTTCGTGTAGGCAAGGTTCGCCAGTTCGTCGGGGCGAATGGCGCCCTCGAGCAGCGAATACGGGCTCTTGACCCGCAGATGGATGAAGCCGGCCGGTTTACGTGCTCCCGTCATCGAGAACTCATCCCGGCGCTACAGCTGACCGCCACCTTTGCTGGCCGATGCCGCACACCGGGCCCGATGTTCCTATTCGTTTTCATTTCCGCCATGCAATTACCAGTTAAACCCGGCTCAATCGGCGATGGCATCTGTCCGTCACGCCGTTTTGCAGGTGGGCAAGTATGAGCCGGCTGCCCTAGGTTGCGATGCGGCGCGTTCGGCCCATCCACAGCGATTTCACGAGAAAGCCGCGCCTGCGATTCCTGCCAGCGCAAAGGCGCAGATGATAAAACTCAACAATCCCGCCGCCGCCACCACATCCTTTGCCCAGACCACTACCCGTCTCCCTTTCAGCATAAGGATGTTCCTATAACGTTCTTTATCCTGTCGGTCAAGAACAAAATGCGAATACGTAAGTTTAAGCGCCCCAGCAATGGCCGTCGCTGGCAGGGTGGGATGCGCACACAACAGAAGGAAAAAATCTATCGGGAGCGGATAGATCAGGAAACCAAAATGAATCCAGCCCGTTAGGCCGATGCCTTGGAGGGATGTATGGCGTACTCGAGTACCGGACGGGCTGAGAATTATCGCCTGATCGCAACCGGCCTGCATGTGCTGGCGCGGACTGCCAAGCACGACGAGACCCGGAGCGAACTTCTGGATCTGGCAAATCGATACGAGCGGCTGGCCGCGACCATCGAATGCCGGAAGCAGGAGATGGGCGCAATCGTGTTCGCGTCCGAGAGCCTGGCCGCTCAAGGTTCTGCCCGCCAAGCCCGTGCATTGGAGGAGTGAGGCGTGTCGATCACCGACAATCCAAAGCAGGCAGAAGCCCTATCTCACCGCCGGCGCGAAGCTGAAGCGCCGCTGCCGGTTTGGGCCTCCGTGCTGATCATCGCCGGCCTCTCCACGCTCGGCTGGGCCTTTGCTGTTCTGGCGGTTCGCTGGTTACTGGCGTTGTAGCTGCTTCGTCCCCGTAAGCCCGAAAATCGCGTTCGCGATAGTGCTGCTATGACGCGGCGACCACCTGTGCGGCGCGCTCAGGCACGCCGGCCTTCAGGAGCGCGGCGCGGTGATGTGCGCTGTCCTCGGGCCGCTTGTAGTGAAGCGTTCGCAGGCAAGCCTCCACGGAATATCCCGGGTCGCGCTTCAGAACCTCCGCCGCTTGCTGGCGCGCGGCAGTGTCGTTGCCGAGCTGTGCATGGCAAGCAGCGAGGTAGGCATGATGGATGGGAGCCGGTGCGGTAATGCGCCCGAACGCGCAAATCGCCTCGGCGTAGCGCCGCGCCACGAAAAAGGCGCGGCCCAGATGATTCCAGTAGCGCTCCGGGTGCCACGGGTTCAGCTGCATCGCCTTTTCGATCCAGGGTATTCCTTGCTCGGGCCGCCCCAGCCAAGTCAGGATCTCGCCCTGCTGCACCACGATGAGATCGTCATTGGGATTAAGGCTGAGCGCGCGTTCCTGGTGATAGAGGGCCTTGTCGTGTCGTCCGTCTATCAGATTCACCGCTGCGAGAATGCGGTGGACATCGCTGTCGTTGCCGTCGAGTTGCAAGGCAACCTGCAGCTCATCCCCCGCCTGCCGGAAGATCGCGTCGCGATCGGGGGCGTAACCATTCACCGCCGCCTGTCCGAGTACGCAAGCCTTCCAAGCATGGGCATGCGCATAATTCGGATCGAGAGCAATCGCGCGGTCGAGCAGCTGCAACGCTGCTTGGTTATCTCCAGGAGTGGAGCGGTGATGCCGCAGCTTGCCCGCAAGCACACACTCATAGGCGCTCATGTTCTCGGTCGGTTTGCGACGGGCGCGCTCGCCCGTTGCGGCCTCAACGCGTCCGGACACCGTCGCCGCGATCGCCGTCGTCACTTCGTCCTGAATCGCGAAAATGTCCTGAAGTTCGCGATCATACCGCTCGGCCCAGATGTGATGATCGGCCTGGCCATCGATCAGCTGTACCGTCACGCGAACACGGCTGCCTGCCTTTCGAACGCTGCCTTCGACCACATAGTGGACGTTCAGCTCGCGCGCGACCTCGCGAACATTCAATGCCCGGCCTTTGTATTTGAATGCCGAGTTCCGCGAGATGACGAAGAGGTGCCGGAACCGGGACAGCTCAGTGATGATGTCCTCGGTAAGGCCGTCGGCGAAGAAATCCTGCTCCGCCTCTCCGCTCATGTTCGCGAAAGGCAGAACGACAACCGACGGCCCGTTTGCCTGCCTGGCCGCGAGCGCAGCCGGTGCACTGGTTGGTTGCTCTGTATGCGAATGTCCAGCAGGTGAGCCGGTGTGTTGATTGGCCGGACCTTTGCCGCCAGGCGCCGGAATCGCCGCTGCCGGCTGCAGGGCCGTTTTCTTCAGGACGGACGACGCGTTCAGGTCGAGCATCCAGGCAAAGAGGAGCGCAACGGGAAAACCGCCGATGATCAGGACCAGAACCAGCGTTCCGGCCCAGTCCGGCACCTTGAGTAACGGAGTTAAGTTGTTGAAGAGCTGAAGCAGCAGCCACGCGACCACGGCATAGGCTGCCGCCGTCCGATAGATGTATCGGTGCTTTATCGCTGCCCAGAACTCAGTCATTCGCAAGCCCCGCATGCGAGTCAAACATAGCATTTCCGGGAACTAGGCGGAAATCTGGCAAATGGGGACACACCTCGGCCTCAACCCGCCTAGGTGTTGCCGCTTGCAGCCGCGATTTTGCCGGCCCTGCTACTGCACGCTCAATGTGTCGCCCTCGATCAGCCGGCCCTCATGAAGCACGAGCTGGCGGTCCATTTTGGCGGCGAGCTCGAGGTTGTGGGTCGCAACGAGTGCGGCGACACCTTCTGCGCGCACAAGACCGACAAGCACGTCGAATACGCCCTGTGCCGTGCGCTGGTCGAGGTTTCCGGTGGGTTCATCCGCCAGGAGAAGCCGCGGATGATTGGCAAGCGAACGCGCGATGGCGACCCGCTGCTGCTCGCCCCCGGAGAGCTGTGAGGGACGGTGCTCCAGCCGATCAGCGAGCCCCACGAGCGTGAGCAGGCGCACCGCTTCGGCGCGTGCCGCATCCCGCGATTTGCCGGCGATGCGCTGCGGGATCATCACATTTTCCAGCGCGCTGAATTCGGGCAGCAAATGGTGCGCCTGATAGACAAAGCCGATGAAATCGCGGCGGATGCGCGTGCGCTCGCGGTCCGGCAGTTTCGAAGCGGCGGCTCCATCGATATGAATTTCGCCCTCCGATGGCGCTTCCAGCAATCCCGCCATGTGGAGCAGCGAGGATTTGCCCGCACCCGACGGCCCGACCAGCGCGACAAGCTCGCCGGGCTTCAGCGCCAGGCGAATGCTGCGAAACACTTCGAGCGTGCCCTGCCCCTGCGGGTAGCGCCGCGCGACGTTCTCCAGTTTCAATGCGGCGGCGGCTTCATTCATAGCGCAGCGCCTCCACCGGATCGAGCCGCGCCGCGCGCCATGACGGATAAAGCGTGGCGAGGAACGACAGCGCGAGCGCCAGCACAACGACAAAGGTGACCTCGCGCGGATCCATTTCCGCCGGGATGCGGCTCAGGAAGTAGATCGTCGGATCGAACAAGGTCGTGCCGAGCAGAGATGACAAAAACTGCCGAAGCTCCTCGATGTAGGTGCAGAACACCACGCCGATCACAAAGCCCAGCAATGTGCCCAGCACGCCGATGCTCGCGCCGGCGATAAAGAAGATGCGCATGATCGCGCCGCGGCCGGCGCCCATGGTGCGCAGAATGGCGATGTCGCCCGCCTTGTCCTTCACCAGCATGATGAGCCCGGAAATGATGTTCAACGCCGCAACAAGCACGATGAGCCCGAGGATCAACGCCATGACGTTGCGCTCCACCTGTAGCGCGCCGAACAGGCTCGATTGCATGTCCTGCCACGTGATCACGCGGCTGTAACGCCCGGCGGCATTGCCGATTAGGCCGGTCATGCTGTTGATCCGGTCGGGATCGTTCACCATAACCTCGAGCCCGCTCACGGAATTCTCCATATTGAAATAGAGCTGCGCTTCCGCAAGCGGCATGAAGATGAAGCTCTGGTCGTATTCGCTCATGCCAATGCGGAATGTTCCGGCGATGGTGTAGCTCTTCACGCGCGGCGTAGTGCCGAACGGGGTGACATTGCCGCGCGGAGCAATCAGCGTGATCCGCTGGCCGGGGATGAGCCGCAACTTTTCCGCAAGCCGCGCGCCGACGATCACCGCATCCCCGCCTTCGAAATGCTGAAGCGCGCCCGGTGAAAGCGTTTTCGACACGGTGGTCTGCGTGCGCAGATCCTCGCGCCGCATGCCGCGCACGATGACGCCCCCATTGAGCCCGTTCGCGCTCGCCATCACCTGCCCGTCGATAATGGGTGTTACGCGCGTGACGCCCGGGATTTTGCGTACCCTTGCGGCCATCGCATCGTAATCGGCCATGTTCCCGTAGAGGCTCTGCACCATGGCGTGACCGTTGAGGCCGAGAATGCGCGCGAGAAGCTCGTGGCGAAAACCGTTCATCACGGCAAGCACGATGATGAGGGCCGCCACGCCGATCGCGATGCCAATCAGCGAGAGAATGGAAATGACGGAGACATACCCCTCGCGCCGCGACGGGCGGAGATACCGCCCCGCAATCGCCCACTCGAATGCCGAGAATGGGCGCGTGGCCCCACGCCGGCCGTCGCCCGTTTGCGAGTGCCGCGCTTTTGTGACCGGCTCCAATTCCGCCTGCGCGGCGAAGCCTTCGGTGTCCACGTCCCGTTGTACCACCGGTAGCCTCGTTCAGCCGGGCGTGAAACGGTTGATTACCGCATCGAAGGTCAATTCTTCGCGCTTGCCTGAGGCCCGCTCTTTCACCTCAACGATATCTTTTTCGAGGCCGCGGGGGCCAACGATGATCTGCCAGGGAATGCCGATCAGATCTTGCGTGGCGAACTTGGCGCCCGGGCGATCCTCGGTGTCGTCGTAGAGGACGTCGCGGCGGGCGGCCGTCAGTTTCGTGTAAAGCTGTTCGCAGGCCGCGTCCGTTTTCGCATCGCCGGATTTCAGATTCAGCAATGCGACGTCGAACGGCGCGACCGGCTCCGGCCAGATGATGCCAGCCTCGTCGTGCGACGCCTCGATAATCGCACCGACCAATCGCGACACACCGATGCCGTAGGAGCCGCCTTCGATAGGCACTTCCTTGCCGTCGGGACCGGCCACAACCGCTTTCATCGGCACGGAATACTTTGTCCCGAAGTAAAAAATCTGCCCAACCTCGATGCCGCGCGCGCTGACGCGCTTGTCGGTCGGCACTTCCATCTCGAACCGCGCCGGATCGTGCACATCGGAGGTGGCAGCGTAGAGATTTGTCCGTTGACGGACGAAGGGCTCCAGGTCGGACTCGAAGTCGACATTCTCATCCGGCACCGGCATGTCCAGAAGGTCTTTGTGGCAATGCACTTCGCTCTCGCCAGTTTCCGCAAGCACGATAAATTCGTGAGAGAGGTCGCCGCCGATGGGCCCGGTTTCCGCGCGCATGGGAATGGTGGTCAGGCCCATGCGCATGAAGGCCCGCAGATAGGCCACATACATCCTATTGTACGAGCGTCGCGCGGCGGCCTTGTCGAGATCGAACGAATAGGCATCTTTCATCAGGAATTCGCGGCCGCGCATGACGCCGAAGCGCGGGCGGATCTCGTCGCGGAATTTCCACTGAATGTGATAGAGATTGAGCGGCAGGGATTTGTACGAGCGGACATAGGCGCGGAAGATTTCTGTCACCATGTCCTCGTTGGTCGGGCCGTAGAGCAGCTCGCGCTCGTGCCGATCCTTGATGCGCAGCATCTCCGGGCCATAGGCGTCGTAGCGCCCTGTCTCCTTCCAGAGATCGGAGGGCTGCAGCGTCGGCATCAGAATTTCGATTGCACCCGCGCGATTCATCTCCTCGCGCACAATCTGCTCGATTTTTTTCAGCACCCGAAAGCCGATCGGGAGCCACGCATAGATGCCGGCTGCCTCCTGCCGGATCAGGCCCGCGCGTAGCATCAGCCGGTGTGAGACGATCTGCGCCTCCGAGGGCGTCTCCTTGAGCGTGGGCAGGAAGTAGCGGGACAGGCGCATGACGGGTCCGTGATAGTGCGGCGCAAAAACCGATCCTTCATAGGGAACCGCTCCGGGAAGGGCAATGCGGCAGCCAGCCCGCAATACTCGACTAGCGGCCCACGGGAGTCATGCCGGCGAAGGCGACGCGCGGGCCGGCGCTGTCAATCAGCGATTTGAGATCCATTGCGGCAACCATGGTTTCGGAGCGCCCGTTCATGCGCTCCAGATCGGCAACAGAATAGCCCATCTGCTGTGTGGCGTCGGGATCGAGCTTGTTGCGCAGCACCTGCTCGGCCTTGTACCAGCGCTGCTTGTCGCCGCCGTCCGGACAACTTGCAGCCTCTTCGCCGCTCGCGCCCCAGCGGTGCTCGACGCAATCATACGGGTCGAAGGACATCGCATAAAGCCGGTGCACCATATCGTCGAAGGTGAGCGTGACGGCCCGCTTGGCGGAATTGAGATACGTGATCGAGCAGGCCTTCGTTTCGTCAGCGTAGAGGCTGTCGAGGTCGGCTTTCAGATCGAGGCCGTCATAGACGACGCGCGGATCGCGGCTGTTCCAAAGCTGGAGCATGTGCGCCAGATCCTTATGCGCCTGCGCGAAGATGGCGCGGATGCGCGCGTCCCGCTTCGGCGTGGCGTAGGCTTCCCATTCGTCGTTGTTAGCCGCGTAGATGTTGTTCGGCAGACGCGCCGGATGCGGTTTCGATGAAATTCCGTTCTGCGTCGCCTGCTCGACACCTTGCGCGCGCATGGTGAACTCCTGGCAAAGGTCGCGCAGCGTCGTCTTGAACTCGTAGATCGGATTCGTGCTCATCTCGCCGCCCGAAACGGCGACGCGCACATACTCGTAATACCCAAGGTCCACGCCGTTGTAAGTGAACTTCGCTTTCTCGGGGCTCGCCGCTTTCCCGTCGGTGCCCCGATATTGCACGAGCGAGAAGGTCGGAATCTGCGCATTGTGCGCGAGCTGAATGTGGCCACCGACCAAGTGCCCGCCGGCGTCCCGGTGCGCGCCGACAAGTGTCAGCGGACGCCAATCCTTGAAACCGCCGCCGAGCTTCGCAGGCGGTTGGCCAAACTGCGCACCATAGACATCGCGGGAAATGGAGAAGTCGGGGCTCGCCCCCATGTAATGAACGCGACCGTCCTGATCCACGCGGTACACAATCGCCGCATGGCCATTCACGTCGTACAGGACCGTACCTGGCCGAATGGTTTCGGGCGCAATGCGTGGCGGATAAAAGTCCGGCAGCACGCCTTTGTCTTCGTCCGCAGCCTGGCGGTAGGTCGCCGACGTAACCGCCGAAAGCACGCCCTGCATGGCAGCCACGCCATTGATGCCGGCGCCGCGATCGATGAAATCGTGGCGGGATACCGCGCGATTGCCCTGTTTGGAAAAGCGGATGTCGCCACCGCCGCCCGTAACGCCATTTACGACGCTGAATGGCAATCCGTTCTTCGAAGCGTAATAGGCGCGCAGGAAATAGACCCACTTCGCGCAATCGGCATCCACATCGAAACCACGCGGATCGGTCTCGCGGTACGGATTGGCGGCGCTGCGCATGCAGCTTTCCGACGAGCTGCAATTCGAATCGCCAATTCGCTGGACGAACTCGCCGAAACCTTTTTCGTCCGCTTCGCTCCATTGATCCTTGGTGATGCGCCACGTGTACGCCTCAGCGTGCGTGGACAATGCGAACAGAAATGCCCCCAGCACGATCGATGACATACGCACGGGCAATTCCCCATTTGCAAAGATGCAAGCGGGTAACGCGCACGAGCACGCAACAGTTTATTTGGTGATCTCAAAAATCAAACGCATGCCGAATGACAATGCCGTTTGTGAATGATTCGGTCCTAAGTTTTCAAATCAGAATGCCATTTCTGATTCAGATGCCACAACCGTCCGCATTTGACAGTTAGTTGCCGACTGGCGCCATCCCCCGGAATGCCACTTGCGCGCCCATATTGTCGATCAAGGATTTCAAAATGGACGGACTTATTTTCGAAGGCGTCGTAGCCCCGCAAGCGCGAGATTCCTCGTCATAGGCTTTTGCGAGATCGGTCTTCAGGAATTCGCCGTCATAGGCAATACGCGGATCGCGGTTCACCCAGAGCAGGATGGCGCCCGCCAGTTCATCGTGGAATTGCGCGACTTCCGTGCTCACACGCGTGCGCCGCGACTCATCACTCTGATGTTGAAGGCCGTTGCACAAGGTCCGCATTGCCACTCTCAGGGCATACACGGGTGCATCTCTTGTCTGCCCGTTCGACAAGGCGACGCGCACGTACTCGAACGGTCCCACGGGGATCCCGTTATAGGCGTAGCGCGCGTTTCGGGTGTCCGTCTCCGCAGGGTTCACGTTGCCGGTGTATTGCACAATCGAGTAATCGGCGATCACGTTGTTCTGCGCGAAGGCAGCATGTCCGCCGATCAGATGGCCCGCGGTATCGCTTGTGGCCCCCACCAGCCGGAACGGCCGCCAGTTCTTGAACCCACCACCAAGCTGCATTGGAGGCCGCCCGAGTTGCGGGCCATAAACCCCGCGCGTGACTCTCAGGTCGGGGTTGCCGTCCATGTAGGAAACGCGCCCGTCCGCATCCACCTTGTCAACCACCATGACATGACCGTGCACGTCGTAGAGCATGGTGCCGGGGCGGATCGAACCGCGTTGAACCGCCGGAGAATAGAAGTCTGAAACCAGGCTCGCCCGTTCGCGCGGGTCAAAGCGAAACATGCCGGTGAACACATTCGCCAACATCGTGCGGATCGCATTCGACGCGTCGATCCCGTTGCCGGCATCCACGAGATCGGTGCGCGAGACAGCGACGTTCGACGTGTTGGTGAAGCGAAGATCGCCGCCCTTTCCGCGGACCACGCTGATATAACTGAACGGCAGGCCGTTGTTCCACGCGTAGTAGGCGCGGAGCAGGTAAGGCAGTTTCGCGCAGTCCACATGAATTCCAGGAAGCTGTGCGGCGAACCGGTAGGGATTGGCGGCGCTCTGCAGGCAACTCTCGGCCGAATTGCAATTGGTTTCGCCCAGCGCCTCGACGAAATGGCTGTACCCGCGCTCATCGGTTTCGGACCAGTGATCCTTGACGATCCGCCACGAACCGCCAGCATGCGCCGCTGTGCACGCAGCAAACAACGTGGCCCCGGCAAGCAACGCGAGTCGATGCATGAACAGCCCCTTCGATGCGTGAAGTGCAACGACAAAGCCCCGCAGGCCCCGGCCGAGTCAAGTTTTATCGGCCAATGGGTGACATTACCTGTAGACTGGCCTGCTCGCCGATTGCGCCAATCAATGATTTGATACTTTCGCCGCTGCTCGCGCCCGCCATATTTGTCTTTTGTTGAAGCGCGCGCTCGAAGGACGCTGCAGCGCCCCCGGGCAATGTGCAGGCTGCTGCTTCTTCCTCATAGGCTTTCGCAAGATCCTGCTTGAGAAACGCGCCGTCATAAGCGAGGCGAGGATCGCGGTGGACCCACAGATCCGCATCTTGTGCGAGCGTCTTCCGCAGCGCCACCAGAGCCTCACGAATTTCCCGGTCGCGGCGCGATTTCGCAGGCCGCTTTAGTTCGCCGCACACGTTCCGCAACGTGGCCTTGAGTTCATAGACGGGCGCCTCGGTTGTCTTGCCACCCGAGAGCACCACCCGCACATATTCGTATGGCCCAACGTCGATGCCGTGGTACTGAAACGATGCCTTGGCGGCCTCATTCTGCACCCGAGAATTTCCGGTGTACTGAACAAGAGAAAAATCCGCGATCTGCGCGTTCGTTGCCAGCACCATGTGTCCGCCGATCAGATGGCCTTGCGCATCGCGCGTCGCGCCAACCAGATGGAACGGCCGCCAGCTTTTGAACCCGCCACCGAGCTGCATCGCGCTGCGGGGAAACTGCGGGCCGTAGACTCCGCGCGTAATCGTGAAATCCGGATGCGCATCCATGTAATACACGCGTCCGTCCGCGCCGACCTTGTAAACGATCCCAACATGGCCTTGCGTGTCGTACAGGGCCGTGCCCGGGCGGATCGAATTGCGCTGCACGAGAGGAGAATAGAAATCCGAGGTCAGGCCGACGATCTCGTTCGGGTCGATACGGTACATGCCGGTGAAGACGCTTTTCAGCATGGCGCGAATGGCAGCGTCCGCATCGATGCCGGTGCCCTGATCCACCAGGTCGAGACGTGAAATGGCGTAATCGGCCGTCTTCGTGTAGCGAAGGTCGTCATCTTCGCCGTTGACGGCGCTCGCGTAGCTGAATGGCAGGCCATTGTTCCACGCGTAGTAGGCGCGCAGCAGATAGGGCCACTTGGCGCAATCGACGTTCACGGCCGGCAGCGCAGCGGCCTTCCGATACGGGTTGGCGGGGCTGTTCAGGCAAGCTTCGGCGGATGCGCAGTTCGTCTCGCCGATCGCCTGAACGAACCTGGTGAAGCCGCGCTCTTCGGTATCCGACCAGTGGTCCTTTGAAATCCGCCAGGGGCTGTTTGCCTGGGCGGGCAATGCCGCAAGCAGCAGCACAGCCCCCAAAATGGGTGTAACGCGGTGCATGGCCCACTCACTTGAGACAGCCGGAAAAAGCCAGCATCCGGACGGCCAGATGAGTCAAGCCGAAATAGGCTAAACCAGCCGCAAAAAGCCAGTGGGAGCGCAGGATTAGTGCACGAAATGGGTGATGAGATTGCCGACGACCGGGGCGCCGAGGCAGTAGGCGATCGCCGCGAGCGCGACAATCAGGAGGAGCCTGTGCTCCTTTAATCGGACAGGATGGCGGCGCGCGGTGTTCATGACACTGTTCCGGCGGGAAGATTAAACTTCCAAAAGTGAATGCTCCGTGCAGAGAACGCCGAAAAACCGAATTGGTTCGTGACCGTCTGCTAACCAGTTAAGCCTGTTCCAGTTCGATCAGCGTGCCCACGAAATCCTTCGGATGAAGGAAAATTACCGGTTTGCCATGGGCGCCGATGCGGGGCTCGCCCGTGCCGGTGATGGTCGCGCCCATCTCCTTCATGCGGTCGCGGGCGGCATAGATTTCATCCACTTCGTAGCAGACATGATGCATGCCGCCGTCCGGATTCTTATCGAGAAATTTCGCGATTGGAGAATTTTCGCCCAGCGGTTCGAGCAACTCGATCTTGGTGTTCGGCAGTTCCACAAAGACGGTGGTGACGCCATGGTCCGGCTGCGGCACCGGCTCGGAGACCTTCGCGCCGAGTATATTGCGATACACCCCGGATGCTTTCCGCACATCCTTGGTTGCGATCGCGACGTGGTTCAGCCGGCCGATCATTGCTTGCTCCCGAATTCGGAAAGAGACATACAATCTGAGGCCGACACTCACAAGAACGGGACGGAACCCCCGAACGAGAGCTCTCGCTACCCGAAAGCAACGGAGTGCACCATGGTTGCGGCTTTGCAGGCGCTGACGCTTCTTCTTGTGGCCATCACGATGGCGCTCGCGCTGGCCCACGCGCTCGAGTTTCCGGGAAAGCTCAGACTGCCGAAAGAGACCTATTTTGCCGTTCAGACGATCTACTACCCCGGATTTACGATCGGTGGCGTCGCGGAAGTCCTCGCGTTAGCCGCACTGCTCGCGCTCGTGATTGTCATGCCCAAACACGGAGCGCCCTTCGCACTGACCGTCAGCGCGTTCGCGATGGTGGTCGTCCTGCATGGCCTTTACTGGCTCGTAACCCACCCGGTGAACGAGTTCTGGCTCAAGGAGATAAAACTCTATCGTGCAAGCGGCCGGTTTTTCGGCCTCACGGCAGCCATGCGTCCCCTCAACTGGACGGCACTGCGTGACCGTTGGGAATATTCCCATATCGTGCGGGCCGCGTTGGCGCTGCTGAGCCTGGTGCTTCTGACGACGGCGAGCGTGCTGGCCGCGTAAGTTGCCGCGGGGCTAGACCCAAGCGATTTCCACGCGCGTGATCGGTTTCTTGCCCCAGACGTCGGCGGCGGCGCGACGGGCGGCGCGGCGGACATTTTCCTTCAATTCTTCCTCTTTGCCCCGGCGCGGATTGTAGCGGCGCGTGGTTTCTTCGACGGCATTGCGAACGCCGGTATGCACCGCATCGGGAATGCCTTCGAGCAGGATGGCGGGCTCGCTCGCTAGGCGGCCCTTGCCGTCCAGTACCAGCGTTATCGCGATAATGCCGGCAAATCCCATGGCGCGGCGGGTGCGGGCGAACCCCTCCCCTTCGTGCACGCGCACGCGGCCGTCGAGAAACACGCGGCCCGACGGCACTTCATCGACGATCTGCGCGCGGCCGGGTGCAAGCCGCAGCATGTGCCCGTTCTCGACCACAACGGCTTGGGGCACCTGCAGCGAAAGCGCGAGCCGAGCGTGCTCGGCCATGTGTCGCATCTCGCCATGCACCGGCACGGCAATCTGCGGCCGCACCCAGCGATACATCTCAGACAGTTCCTCGCGCGCGGGATGTCCCGACACATGGACAAAATGATCTTCAACGGTGAGCACTTCCACGCCGAGCTCCGCCAGCTTATTGTGCAGCGCATGAATCGCGACATCGTTTCCGGGAATGATGCGTGAGGAGAAGATGACGGAATCGCCTGGCCCAAGGCTCACGTTGGGATGATCGTTCGCCGCAATGCGCGAAAGCGCCGCGCGAGATTCGCCTTGGCTGCCGGTGCAAAGATAGAGCACACGGTGCGGCGGCAATTGCGCGGCCTCCGCTTCGTCGAGCACGCGCGGGAAATCCTGCAGATAACCCGTATCCTTCGCCGCGTTGACAATGCGATGCATCGAGCGGCCGACGAGCGCCACCTCCCGCCCATGCACGCGCGCGGCTTTCGCGATCGAATCGAGCCGCGCGACGTTGGACGCAAATCCCGTCACCGCCACGCGGCCCTTCAACGTGCCGATGAGATCGGTGAGCGCCGTGCGCACCTGCGCTTCCGAACCGGAATGGCCCTGCACCAGTGCGTTGGTGGAATCGCAGACGAGAGCCAGCGCACCTTCGTCGCCGATTTTCCTGAAGGCATTGATTTCCGTGGTTTCGCCGATCAGCGGTTCGGGATCGATTTTCCAGTCGCCGGTATGCACGACGTTGCCGAGTGAGGTGCGGATCGCGAGCGCATTCGGCTCCAGAATCGAGTGCGTGATGGACAGAAATTCGATCGCGAACGGGCCAAGCGTGATCTTCCCGTGCAGCGGAACGATGTTGATCCGCACGCGATCCTGCAGCCCCGATTCGAAAAGCTTGTCTTCGATCAATCGCGCGGTGAACGGCGTCGCATAAACCGGACAGCGCAAGTCCGGCCATAGATGGCCGACCGCGCCGATGTGATCCTCATGCGCATGCGTGAGCACGAGACCCAGCACATCCTCGTGCCGTTCCGCCAGGAACCGAATGTCCGGCATAATGATGTCGACGCCGGGGGTATCCGTCTCCCGGCCGAACAGCACACCGCAATCGACGATGATCCATTTGCGCTCGTCCGGCGGCCCGAAGCCGTAGGCATTGAAATTCATGCCGATCTCGCCCGCGCCGCCGAGCGGGAGCAGTACCAGCTCGTCCTGTTCGAATGACGCCATCAGGCGACCGGCTTCCCGCATTTCGACGCGTTCTTCGCGTGAATGAGGACGAGGCCGCGAATGGTGAGGTCCGGATCCAGGTGATCGATCACTGTGGTCTGCCTGTAGAAGAGATTGGCAAGGCCGCCGGTTCCGATCACCGTCATGGGCTTGCCGTATTCTTCCTTGATGCGCGCGACCAGCCCTTCTATCAGCCCGAGATAGCCCCAATAGAGGCCCGACTGCATGGCAGGCACGGTATCCTTGCCGATCACGCTTTGTGTGCGGCCGACAGCGACGCGCGGCAGCATGGCAGCGGCCTGGTGCAGCGCTTCGGCGGAAACGTTTGCGCCGGGTGCAATGACGCCGCCCTCGTAGTCTCCGTTCTCGGCGACGATGTCGAAGGTGGTGGCGGTGCCGAAATCCATCACGATCAGCGCGCCTTTGTAGCTCGCGTGCGCCGCGACCGTGTTGACGAGGCGATCGGCGCCGACGGCTTCCGGGCGATCGGTGTGCACGCCAATGCCGAGATCGAGATTGGGATCGCCGACGACCAGCGGCTCGCAGTTCAGATAACGCCGGCAGAACTGGCGCAGATCAAACAGGGCAGCGGGAACCACGGTGGCGATGATCGCCGCATCGATGTCGCCGAACGAAAGGCCTTGAAATTGGAGCAGCGGCGTGAGCAGCACCGCGTATTCATCCGCGGTGCGTGTGGTTTCCGTGACCGCACGCCATTCCGCGCGGATCGCCTGGCCATCATGCACGGCGAAAACAATGTTGGTGTTTCCGGCATCGATCGCGAGGAGCATTAGAAAAACACCTCCCCAGCCGCGATCGCGCGCGTGCGGCCTGCGGTTTCGCGCAGAAGCAATGCGCCCGCTTCGTCGATCCCTTCGAACACCCCGCTCGTCTCCTCGTTCGTGAGCCGCGCGCGAATGCGGCTACCAAGATTGGCCGCGCGCGCGAGCCACGCATCGCGGATGGGTGAGAAGCCCTGCCCGCGCCAGATGTCATACCACTTCGCGAAATGGGCGGCGAGTTGGGTGAGGGCTGCCTCAACCGGCGGCGCGGGAAGGCCGAGTGCGGTCAGCGCCGTGGCGGGAAATTCCGTATCCGGTGGAAAATGGGCGAGGTTGATGCCGATTCCGATCGCTAGAAAATACGGCTCGCCGCCCGCGCTCGCAGATTCCAACAGAATGCCGGAAATCTTGCCACCGTTCGCGAGCACGTCATTCGGCCATTTCACCTTCACATCTGCCGGAGGTGCGAAATGCGCCACCGTATCGGCGGACGCGATGGCCGCAACGAACGACAGCTGCGCACATTCGGCTGCCGGCCGATGCGGATTGATGAGCAGGGTCGACATCAGATTGCCTTTCGGCGACACCCACACGCGCCCGCGGCGCCCGCGGCCGGCCGTCTGCTCGCTGGTGGTGATCCAGATGGGACCCGCTTCGCCCGTAGCCGCAAGCCTTCGCGCTTCGTCGTTTGTGGAATCGATAATGTCGAAGTGCTTGTGCGCGTAACCTTCGGGCCAACGCATCACTTGAAGAAGACCTTCGCGGCGACACCTGCTGCCGCAATCAACCCGCCGGCATTGACCACGAAGAACAGCGAGAACAGCGTGCCCACGGCCGCAACCGTCGTCACCGCCCAGCCGGGATTCCGGTCGAATGCCGGCGCGGGCTCATCGAAATACATCACCTTCACGACATTCAGATAATAGAAGGCGCCGACCACGCTGGTGAGGACGCCAAAAATCGCGAGCGCGTAAAGATGCGCGTCGATGGCGGCGAGGAAGATGTACGCCTTGGCAAGAATGCCGGCGAGGGGCGGCAGGCCAGACAGGCTCAGCATCATGGTCGCGAGCGCGAACGCCAGCACCGGCCGCGTGCGCGCAAGGCCGGCCAGATCGTAGATACCTTCGACCGGCTTGCCGTCGCGCCGCATCGCCTGAATGCAGGCGAAGACGCCGAGATTGGTGACCGCATAGAACGCGAGATAAAACAGCATCCCGCGCACGCCGAGCGACGTTCCCGCCGCAAGGCCGAGCAGCGCGTATCCCATATGGCCGATCGAGCTGTACGCCATCAGCCGCTTGATGTTGGTCTGGCCGATGGCAGCGACCGCGCCGAGCGCCATCGACAGCACCGAGACGAAGATGATGATCTGCCGCCACTGGTGAATGGCATCCGGGAATGGCGTGAGGATGGCGCGCACGATCAGCGCGAACGCCGCGACTTTTGCGGCGCTGGCGAAATAGGCCGTGATTGGCGTCGGCGCCCCTTCGTACACGTCTGGCGTCCACATATGGAACGGCACGGCGGAAATCTTGAACGCGAGCCCGGCAATCAAGAACACGAGCCCGAACACAAGGCCCGTGGATACGCCAGAGCCCTTCACGACGGCGGCGACGACGGTGAAATCGACGCTGCCGGTAAAGCCGTAGATCAGCGAGATGCCGTACAGCATCATGCCGGAGGACAACGCGCCGAGAACGAAATATTTGAGCCCCGCTTCGGTGGAGCGCAGGTTGTCGCGGTCGATGGCGGCCAGCACGAACAGGGCCAAGGTCTGCAGCTCCATGCCCATGTAGAGGCCGATGAAATTGGCCGCGGAGACCATCAGCGACATTCCGCAGGTGGCCAGCACCATCAGAATGGGCAGCTCGAAGCGCGATTTTTTCGCGTCGTCGAAGAAACGGTCTGCCATCAAGACGCAGGCCGCAGACGACCACAGGATGGCCGCTTTCATGAATCGCACGAAGCCGTCCACGACGAACGCGTGGTGGAAGGCCACGGCATCGGGCCCCAGCATCGAGGCCACCGCCGACGCCGCGATGAGCAGGACGGATAAGATCGAAACGAGCTTCGTACTCCGATTGCCGGCGAACGCACCGATCATGAGCAACGCCATGGCGCCGACCGCGAGGATCAGCTCCGGCAACAGCGTGTAGAGATCGGCCGACAGCACGCTCATCGCCCAGCCTCATGCGCGAGCGAGGCCACGGCTCTTGGCCCGCTGACCGGGGTTGAGCTGTTCGCCAGGGCCACCTGGCTCTGATGGACCAGATTGGCCACAGAGACACGCACCACATCGAGGACCGGTTTGGGGTAAACGCCCATGATGATCGTGATGATCACAAGGGGCGCGAGAATCGCGAACTCACGCAACGACAGATCCTGAATAGTTTGCAGTGCCGGCTTCAGGAGCTTGCCGAAAATCACGCGCCAGTAGAGATAAAGCATATAGGCGGCCGAGAGGATCGCGCCCGTCGCGGCGAAAATCACCACCCACGTGTTCACCCGGAACGCGCCGAGCATCGTGAGAAATTCGCCGACGAATCCACCTGTGCCTGGCAGGCCGACATTGGCGAGCGTGAATACCATGAAGCAGGCGGCATACATCGGCATGCGCTCGACCAGCCCGCCGTAGGCCGCGATCTCGCGCGTGTGCATGCGGTCGTAGATCACGCCGACACAAAGGAAGAGGGCCCCCGAGACCACGCCATGGGAGAGCATCTGGTAGATGCCGCCTTCGATGCCCTGATGCGTCATCGAAAAAATACCCATGGTCACGAACCCCATATGGGCGACCGACGAGTAGGCGATGAGTTTCTTCACGTCCTGCTGCGCCAGCGCCACAAAGGACGTGTAAATGATCGCCAGCACCGACAGCACGAAGATGAAGGGCGTGAAGGTGTGGCTCGCCGCAGTGAACATCGGCACCGAGAAGCGCAGGAAACCATACCCGCCCATCTTCAGCAGAATGCCGGCGAGAATAACGGAGCCCGCGGTCGGCGCCTCCACATGCGCGTCCGGCAGCCAGGTGTGCACCGGCCACATCGGCAGCTTCACGGCAAAGGACGCCAGAAAAGCAAACCAGAGGAAGGCCTGCATTGAAATCGGGAAGTGCGCCGACTTGAGCAGCACTTCGATGTCCGTGGTTCCCGAATACAGATACATCCACAGGATCGCGAGCAGCATCAGCACGGAGCCGAGCAGCGTATAGAGAAAGAACTTGAAGCTCGCGTACACACGCCGCGCACCGCCCCACACGCCGATGATGAGGAACATCGGAATGAGACCGCCCTCGAAGAACACGTAAAAGAGAATGAGGTCGAGCGCGGTAAACACGCCAATCATGAGTGTTTCCAGCAGGAGGAACGCGATCATGTATTCGGCGACGCGCGTTTTGATCGAGTCCCAGCTTGCCAGAATGCAGAACGGCATGAGGCCTGCGGTGAGCACGAGGAACAGCACAGAAATGCCGTCCACACCCATATGATAGAAAACACCGTTGCTGAGCCAATCGAGTTTCTCCTCGAACTGGAACGCTGGCGTCGAGGGATCGAATTTCGCCCAGATATAGAGCACGACGGCGAGATCGAGGATCGTCGTGATCAGCGCGATCAAGCGAGCGCTGCGCGCGATCGATTCTCGCTCGCCGCGCAACAGAATAATGAGGAGCGCACCAACTGCCGGCAGGAATGTCGCGATGCTGAGGATCGGGAGGTGCATCAGTGGAATCCTCCCGTCCACATGAACCACGTCGCGAGCGCCACCACGCCGATCAGCATGGCGAAGGCGTAGTGATAGACGTAACCGGATTGCAGCCGGACGGCGCCGCGCGTGGCATCCAGCACGCGGGCGGCGACGCCGTCAGGCCCGAGCCCGTCGATGATGCGGCCATCGCCGATCTTCCACAGGACCCGACCGAGCCATAGCGAGGGCCGCACGAACAGGAAGTCGTAGAGCTCGTCGAAATACCACTTGTTGTAAAGGAACAGATAAACGAGCCCGCGCCGCGCCGCCATTCGCGCCGGAAGCTCGGGATGCAGAATGTAATAATAATAGGCGATCGCGAAGCCGAGGATTGTCGCGATCAGCGGGCCGAGCTCCACCCAGAGCGGCAGATTCTCGGCCGCGCCTGACAAATGTCCGATCGCTGCGGCGACCGTGCCGCGCCAGAATCCGTTCGCGTCGTGGCCGACGAACCAGTGATCGAAGATCGCGCCGGCGAAGAGGGAGCCCACCGCAAGCACTGCCAGAGGCGCGAGCATCGCCAGCGGTGACTCGTGCACTTCGCTCAATTGGATCGCGTGACCATGACCGTGGGATTCATCCGCGAGCGGCTCGTCATGCGCGTGCGCTTCGGCATCGGCGTGCGACAGCTTCTGCTCGTCGGCGCCGCGGAAACGGCCATGAAACGTCATCAAAAATTGCCGCCAGGTATAGAAGGACGTCATCGCAGCGGCGGTCAGAGTGAGGATGAAGGCGTAATTGCCGATCCCGGTGCCGGCGGAGAACGTGGCGTTGATGATCGTGTCCTTGGAGTAGAATCCGGCGGTGCCGATCCCGATCAGCGGAATCCCGACGCCGGTCAGCGCGAGATTGCCGATCAGCATCATCGCCCACGTGAACGGAATTTGCTTCGCCAGTCCGCCCATCTTCCGCATGTCCTGCTCGTGGTGCATGGCGGTGATGACCGAGCCCGCGGACAGGAACAGCAGCGCCTTGAAGAAGCCGTGCGTGAACAGATGGAACATCGCCGCGCCATAAGCGGACACGCCGGCAGCCGCGAACATGTAGCCGAGCTGAGAGCAGGTGGAATACGCGATCACCCGCTTGATGTCGTTCTGGAAGAGACCGACGGAAGCAGCAAAGAATGCGGTCGTCGCGCCGATGAACGTGACGAACGCGAGCGCGACGGGCGCATGCTCGAACATCGGCGAGCAACGGCAAACCAGGAACACCCCGGCGGTGACCATGGTTGCCGCATGGATCAGGGCGGAGACCGGGGTGGGGCCTTCCATGGCATCCGGCAACCATGTGTGGAGCAGGAATTGCGCCGATTTTCCCATCGCACCGATAAACAAGAGGATGCAGAGCGTGGTAAGAATATCCACATGCCAGCTTCCGAACAGGAATGTTTTTCCGGCGAAAGACGGCGCGGCGTGGAACACTGCATCGAAATCGAGCGTGCCGAAGATGAAGAATACGCCGAAGATGCCGAGCATGAATCCGAAATCGCCGACGCGATTGACGATGAACGCCTTGACGGCGGCGGCATTGGCGCTCGGCCGCTCGTACCAGAATCCGATGAGTAAGTAGGACGCGAGGCCGACACCTTCCCAGCCGAAGAACATCTGCAGGAAGTTGTTGCTGGTCACCAGCATCAGCATGGCGAAGGTGAAGAACGAAAGATAAGAAAAGAAACGCGGACGGTGCGGGTCTTCGTGCATGTAGCCAACAGAATAGAGGTGCACGAGCGAGGACACGCCGGTCACCACCACCAGCATCACGGCCGTGAGCGTGTCGACGCGCAACGTCCAGTCGGCCTGAAAGTCCGCTGAGACCATCCAGCTCGCGACGTGCACGATCTGCGAATGGCCGAGCAGCGCGACGTCATAAAACGCGTAGCAGGAGAGCGCCGCGGACACGAAGAGCAGGATCGTCGTGACGAGTTCCGAACCGCGCGCGCCGATGAAGCGGCCGAACAATCCGGCCACGAAGGAGCCGAGCAGCGGAAGGAAGACGATCGCTGAATACATCTCAGCCCTTCATCAGATTGACGTCTTCGACGGCGATGGAGCCGCGATTACGGAAATAGACGACGAGAATGGCGAGCCCGATGGCGGCTTCTGCGGCGGCAACCGTCAGAACGAACAGCGCGAACACCTGCCCGACGAGATCGCCGAGGTAGGCGGAGAACGCCACGAAGTTGATGTTGACGGCGAGCAGGATCAGCTCGATCGACATCAGGATGATGATGACGTTCTTGCGGTTGTGGAAAATGCCGAGCACGCCGATCGTGAAGAGGATGGCGCCCACGGTCAGATATTGCCCCAGTCCGATGGCCATCACGCCCCCTGCCCCGGCTTTATGTCCACCAGCACCAGCGTTTCGGCCGGCTCGCGCGCGTTCTGAACCCGAATCGATTGCCGCCGCACCCATGCCTTGTGCCTCAGCGTCAGCACGATGGCGCCGATCATGGCCACGAGAAGAATGAGTCCCGCGAGTTGGAAGTAATAGGCATAGTCCGTATAGATAATGCGGCCGAGCGCTTCCGTGTTCGTTAGTTTCGTGGGATTGGCGCTCGCGAGCGCATGTGGTGCAGCGGGCGCGAAGCGCCAGGCGAGACCCGCGAAGGCAAGCTCCGCCAGCAGAATTCCGCCTACGACGATGCTAATCGGCAGGTATTGCAGCGTGCCGCGCTTCAGCTCCGCGAAATCCACATCCAGCATCATCACGACAAACATGAAGAGCACCGCCACCGCGCCGACATAGACGATGATGAGAATCATCGCGAGGAACTCGGCGCCCAACAGCACGAACAGCGCCGCGGCATTGAAGAACGCGAGGATCAGGAACAACACCGAATGCACCGGATTGCGCGCGGCAATCACCATGACCGCGGCCGCGATCATGATTGCGGAGAACACGTAGAACGCGATGGCCGTGAGGATCATCGGTACGGCGCGTCCAGCTCGAGGTTGCGGGCAATCTCGCGTTCCCACCGATCGCCGTTCGCGAGCAGCTTCTCCTTGTTGTAGTACAGCTCCTCGCGCGTCTCGGTGGAGAATTCGAAGTTCGGCCCTTCGACGATCGCATCCACGGGACAGGCTTCCTGGCACAGCCCGCAATAGATGCACTTGACCATGTCGATATCGTAGCGCGTGGTGCGGCGGCTACCATCCGCGCGCGGCTCGGCCTCGATAGTGATGGCGAGCGCCGGACAGATCGCCTCGCACAGCTTGCACGCAATGCAGCGCTCTTCGCCGTTGGGATAACGGCGTAGCACATGTTCGCCGCGGAAACGGGGGCTGAGCGCGCCCTTCTCGAAGGGATAATTCAGCGTCGCCTTCGGCTTGAAGAAGTAGCGCATCGAGAGCCAGAAGGCTTTCACCAGCTCCCACAGGAAGATCGAGCGGGCGGTGCGATCGAGCGATGGCATCAGCCAACTCCATGATGAAAGACGATGACCCAGCCGGCCGTGAGCGCCACCCACAACAACGAGAGCGGCAGAAACACCTTCCAACCCAGCCGCATGAGCTGATCATAGCGATAGCGCGGCACGAAGGCCTTCACCATCGCCATCAAGAAGAACAGGAACACCAGCTTCAGCAGGAACCAGATCACGCCTGGAATGGCCGTGAGGGGCCAGATGGACCAAAGCGGCAACCAGCCGCCGAGGAACAGCACCGTCATCAGGCCGCAAAGCATGATGACGCTCATGTACTCGCCGAGGAAGAACAGCAGGAAAGGTGTCGAGGAATATTCCACCATGAATCCGGCGACGAGCTCAGATTCCGCTTCCAGCAGATCGAAAGGCGGGCGCTGTGTCTCCGCGAGCGAGGAGACGAAAAACACCACGAACATCGGAAACAGGATGGTGAACGCGAACCAGCCATGTTCCTGCGCGTGTACGATGGCCGACAGATTGAGCGAGCCCGCGAATAGCAGCACCGTGATCATCACGAAGCCAATGGAGACTTCGTATGACACCATCTGCGCGGCGGCGCGCAACGCGGAAAGGAACGCGTATTTCGAATTCGAGGCCCATCCGGCGACGATCACGCCGTAAACGCCCAGCGAAGAGATCGCGAAAACATAGAGAATGCCGACATTGATGTTGGCGACCACCCATCCGGCGCTCACGGGCAGCACGGCCCATGCTGCGAACGCGAGGGTCACTGTCACCAATGGCCCAAGCAGGAACAGCACCTTGTTGGCGCCGGCCGGAATGATCAGTTCCTTGAAGAAGAACTTGAGCGCGTCTGCGATGGTCTGCAGTAATCCGAACACGCCGACGACGTTCGGCCCGCGGCGCAGCTGCACCGCCGCCCAGATCTTGCGATCGGCAAGAATGAACAGAGCGACCGAAAGCGCGAGTACCAACTCGAAGAACAGAATGACGATGCCCTGGCTGAGGGTCCACGCCCAGCCATAGGGCAATCCGTGGCTTTGGAAGTAGTGGGTGAAAAACATCTATTCCGCCGCCATCTTTTCTGCGCCCGCGACGAACACTTTGCTGCATTCCGCCATGGTGTCGCTTGCGCGCGCAATCGGGTTGGTCAGATAAAAGTCCACGATGAGCGAAGCAAGCGGCGTGTGCTCGTCTACCGGGCCCGCCACACCGATGTTGTTCCACACGTTGGGATCGGCAGCAGGCGACGGCGGCAATTCTCCCGTCTGCGCGAAGTGCGGCGCATCGGCGATAATCGCGCGGCGCAGCGTGTCACGGTCGTCATACGGCAGCCGTTTGCCGAGCACACCGGAAAGCGCACGCAGGATCGCCAAGTCTTCCTTCGCTTCGCCCGGCGGAAAGGCGGCGCGCTCGGCCCTCTGCACCCGGCCTTCGAAATTGACATAAAGCCCGTCCTTCTCGGTGTACGCTGCGCCGGGGAGGATCACATCGGCACGGTGCGCGCCGGCATCGCCATGCGAGCCCTGATAGACCACGAACGCGTTGCCGAGCCTGCTTGTGTCGAATTCATCGGCGCCGAGCAGATATACGAAATCGATCTCGCCTTTGCTGGTGCCATCGAGAATGCCGGCCATATCACGGCCGCCGTCGCGCGGCAGGAAAGCGAGATCGAGCGCGCCCACGCGTGAGGCGGCGGTATGCAGCGCGTTGAACCCATTCCAGGCGCCTTCCGCGATGTCGCCGCCGGGACCGATCATGCCGGTGTCCGCCGCGATCTTGGCCGCGAGATTCAGAAGCGCCGCACCATCCGGCCGCGCGATCGCACCTTCGCCGACGATGAGCATCGGCCGCTTGGCCCCGCGCAGTGTTTGCGCGAACGCATGGCTGCCGTCCGCAATCGCCTTCAGGATACTCGCGCTCGCGCCGAGTTGCTCCACCGGATAGGTGAGGTCGTAAGGGATGCCGATATTGGCAACGTGCAAATTACCGTATAGCCATGTTTTGCGAATGCGCGCGTTCAGCACCGGCGCTTCCCAGCGCGGATTGCAGCCCACCAGCAGCAAGGCATCCGCAGCTTCGATTCCGGCAATCGTCGTGTTGAAAAGATAGCCGTGACGTGCGCCGACGCCGATCTTCGCGCCGTCCTGCCGGCATTCGAGATTGGCCACGCCGAGCGCGATCATCAGATCCTTCAGCGCCTTCGTCTCTTCCGCGGCGGCGAGATCGCCGACAATCGCCGCCATGCGCGCCGGCTTCGCTTGCGAAACGCGCGCGGCAATCGCGGCGAACGCCTCGCTCCAGCTCGCGGGAACCAGCTTGCTATTCTTCCGAACATAGGGCCGGTCGAGACGCTGGCGAGTCAGCCCATCGCAGGCATAGCGCGTCTTATCGGAAATCCACTCCTCGTTCACCGCCTCGTTCACACGCGGGAGTACGCGCAGCACCTGCCCGCCGCGGCTGTCCACGCGAATGTTGCAGCCTTGCGCATCGTGCACATCGATCGAGTTGGTCTTGCGCATTTCCCACGGGCGATAGATGAACGCCCACGGCTTGTGCGTGAGCGCGCCAACGGGACAAAGATCGTTCACGTTGCCCGACAGCTCCGACGAAAACGCCTTGTCGAGATAGGTCATGATCTCCATGTCCTCGCTGCGTCCCGTCGCGCCGAGGTCCGGTACGCCGGCCACTTCCGTGGCAAACCGAATGCAGCGGGTGCACTGGATGCAGCGGGTCATGATCGTCTTGATCAGTGGCCCCATGTACTTGTCTTCGACGGCGCGCTTGTTTTCGTTGAAGCGGTTGTAATTGGCGCGGCCGTAATAGAGCGCCTGATCCTGCAGATCGCATTCGCCGCCCTGGTCGCAGATCGGGCAATCGAGCGGATGGTTGATGAGCAGGAATTCCATCACACCTTCGCGTGCCTTCCGCGCGTAGGGACTGCGCGTGTTGATCTTGGCCGGCGTACCGTCCTTGTTCGGGAAGATGTCGCGCACCTGCAATGCGCAGGAGGCCTGCGGCTTTGGCGCGCCCACCCATTCCACCAGGCACATGCGGCAATTGCCCGCGACGGAGAGCCGCTCGTGGTAGCAGAATCTCGGGATTTCCGCGCCGGCCAGCTCGCACGCCTGCAGCAGCGTGATCGAGTCATCCGCCTCGATCTCCTTCCCATCGATGATCAGCTTGCGCGTGGGCATCACGCAGACTCTTGCCGCTGGCGAATCAGCGTGCGCATGCGCAGGGAGTAGTGCGGAAGATAATCCTGGCTCCGGTAATAGTCGGAGGCGAAATACTTTCGGTGATTTCCGAGCTGCGTCCGCGCGACGGCATACCATTGCGGAACGGGACAGAGCCGCACGCACTCATCCAGCACGTACACGAGCCGGGCGACGTACCACTCATAGCATTCGAAATCTTCCGCGCTACCATCGAAGGTGCGCGCCTCGAGGTCGAGCTTCGCCAAGTCGGGATTCGAGAACCGCGGATAGCGCAACGCCACGTCGCATTGCGAAAGATAGAGGCTCTTCGCCTTTTCCGAGCGCCACGACAGCATGGTGACGATCGCGGCGGTGATGCCCGTCAGCGCAGCGGTGACCAGCGGCAGGGGCGGTTCGAGAATGGTGACGTTTTTCCGCATCGCCTACTCCGCCGCTTCGCGCATCGGCGCAGGAGCGCGCCCGCCATATTCGCGGATGCGCCGCTCGATTTCGGGCCGGAAGTGGCGCAGGAAACCCTGCACGGGCCAGGAGGCGCCCTCGCCGAAAGCGCAGATCGTGTGCCCTTCGATCTGTTTTGTCACTTCCTGCAGCAGATCGATTTCTTCCACACGCGCATCGCCCTTTTGCATGCGCGTGAGCACGCGCCACATCCAGCCGCAGCCCTCGCGGCACGGGGTGCATTGGCCGCAGCTCTCGTGCTTGTAGAAATACGCAAGCCGCGCGAACGCCTTGATGATGTCGGTCGACTTGTCCATCACGATGACGGCCGCGGTGCCGAGGCCGGACTTCACCTTCACCAGCGAGTCGAAATCCATCAGGATGTCGTCGCAGATTTCCTTCGACAGCACCGGCATGGACGAGCCGCCGGGAATCACGGCCATCAGATTGTCCCAGCCGCCACGCACCCCGCCGGCATGCTCCTCGATGAGCTGACGCAAGGGAATGCTCATCGCCTCTTCCACATTGCACGGCTTGTTCACGTGGCCGGAAAGGCAAAAGATTTTCGTACCGGTGTTGTTGGGCCGCCCGATGCCAGCGAACCAATCCGCACCGCGGCTAAGGATCGTCGGCACAACGGCAATCGATTCCACGTTGTTGACGGTGGTCGGGCAGCCATAGACGCCGGAATTGGCGGGAAACGGCGGCTTGAGGCGCGGCATGCCCTTCTTGCCCTCCAGGCTTTCGAGCAACGCCGTTTCCTCGCCGCAGATGTAGGCGCCCGCGCCGTGATGCACGTAACAGTCGAAATCCCAGCCGTGGATGTTGTTCTTGCCGATGAGGCGCGCTTCGTATGCCTCGTCGATCGCGCGCTGCAGCGCTTCGCGCTCGCGGATGAATTCCCCACGAATGTAGATGTAGCAGACATGCGCGCGCATCGCGAAGGACGCGACAAGGCAGCCTTCGATGAAGAGATGCGGATCGTGACGCATGATGTCCCGGTCCTTGCAGGTGCCGGGCTCGGATTCGTCAGCATTGACGACGAGATAATGCGGCCGGTCTTTCACTTCCTTCGGCATGAACGACCATTTGAGGCCGGTCGGAAATCCGGCGCCGCCGCGGCCGCGCAGGCCGGATTTCTTCACCTCGCCGATGATCCAGTCCTGCCCTTTTTCGAGCAACGCTTTGGTGTTGTCCCAATTGCCGCGCTTCTTCGCGGCCTCGAGCCATGGGCTCTCGAAGCCGTAGAGGTTGGTGAAAATGCGATCGCGATCAGCGAGCATTATGTCGCTGCTCCGGGTGGTTTTTGCGCCGGCGCTTCGCGGTCCGAAGCGCCTTGGGTCGGTTTCTTCGCTTCCGCGTCGTTCGTATCGCCGCCGGCGCCGTTCGTCATGTGACTATAGCCGCCGTCGTACAGCTTCGGGTCTTTCAGCGTCAGCGCGCCGCCTTCCGGTTCGGACGAATGCCGTCCGTGCTGCGGACCGGGCGCCGGTTTCTCCCCGCGCCGCAGCGCTTCTAGGATGCGTTCGGTCGTTGGGCCATCGAGGTCTTCATAGAAATCCTTGCCGATCTGCATCATCGGCGCATTGACGCACGCGCCGAGGCACTCCACTTCCATCCATGAGAACTTGCCGTCAGCAGAAATCACACCTTGGCGCGGCGCGATCAGCTTTTTACATGCAGCAACGACATCGTCCGACCCGCGCAGCCAGCATGGCGTGGTGGTGCACACCTGCACGAGGTGTTGGCCCACCGGCACGAGGTTGAACATCGTGTAGAACGTCGCGACCTCGAGCACGCGGATGTAGGGCATGTCGAGCAGCTTGGCGACATGCTCGATCATCGGCTTCGTGACCCAGCCTTCCTGCTCCTGCCCGATCCACAGCGCGGAAATCACCGCGCTCTGCTGCCGGCCCGGTGGATACTTGGCAATGTCGCGCTCCACGCGCGCTTTATTTTCCTCGCTGTACGCGAAGCTCTGAGGCTGCTGATCGGCTGGCGCAAGACGGCGAAAGCTCACCGGTCGATCTCCCCGAAAACGATATCGATCGATCCGAGCACGGCGGGGATGTCGGCCAGCATGTGGCCCTTGCACATGTAGTCCATCGCCTGCAGATGCGCGAAGGACGGCGCGCGAAATTTCACGCGATACGGCTTGTTGGTGCCGTCGGACACGAGATACACGGCGAACTCGCCCTTCGGCGCTTCCACCGCCGCGTACACCTCGCCTTCCGGCACGCGGTAGCCTTCGGTGTAGAGCTTGAAATGATGGATGAGCGCTTCCATGGAGCGCTTCATCTCGCCGCGCCGGGGCGGCACCACCTTTCCTTCCTGCGCGATCGCGGGGCCGTCCGGCATCTTCTCGATGCACTGCTTCATGATCTTCGTGGATTCGCGCATTTCCGCCATGCGGATGAGATAGCGATCGTAATTGTCGCCGTTCTCGCCGATGGGAATCTGGAATTCGAGCTCGTTGTAGCATTCGTAGGGCTGGGAGCGGCGCAGGTCCCAGGCCACGCCGGTCGAGCGTAACATGGGGCCGCTCATGCCCCACGCTTCCGCATCGGCTCGCGTGATCTTGCCGATATCGACGTTGCGCTGCTTGAAGATACGGTTCTCGACCAACAGTCCGTCGATATCGTCGAGCACCTTCGGGAACGTCCCGCAGAATGCGTAAATGTCCTCGAGCAGATCGGGCGTTACGTCCTGGTGCACGCCGCCGGTCCGGAAGTAATTCGCATGCAGGCGCGCTCCCGACGCGCGCTCGTAAAAAATCATCAGTTTTTCGCGCTCTTCGAACCCCCACAAGGGCGGGGTGAGCGCACCGACATCCAGCGCCTGGGTGGTGACCTGCAACAAATGGTTAAGAAGCCGGCCGATCTCGCAATAGAGCACGCGGATGTATTGACCGCGCTTCGGCACTTCGAGATTGAGCAGACGCTCGGCCGCAAGGCAGAACGCGTGCTCCTGATTCATCGGGCAGACGTAATCCAGGCGATCGAGATACGGCAGCGCCTGCATGTAGGTCTTGTACTCCATCAGCTTCTCGGTACCGCGATGCAGCAGCCCGATGTGTGGATCGACGCGTCTCACTACTTCTCCGTCCAGCTCGAGCACCATGCGCAACACGCCATGCGCCGCCGGATGCTGCGGCCCGAAATTGACGGTGTAGGTGTTCTCTTCGTCAGGCGTGGGCGTCGGAGCGGCGCTCATTTCTGCGGCTCCTTCGATGCTTTTTCATCACCCGGAAGAATTTGCTTTGCACCCTCCCAGGGACTCATGAAATCAAAATCCCTGAACTCCTGAACCAGCTGCACGGGCTGATAGACGACACGTTTCAGCTCGTCGTCGTAGCGAAGCTCAACAAAACCCGTGAGCGGAAAGTCCTTGCGAAGCGGATAGCCGGAGAATCCGTAATCGGTCAGGATGCGGCGCAGGTCCGGATGATCGGCGAACGTGATCCCATACATGTCGAAGGCTTCGCGCTCGAACCAGTTGGCGCCGGGATGAATACTGGCGATGGACGGAACCGTTGTTTGCTCGTCGGTCTGGAGCCTGACGCGAATGCGCTGGTTCTTCTTGAGAGACAGGAGGTGATAGACGACATCGAAACGCTTCTCGCGCTTCGGAAAATCCACCCCGCAAATATCCATCAGCAGCCTGAAATCGCACTCAGGATCATCGCGCAGGTATTCCACCACGCGCATAATGTCGCTCGGCTGCACATCGAGCACCAGTTCGCCGCGGACAACATTCTGCGCAATCACCGCGCCGGGCAACGCCTGCGCGATGTGATTGCCGAGTTCGGCGAGGCTTCCGGCCATTCGCGGTCCCTCAGCGTTCGATGGTGCCGGTGCGGCGGATTTTCCGCTGCAGGAGCATGATGCCGTAGACGAGCGCTTCGGCGCTCGGGGGGCAGCCGGGCACGTAGATATCCACCGGCACGATGCGGTCGCAGCCGCGCACGACGGAATAGGAGTAATGATAATAGCCGCCGCCGTTTGCGCAGGATCCCATGGAGATCACGTAACGCGGCTCCGGCATCTGGTCGTACACCTTGCGGAGCGGCCCCGCCATTTTGTTGCACAGCGTGCCGGCGACGATCATCACGTCGGACTGGCGTGGGCTTGCGCGCGGGGCGAAGCCGAAGCGCTCCAGATCATAGCGCGGCATCGAAGCCTGCATCATCTCGACGGCGCAGCAGGCAAGCCCGAAAGTCATCCACATCAAGGAGCCTGTGCGGGCCCAGGTGATGAGCGAATCCGCGCTGGCGACGAGAAAGCCCTTGTCCTGCAACTCGGCATTGAGCGCGCGGAAATAAGGATCGTTATCGGAAACTTGCGCGCCGCCTTCGACACCCGAACGGGCGGCGGTGTTTGCGGGGATCACTCCCATTCGAGCGCTCCCTTCTTCCACTCATAGATGAAACCGACCGTCAGGACGGCAAGGAACACCATCATCGACCAGAAGGCGAAAGCGCCCGTCGTGCCGAGCGTAATCGCCCAGGGAAACAGGAACGCGACTTCCAGGTCGAAAATGATGAACAGGATGGAGACCAGATAGAACCGCACATCGAATTTCATGCGGGCGTCGCCAAAGGCGTTAAAGCCGCATTCATAGGCCGAAAGCTTTTCG